>CAZYWA010000313.1:0-9255 GCA_964650975.1 uncultured bacterium
ACGAGCCTCTTCGAAAAAGTGGATGAGGCCCGGGGTGGGCGCCGGGACGACGGCTTCGCTCACCAGGCGCTGGTGGTTTTTCCGGAAAACATCGGCACGTTCCTGGGGATCGCGGGCCAGTTCGACGTCGCGCATCGCGCGCGCACCGTGAGCGGAGCCCTCACCCGGGTGTTGCTCCGGCGGCTTCCCGAGCTGATTCGCACCATGGCGCGGCACCGGCTCGCCGATCCCAGGCGCGCCGCGCTGGTCATGCTGTCGAGCACGGTGTGGCCGATCTACTTCCGCACCTTCAGCGAGCTGGCGCGGAAGCACCGGGCGTGGATCGTCGCGGGCAGCGCCCTCGTCGCGCGGAACCGCCGCGGGCGCGATAGCGTTCGCTACGAGCCCGCCGACGGGCGCGTCTGGAATCTGTCGCTCGCCTTCGATCCCGACGGCTGGGTGGTGAACGAGACTCGCAAGGTCAACCTGGTGCCGACCCTCGAGGACGTCCTCGGCCTGACTCCGGGGCGCGTCGAGGATCTCGAGCCCTTCGACACCCCGCTCGGGCGCGTCGGCACGATGATCTGCTACGACGGCTTCTCCGAGCCGCACACCTCGAACGAGCCCGGCTTCCGCGCGGTCGGCGATCACTACGACGCGCTCGGTGTCGAGATCCTCGCCCAGCCGGCCGCGAATCCGTGGGCCTGGGACCAGCGCTGGGTGTTCGCCGAGCCAGGCGAGGACCAGCTGCGCCGCGAGCAATGGCTGAACGAAGGGCTGTGCGGCCAGCTGGCGAACCTGCCGCACGCGCGCTGGGCGGTGAATCCGCAGCTCATCGGCCAGCTCTTCGAGAACCGCTTCGAAGGCCGGAGCTACATCTTCGAGCGCGGCACGGCCGGCGAGGTCCGCGTGCTCGCCGAGGCGCGCGGTCATCGGCTCGAGCCCGAGAGCGAGGAAATCGTGGTGGCGCGAGTCGAGAAGCACACCACGCCTCGCGGACCTGGTGCACGATGAGCGAGCCCGAGCCGGCCGGCACCGCGGGGCCTTCTCCCGCGGGAGCGCGGTGGCTGGTGATCGCGCTCTTCGGGCTCATGGCGCTGGTGCGGCTCGTCCACATCGACGCCGATCCGCCGCCCGACCTCGACTGGAGCGGTGGGGTCTTCTTCGACGAGGGCATGCTCGCGCACAACGCGCGCGACCGGGTGCTCTTCGGACATCCGCCCGTCGACGAGTGGAACGACGTGTTCGTCAGCCCGGTGCTCTCCTACCTCAAGTGGGGAACGCTGCGGCTCCTGGGCGTGGGCATCGCTCAGGTGCGGATCATCCCGATCGCGTTCAGCCTGGGGATCCTGGCGCTCGTCTACTTCATGGCCAAGCACGCCGGCGGCTGGCGGTTCGGCCTGCTCACCGTTTCGCTGCTCGGATTCTCGTACCTGTTCGTGATGTTCAACCGGCTCGGCCTGACCGAGACCTCGGTGCTCTTCTTCATGGTGCTGAGCGCCTTCCTGTGGCTCGAGGGCTGGGGCCGCTTCCGGCGCGCGGGCGATCCGGCGCGGCTTCCCGGTTCGAGCGCGGCGTTCTTCGTGGCCGCCGGCGCCGCGACCTTCCTCTCCTACGTCTGGAAGAGCTACCCGTCGTTCGTGCCGGTGCCGTTCGCGACGCTCGCGGTGCTGTGCCGCCGCGACGAGCAGGGAGGGCGCGCGATCGAGCCGCGCGCGGCCCTCGCGGCCGCCCTGGCGCTCGCGGCCGGCGTCGCGATCGTGCTGGTTCCCTGGTACGCGCTCTTCTACGTGCGCTACGCGGCCCAGATCCAGCACGCGATGAGCTTCTACGAGAGGCAGTCGCTGCCTCACGATCTCCACGAGCTGGCGGCGAACCTGGGCGATCTCTCGTTCTTCCGCGTGTTCTTCCGCGATCCGGTGCTGCTCTACCTGTCGTTCGGATTCGTGGGCGTGCTGATCCACCGCTTCTTCCACGCGCCGCGCCGGCTCGAGGCATTCGACGTGTTCTTCGGCCTCTGGTACGTGGCGCATTTCCTGTTCGACGCGATCCTGAGCTACACGCCGGTTCGCTACCACGTGCCGGTGATCCCGCCCATGTGCGTGCTCGCCGCGCACGCGCTCACCCAGGGCGTGCGCAGCCGCGAGCTCCGGCTACCGCCGCGGGTCGGGCTCGCTTCGTTTCCGGTGCTGTGGCTCTGGCTGGGCTGCTTTCTCGCGCACCTTCCGCTTTCGCTTCAGCCGATCTGGGAGCACCTCGCCTCCGATCCCACGCAACCGCTGCCCGGCACCACCAAGCTCGCCGTGTGGCTTGCGATCGCCGGGCTGCTGCTGGCGCTCGACGCCGTCGCGGGGCGCCGGATGCGCCGTCGCGACCTCGTCATCCCGGCCACCACGGCGCTCTGGCTGTTGGGCGTCGCTCCGCTCGCCTACACCGGCGCGGTTCAAGCTCGCGATTACCTGAAATGGGCGCTCCAGCCGCAATATCAGATTCGTGACCTGTCGCGGGATCTCGGCAACCGGTTCGGCGACGCCTGGATGGCCGGGCTCGCGGCCCCGGAGCTCGGGCTCGAGAACGGCATGCACACGCTCCATGTGTACAAGGACTTCTTCAACGACCGCGATCTCTTCGCGCGATTCCCCATCAGCTACTTGCTGCTCGACTCGCGGCAGCGCGAGCAGTACTTCTACTACACCACCTATCCCGACGCGGTTCGCCCCGCGGCGCTCCTCGACGCGTTTCCGATCTCGTACGGCAACTTCTTCCTGCTCTCCCTGGTCGAACCCGAATTGCACGACTTGCGCCTCGATCCGATCGAGCTCGGCTCCAGCCGTTTTTCGGCGCACGCGACCGTCGCCAACCCGGCCCGCGGCCTGACGCGCGACGTGCGAGTGCGCTGGTCGCTGGTCCCCGAGCCGCAACCCAAGGCCATCACGCCGCCGGTGGCGGTGCTCGGCCCCGAAAGCGCACCGATCACGCTCACCGCCGGCACGGCCGTCCCATTGGACCTCGAAGGCAACCTCTCGGCCGGGCCTGCTCACCTGGTCGTCTTTCTCGAGCCCCCGCACCGCGCCACCATCGAAGCGCGGTTCTTCGATCACCAGACCGGGATCCTGGCAAACGATCCGCGGGCACTCGACGGTCTCGCCTGGCAGAGCGGCGCGGCCAAGAATCGCGCCTGCTACTCGACCTATGGGCCCTACCTCAAGTTCGGCCCAGGACGGATCCACGCCTGGTTCCGGCTCCGTGCCGGCGTGCCCGAGGAGCGCGGCCCGCTCGCGCGCATCGAGATCGCGCGCCCCGGCGGGCGTGGAGTGCTGCTGTCCCGGAATCTCGGTCCGGCGGAGCTTCCGGCGGGCGCCGATTACACCACTCCCGAGCTCGACTACTTCCACGACCAGTACGAGAGCCTGGAGTTCCGGGTGTTCACGTTCGCACGCTCGGACCTGTGGGTCGACCAGGTGACCATCGAGGTTTCCCCTGGAATCTGGGTGGATGCGGCGCTGCCCGCGGCACCGTCGTCCGCGAGCCACTGATCCCGCGCATGACACTCGTCCGCTTCTTGCTGTTCGAGCTGCTCACGGGAGCGCCGGGCCTGCCACACGGCCTGGCGTTGCTGGGCCGGAATCCGAAGCGCCATCCGGAAGGGCTGCTCTACGGGTGGCTGCTGGGTCGCTTCGCGACCACCGCGTTCTTGATCGGAAGCGTGGCGCTCTTCGGCCCCACGCGCACGGCTTTGCTCGCGGCCGGCGCGATGGCGATCGCTCTCGGCTCCTGGGGCGCCCGGCGCTTGCGGCGCGCGGACTCGGCGCCGCCGCTCTTCCCGGCCTGGAAACGTGGCTCCTACGTGGGTGCGGTGGTGCTGCTGGCGCTGACCGCGACGCTCGCGGGAGGGCCGCTGGTTCGGGTCGGTCGCCACACCAGCGAGGGCTATGCCTATCACCGCTACTTTCCCGGCGACTTCCTGAAGCAGGTCGCGATGACCGCCGAGATCGCGAAGGGGGAGCTGCCGCCGCAGAATCCGTGGCTCGCCGGAGTCCCGCTTCACTACTACTGGGCGTCGTTCGTTCCGGCGGCGCTCTACGCCAGGATCGGAGCATCAAGCGCCGGCATCGAGAAGCTGCTGCTTACCGAGACCTGGATCACCGACGCGGTGTTCGTGCTAGCGCTCTTCTCGGCGCTCAGGCTCTTCGGCGCCGCGGACCGCTGGGCCGGGCTCGCCACGACGATCGCGCTCTCCGCCACCGGTTACGAGGGTGTCTATCTCTGGTTCCGCAGGCCCGCCGGGCTGGTTTCCTGGCTCGCGATCGCCCGCAGCACCAACGTCGACGCGCTCACGCGACAGTGGTGGGGGCCGCCGCAGATCGATGGGCTCTTCCGCGCGTTGCTCTACAGCCCACCGCACCTCCAGGCATTGACGTTCGGACTGCTGCTGCTGGCGCTCGTATCGCACGACGACGTTGGGGGCCGGCCACTCGCGGCCACGCTGGCGGGGTTGGCCGCGGCGGCAAGCATCGCGGCGAGCTTCTTCGTGGGCGGTGTGGTCACGGCCTGGTTCGGGATGGTCGCCGGCATTGCTGCGCTGCGCGCGCCGGAGCAGCGGCTCTCTCGCTCGATCCGCGTCGGGCTCTCGCTGGTGCCGGCCGTCGCCACGGTCGCAGGCTGCAGGGCGCTCGGCATGCTCGGACACGAGCCCGGGACTGGGCTCGCGCTCGGGATTCCGACCGGGCTCAGGGCTCATCCGGTGCTGGTACCGCTGCTCAACCTCGGTGCGCCGCTGCTGCTGGGCGCGCTGGGTGCCGTGCTGACGACCCGCTCCGCCTGGCGCGAGCGCGCGCCCGTGGCGCTGCTCGTCGCCATCGCGCTCGCGACGCTCGCGATGGTCTCGCTCGAGGGGTATACGAACGATGTGGCGCTCAAGGCCGGATTGGTGGCTCAGGTGGGGCTCGCGGTGTTCGGCGCGGCCGCGCTGCAGCAGTTCGCGGATCGGCGTCGAGCCTGGCTCGGTATCGGCCTGGCCGCCCTCGTCGCTGTGCCGGCGGCGCTCACCACGATGCTCGACTGGCGCTACTCGCGCGCGATCGACGACCGCTCGCAGACTCACTACGTTCGGGACGACGAGATGGAGGCCGCGCGCTGGATCCGGGGCCACCTGCCCGAGCGGGCCGTCGTGCAGGCACGGCCGCTCGACGAGGTCCGCGCGCTGAGCTTCGTGCCGGTCTTCGGCGAGCGCCGCAGTGCGCTCGGCGATCTCTTCTTCGCGCGCATCTATCAGGTGCCCGCCGCCCTAGTCGCCGAGCGACAGCGCGACGTGCGGCAGCTCTTTCATCCGCGCGACCTCGCCGAGATGGTCTCGATCCTCGACCGGTATCACATCGACTTCGTGGTGCTCGACCCGGCCGACACCGATCTCGCCGCGTTTCGCGCCGCGCACGCCGATGCCTTCGCGGAGGACTTCCGGAACGCCTCGTACACCGTGATCCACCTGCGCCACGAGCTCGCGGAGGGTCGATCGTGAGTCGGCGCGCGGCCCTGGTGCTCGCCGCGAGCACCCTCGCCGCCGTCCCCGGCTGCGCCGGCCCGGCGAGCGACGCGCATCAGTCCGCCGCCGAAGCGAGCTGGGTGAACGAGTGGAGCCGGATCGCGATCGATGCGAGCGGCATCGATCACGCGCCGGTCGTCCCGGGCCTGGCGGGCCCCACGCACCAGCAGCTCGGTCCCGGGCGAGCGAGCCGAGCCATGGCGATCGTGCACATCGCCATGTTCGACGCGGCGAACGCCATCGCCAGCGGGTTTCGCGGCTTCAGCGATCTACCACCGGCACCGCGCGACGCGTCGCTCGCCGCCGCCATCGGCCAGGCCGCGCACGACACGCTGGTCGCGCTCTATCCGTCGCAAGCACCTGCGATCGACGATCAGCTCGCGCGCTTCCTCGCCGAGCATCCCCAGGGTGCTGCCGCGGAGCGAGATGGCATCGCGGTGGGCGCCGAGGCCGCGGCCGCGGTCCTCGCCGATCGCGACGGCGACGGCTCGGCGGCTCCCGAGCCCGTCGTGGGCCAGGACTACTTCCCCGATCCGGCGGCCGGAAAGTGGCGGCCCGATCCCGTGAGTCAGGGCAAGCTCGCGATGGGCGCTCACTGGGGCGAGGTGCGTCCGTTCGCGCTCACGTCCGGATCGGAGCTGCGCGTCGATCCTCCGCCGGCGCTCGACAGCTCCGACTACGCGACGGCCTACGACGAGGTCGCACGACTCGGCGGCGACGGCGTCACGACTCCCACCGAGCGCACCGCCGAGCAAACGCTCGTCGGCCTCTACTGGGCCTACGACGGAACGCCGTCGCTCTGCGCGCCGCCGCGGCTTTACAACCAGATCACCGCCCAGCTGGCGCACGATCGAGGACTCGACGGCGTCGAGCTGGCTCGATTGCTGGCGCTGGTCAACGTGGCGATGGCCGACGCCGGGATCGCGATCTGGGATTCGAAATACTTCTACGACGTGTGGCGGCCGGTCACCGGAATCCGCGAGTCCGATCCGGGGACCGGACCGATGGGCCTGGGCGACGGAAATCCCCTCACCGCGGGCGATCCTGGCTTCATGCCTCTCGGCGCTCCGGCGAGCAACGCGGACGGACCGAACTTCACGCCGCCCTTTCCTTCCTATCCATCCGGTCACGCCGGCTTCGGCGGTGCGGTGTTCGAGATGCTGCGGCTCTACTTCGGCACCGACGACATCGCGTTCTCGTTCGTGTCGGACGAGCTCGACGGCGTCACCGTCGGCAACGACGGCGCGGTGCGGCCGCTGGTCCCGCGCTCGTTCGCGTCGCTTTCCCAGGCCGAGGAAGAGAACGGCCAGAGCCGCATCTATCTCGGCATCCACTGGTCGTTCGACAAGACCGCCGGGATCGCGCAAGGGCGAAAGGTCGCCGACGCGATCTTCGATCGGCTCTTCCAGCCCGTTCCGTGAAGCGCGCTCGCCGATGAAAGCGTGGATCCTCGAGAAGCCGGCGCCGATCCGCTCGCGACCGCTGCGCCTGGTCGAGCGGCCGTGTCCGGAGCCCGCCCCCGGCGAGATCCGCGTGCGCGTGCGAGCCTGCGCGATCTGCCGCACCGACTTGCACGTGATCGAGGGCGAGCTCGAGGCCCGCAAGTCACCCATCGTGCCCGGCCATCAGGCGGTCGGCACGGTGGAAGAGCGGGCGCCCCGCGCGACGCGCTTCGCGCTGGGGCAGCGGGTCGGAATCGCTTGGCTTCGCAAGACCTGCGGCACTTGCCGCTTCTGCACCTCCGGGCGGGAGAACCTGTGCGCGGCGTCCGAATACACCGGCTGGACTCACGACGGCGGCTACGCCGAATGCGCCGTCGTCGACGAACGCTTCGCGTATCCGATCGCAGACACGCTCTCCGACGTGGAAGCAGCGCCGCTCTTGTGCGCGGGGATCATCGGGTACCGGGCGCTCATGCGCGCGTCGTTGCCGCGCGGCGGACGGCTCGGGCTCTTCGGCTTCGGCTCGTCGGCCCACATCGTGATCCAGCTCGCGAGAGCGCGCGGCGCCAGTGTCTACGTAGGCACGCGCGGCGAGTCGCACCGGGCCTTCGCTCGCGCGATGGGAGCCGCCTGGACCGGGGACACCACCGACGAGCCGCCGGTCAAGCTCGACTCCGCCATCAACTTCACGCCGTCGGGAAAGGTGGTGCCCGCGGCGCTAGCCGCCCTCGACAAGGGTGGCGTGCTCGCGTGCGCGGGAATCCACATGAGCGACGTGCCGGCGCTCGAGTACCAGCGGCATCTCTTTCACGAGAAGGAGCTCCGGAGCGTCGAGGCGAACACCCGCGAGGACGGAAACGGCCTGCTGCGCGAGGCGGCCGCCATCCCGATCCGCCCGCACGTCACCCGGTTCCCGTTCGAGGAAGCGAACGACGCGCTGATCCGCCTCGCCGACGACCGGATCGACGGCACGGGGGTCCTGGTGATGAGCGACGGCTCGCCGTGATCGCGCGGCGGGAGCAGAGTCCGCGAATCAATGGCGCACGAGCCCGGCTGCGCGGAGGTGCCGCCCTGCCGTACCCGTCGCGGCGGTGGGTCGATGCAGAAGCACGGCGCCGCAGGCGCGCGGCGAGCAAAGCGAGCCGACTCGGGGGTGGGGCCCCGAAAAAATCGCACTTTTTTCGGGGCGGGGGTCTGGAACAGACCCCCGAGAAACTCAGCGTACGCCGTGCGCGCGAGCCACCAGCGACACCGCGGCTTCGACGTACTCCTGCAGCGGCAAAAGCTCGCTCAGCACCTGGATCTGACCAGCGCGCGTGGCGAGTCGATCGTCGACCGCCACCCCGCGGGCCCGCGACCGAAGCTCGCGCTGCAAGGCCACGAAATTGCCGCTGCGCGTGGGCTGCAACGCCTTCCCGAGGCCCTGATACTGGACCTCGGTCTCACCGACGTTCACCGGCGGCGATCCGGGCGTGAAGAGACGCAGGAACAAGGTCCGCTCTTCCTCGACCGTGGTGGTGGTCCGCTCGGATTTCTTGGTCAGCATCACGCCGCCGCTCACCAGCGCCAGCGGCACGCTCATCTTTCGCACCACGGTGGTCTCGGTGTGCAGCGACTGAGCGATCGTGAGCCCGCGCACCATCAGCCGGATCGCGCCGTATTCGAGATCCACGGTATGCCCGTCGCGCGCCTGCACGCGGAAGGCGCCCGGCATCAGCTCGAACGAGCGCGCGTTCGCGGTCTCGACCCGATCGCGCTCCTGGTCCTCGGCGAAGAGCACGAGAGCGTCGAATCCGCCGGCCGTGAGCCGCGCGACGGCGGCCTCGGCCTGCGCGCGATCGGCGTGCACGGAGATCACGCGCGGGCCGGTGCCGTAAAGGCGCGCTCGCGCCTCGTGCGCCGAGAGGCCCGCGGCGCGCGCCAGCGCACCCGCCGGATCCGCGCCGCCACCGGCGGCATCGCGAAGCGCCACGATGTTCGTTCCGCCGCTCATGAGCGAACCATCTGCCAGACCCCGAGAGCCGCCACCCGGATCGCGAGCGCGGCTCCCAGCAGCGCGAGCTCGGTCCAGACCTTCCCTCGCTCGTGAAGGGGCGGAACGCGCGCGGAGGCCCACCCCTCGAGGTCTCGGATTCCTGCGATCACGCGCCTCATGGCGACGGTGTTCGGGCGGGGCACGAGTCGCTCCAGCGCGAAGCCGATCGCGAGCAGCGTGATCAGATAGTCGGCGAGGGCGCTCGGATCGAAACGTTCCACGGTCGTTCACCCCTCGATGGGCGCGCCGCTCGACCA
>CAZYWA010000314.1:0-9250 GCA_964650975.1 uncultured bacterium
ACCAGCTCGTCGACGCCCGCGCCGTCCTGCGCGGCGGCTACCGCGCCACTGGCGAGCACCAGCGCCAGCGCTCCGTACCCTGCCTTCCTGATGCGGGCCTTCTTGATGCGGGGCTTCTGGGTGCAGCCATCGAGCAGTGGCGCCGCCGGCCCCGCCGCCCTGGGCATCCGGCTCAGCTTCCAGCCACGGGCGTGGTGTCGGTATCGGTGTGCTCGCGGGGGCTGCCGACCGGGACCAGCACGCCGTTCCGGATGGCGTGGATCACACCCGGCTCGACGTCTTTGGGGATTCGCTGCAGCACCACGTGCGGATCCTCGATGATCATGGTGCCGTTGGGGACCGCGCGCCCCGGTGCCAGCGAGATTCGCCCCCACAGCTGGGCGTCGTGCCCGACGCACGTGCCGAGCCCCGAGGTGCCCGTGGCCTGGATCCGGCCACGGTGCTCGATGGTGACCGGTCCCTTGAGGTTCAGGTCGTACGCCCGGACCTCGCCGCCGAACGACGCGTTGCGTCCCAGCAAGCTCGCCTGGACCAGGCTGATGCGGCAGCCCGGATAGCAGACCGCGGCGTTGAACGCGGGGCGATGGATGAAGTGCGTGTCCTCGCCGGCCACCGAGCTCAGGACCTCGCCCCAGGTGTCGACCGTCACGCGATCACCGAGGACGCTCAGGATCACCGAGCTGAAGGCGCCGATCTCGACGTCGTCGCCGAGCTCGCAGGCCATCACCTCCGCGGTCGGGTGAATGCGGCAGCGCTTGCCGCGGATCACGAGAGCGCGGCCCACGTGCCGCATCAGGCTCGCGGCGCCGAAGGTGACCGGGAATCCAGCCAGTGCCAGCGCCAGGTGCGAGGGCAGGTAGGTGACCAGCGACCACACCAGCTTGAGCAGCAGCCACGATGCGCGTCGCGGGTGCAGGAACTGACGGATCCCCCACACCGGAAGACCGAGCACGTTGGCTGCCCACACGTGGTACCAGCTCTCGAGCACGATCGCCTGATGGAGGGTGACCGGCATGTGCTGCTTGGGGCGATCGGGCAGATCCTGCGCCCGCCACACCGCGACGTTCCAGGCGCGCGCCGGGACGATCAGCGCGCGGGCGCGGCTGCCGTCGAGGTCGGCCGGATCGCGCGCGCCCTCCACCCGGAGCAGCGGGTAGATCCAGGTGCGCTTGCTGCCTTCACCGGTCGTCCGCAGCTCCTGGAGCGGAGTGGTGAAGCGCGTGAACGCCGAATCCGCGAGCGCCAGCGCCACGGTCCCGGTCTCGCGCGCCGCGAGCTTCAGGAACTCGTGGAGCAAGAGACCGGTGACGTAGAGATTGTCGGGCAACAGCACGAAGCGGTCGCCGCTGGCCTGGCTCCGGTCCGCGATGCGCACTGGCTCGAGGCCGCATCGGGCGAGCACCCGATCGAGCTGCCGGGCGAGCGGCTCGTTCAGGATTCGCGAGGCGGAAGCCGGATCGCCGAGCGGCTCGATCGTCACTCCGCTCGGGTAGATGAAGGCTTTCATGCGCGACAGGTTTCGCCGGGGCGGAGTGCTGGGGCCCGGATATAAGCCCACGAGCGCGGGTGGGTTCAACCGCAGGCCCTTTCCTGACCGCTCTCGGCCGTCTAAATCGCTCGCACCGTTCTCCGCGACACTCGATCACCGATCATGATCGTCAACCGTGCCTTGCGTGGGGCCGCCATCGGGTGGCTCGGCTTCCGGGTAGCCGCGAGCTACGGCTGGGCGGTGCTGCGGCTGCGTCGCGTGTCGAAATCCGTCTGCGCCTCGGCGTGGCCCGGCGTGCATCGCGCCAACGCCGAGCGGATCTACCGCGCGAGCGTTGCGTTGCGCGGGGCGTTCCTCAAGGTCGGGCAGTTCATGAGCACGCGCATCGACCTGGTGCCGCTCGAGTACATCGAGGTGCTGTCGCGGCTCCAGGATCAGGTGCCCCCGCTGCCCTACGCGGTGATCGCGGCGCAGGTGCGCCACGAACTCGGCAAGCCGCCCGAGGAGGCGTTCGCGTGGTTCAACCCCGAGCCGGTCGCCGCCGCGTCGCTCGGTCAGGTGCACGAGGCGCGTGACGCCGATGGCCGCCGTCTCGCGGTGAAGGTGCAGTTCCCGCACATGGAGCCGGTGGTCCTGGCCGACCTCGAGAACCTGCGGCTCGCTGCGCGGATGGCGGCGCGCTTTCTCCCCAACCTCGACGTGGTCGGAATCGCCAACGAGCTGATTCGCTACATCGGCGAAGAGGTCGACTACGTCCAGGAGGGCCAGAACGCCGAACGGTTCCACGAGGCGTTTCGCGGCAAGCCCGACGTGATCGTGCCGAGCATCCA
This sequence comes from uncultured bacterium, assembly GCA_964650975.1. GTDB lineage: Bacteria > JADJOY01 > JADJOY01 > JADJOY01 > JADJOY01 > CAZYWA01. The sequence continues at coordinate 2,320 of CAZYWA010000314.1, forward strand.
CTGGGACACCACCACCCGGCGCATCATCACCATGGATTTCATCGAGGGCCGCCGGATCACGCTCGACCTCGCGGAGGCGTCGCGGGACGGCGAAGCCGGGCAGGAGCGGATCGACCGGGTGTGCTCGACGCTGGTCGACGCGTTCTGCAAGCAGACCCTCGAGGACGGCTTCTTCCACGCCGATCCGCACCCCGGCAATTTCCTGGTGACGAGCGACGGCCGACTGGGCCTCGTCGACTTCGGCTGCGCCAAGCCCATCCCCGTCGAGGCCCGTACCGACTACGTGCGCCTCGCGCAGGCGATCGTGCAGAAGGACGGCCCGACGATGGCGCGCTGCTTTCACGCGCTCGGGTTTCGCACCCGCGACGGGCGTCCCGAGACGCTCGAGCAGCTCGGCTCGCTCTACATGTCGATCTTCATGGCCGAGCGCGGGTCGGACTTCCGGAACCTCGACTTCGAGAAGCTGTGGCGCGACATGATGAGCTCGGTGCGCGCCAACCCGGTCAGCATCCCGCAGGACTTCGTGCTCCTGGGAAGGGTGTTCGTGGCGCTGATCTCGATCACGGCGCAGTGGAAGCCGCGGGTCGGCTACTTCCGGCTGCTGGCGCCCTATCTGCTGCAGGTGCTGATCGCGGCCAGGGCCGAAAATCCCCCTGTTTGACGGGATTTTGGGCCATTGCGGCCAGCTGGCCCGTGTTGATTCTCAGAGGCTGACGGTCATGAATTCCAAAGCTATCCGGTGACGGCGAGCAACCGCTCGAAGGCGGGCGGGAGAGGCGCCGCAGGGCCGTCGAGCGCTGGCGGGGGCGCGCTGCTCAGCGTGTGCCAGTAGAGAACGGTCTTGCCGCGCATGCTCGGCTGGCCCACCCGATCGAGCATCCCGGCCACGGTCTTCGCGGTATAGGTGGTGTCGAGGGTGATGCCCTCGAGCTCCTGCATCTGCCGCGCGGCGCGCGCGCCGGCTTCGGTCTCGTGGCCGTACCCTTGGCCGAGCTGATCGAAGAAAAGCGAGAACCGCTCGAATCCGGTGCGGATGCTCTTGAGGTCGGGAGCCACGTCCAGGATCCGGCGACGGACGCGCCGCACCAGCGAGTCGACCCGGCCCTGCGTGGCGCTCGGCGGGCCTAGCACGGCGATGCCGGCGGTCCAGGTCTCGAGGCGAGCCAGCGCCAGGCCAGTCACCAGGCCGGCGATCGTGCCGAGACTTCCCGCGGGCACGAAGATGTAGTCGGGTCTGGGCATCTCGCCGGCGCGAACTTGCTCCGCGAGCTCCATCGCGGCCGCCACGTAGCCCAGGTTGCCGATCACCGACGAGCCGCCGGGCGGGATCAGGCAGGTCCGCAGGCTGCCGCCGGTGAGAGCGCCGAGCACCGCGCTCGCGACCGCCGGAAAGCCGGCCACGTCGAGCAACAGCACCCGCTCGGCCTCGGCGCACGTGCGACGCAGGTTCTCGACCGCGTGGGGGTGGAGAGGGCCCTTCACCAGCACCGCCGTGGTGCTCAAGCCCGCTTCGTGGCCGAAGATCGCCGTCGCGAGCGCGTGGTGGCTGCCCACCACGCCGAAGGTGAGCAAGCCGCGGGCGCCGCGCACCAGCGCGTCGCCGATCAGGAACTCGAGCTTGCGTGGCTTGTTGCCGCCGTAGCGCGGGTTGGTGAGGTCGTCGCGCTTGATCCAGAGCTCGGCGCCACCCGCCGATCGGCTCAGCTTCTCGAGCGGCTGGACGGGTGTGGGGCTGGCGACGATCGAGCGCCGAGGAAATGCCGCGGCGAGCCGAGCATCGAAGCGACCCAGTGCGTGTGAGCAACTCGACGAGCCAGAGGGCAACTCGGATCCTCGGTCGGCGCGAAGTCACGCCGGATTCGGGGGTGGGCCCCATGAAAATCGCACTTTTCATGGGGCGGGGGGCTTGGAAAGCCCCCAGGAAACTCAGTCGTCTTCGCGGCGGACGGTGCGCTTGATCTCGGCCCCGAGCGCCCGGCGGCTGACCTCGTTGTCCGCGCGCTCGGCGTCGCGTGCGGCGACGCGCGGAATCTCGCTCCAGAGCTTCTTGATCTCGTCGGGGTCGCGCTTGGTGGCGTGGGCGAATTTGCGGATCAGGCGGGCACGCTTGGCGTTCATGGCTCCTCCTCGGAACCCGGAGGGGTAACGCGCTCGGCGCTTTCGTTCAAGCCCGCGCGTTGGGGCGCTCTCCCGATCACGGTATGCTCGCGCCGGTCGAACCGATGCCGCTCTGCGCGGTTTGCGGACCGGTTCATCGACCTCGCCCTCGACTCATGGCTGACTTCCTGTCGCGCTTTGCCGCCGCGCTGTGGGAGGTTTTCCGGGAGTCGTCGCTCTATCTGCTGCTGGGTTTCGGCGTCGCCGGGCTGCTGCACGCGCTGGTGCCGGAGACCCTGATCCAGCGGTTGCTCGGAAAGGGCCGGGTCCGGTCGATCGTGGTGGCCTCGCTGGTCGGGGTGCCGCTGCCGCTCTGCTCGTGCTCGGTCGTGCCCACGGCGGTGGCGCTGCGGCGGCGCGGCGCGAGCCGCGGCGCGACGGTGTCGTTCCTGGTGTCGACCCCCGAGACCGGGGTCGACTCGATCGCGCTCACCTACGGCTTGATGGGCTGGCTGATGGCGGTCTTCCGTCCGGTGGCCGCGTTCGTGACGGCGCTGGTGGCGGGGCTGATCGTCGAGCTCGAGGGCGGACCGGACCCCGTCGAGCCTGCCGGCGGTGCGGCGCCAGCGCCTGAGTCCACCGTCGGCTCGGCCGAGCCGGCCGCGGCGGATGCTGCCGGCTGCGAGCACGAGCATGACCATGCGGCGAGCCGCCCTGCGGCCGATCACGAGCACGACCACTCCCACGCCGGACACGTTCACGGCGACGAGCTCGACTCGAGCGAGGTCGTGGGACTCGACGAGCGCGCCGCGCCGCCCGGCAGCTGGTGGCGCCGAGCGCTGCGCTACGGCTACGTCGACCTGCTCGACGATCTCTCCCACTGGCTGCTGGTGGGGTTGATCGCGAGTGCCTTGGTGGCGGCGTTCGTGCCGGCCTCGATCGTGGAGCGCTTCCTGGGGCGCGGCATCGTGCCGCTGATCGCCATGGCGGTTCTCGGCGTGCCGCTCTACATCTGCGCCTCGGCGTCGACGCCCATCGCGGCGTCGCTGATGCTCAAGGGGATGAGCCCCGGCGCGGCGCTGGTGTTCCTGCTCACCGGTCCCGCGAGCAACATCGGCTCGGTGGTGGTGTTCACGCGCTACCTCGGGCGGCGCACGGTGGCCGTTTACCTGACGGTGGTCGCGGTGCTGAGCATCGCCGCGGGAGCGCTGCTCGACGTGGTCATCGCCTCGACCGGCATCAAGCCGGTGCTGGCGCTCGCCAAGGCGTCCGAGGTTTCGGCGAGCCCCTGGCAGCTGCTGGCGACCGCCGGTTTCGTGGTGCTGCTGGCGGGAAGCGTCGCGCGCGCGCCGGTGCCCGCCGAGTTCGCGGGGGTGGGACGGCGGATCGAGGAGTGGCTCGGGATCCCGGTCACCCGGCGCTCGCTCGGGAGTCTCGTGACGGCGGTGGCGGTGGTCGCATGGCTCGGCACCAGCGTCTTGCTGTTGCGGCCGGGCGAGAAGGGTGTGGTGCTCGAGTTCGGGCGCATCGTGGAGCGTGATCTCGAACCTGGGTTCCATCTCCATCGACCGGCTCCGTTCGGCACCGGTGCGGTGATCGCGGTCGAGCAGTCGCGCACCTTCGACGTCGGTTTCCGGGTGGTGCCGGCCGACGCGGGCCGCGTGACCACCGCCGAGCCGCGCCGCATCAAGGACGCTCGCGAGGGTTACTTCCTGACCGGCGACGAGAACATCCTCGATCTCAACCTGACGGTCGAGTACCGGGCGCGGGATGCGGTGGCGTTCGGCTTCGGGGTCGCCGATCCCGAGGCGCTGGTGCGCGCGGCGATCCGGTCGACGGTCGTCGAGGTGATCGGCCAGCGAGGAATCGACGGCGTCTACACCTCGGAGCGCGCCGACGTCGAGCACCGGGTGCGCGAGACGGTGCAGCGCGAGCTCGACCGCTATGGCGCCGGGATCGAGCTCACGCGCGTGGCGCTGCTCGACGTGCACGCACCGACGCTGGTGCACTGGAACTTCCGCGACGTCGCGTCGGCGCGCGAGGAGGCGTTCACGTCGGTCGAGACCGCCAAGGGATACGTGGAGGACACGCTGCCCAAGGCGCGCGGCGAGGCGGCGAAGAACCTCGCCGAGGCCGGGGCCGCCCGGGTGACCGAGGTGGACCGGGCGGGCGCCGAGGCCGCCGCGTTCACGTCGCAGGCCGATGCGTTCGACGCGTCGCGCGACGTCACCCGGCTCCGGCTCTATCTCGAGACCGTCGAGGCGGTGCTTCCCGGGATCCGCAAGGTGGTTCGCGAGGGTGGAGCCAGCGGTGGGCTCGACTTCTGGATGATGCCGGGAAGCGGAGCGCCGGCCGTGGCCGCGGGCTCGAGTGCCCCCCGCGCGTCGAGCGGGACCGGCACCGGCGCAGCACCCGGCGACGACGCCCAGCCGGAGAGCCCGTTCTTGAAGGCGCTCCGCCGCGGAAACCCGAACACCGCTCCGCAAGGAAACGCGCCATGAGCGTCACGAGCGCCACGAGGTGGTCGACATGAAGTCCTGGGTCCGGTGGCTGCTGGCGATCGCGGCGGTGTTGCTGGTGATCCGCACCTCGTGCTTCGTCGTGGACGTGACGCAGTTCGCGGTCGTGACTCGCTTGGGCAAGGTGCGACAGGTGTTCCTCGCGGCGGATCGGGGCCTGCATTTCAAGCTTCCATCGCCCATCGAGGAGGTGACCCCTCTCGACTCCCGCGTGCAGGTGCTCGATCTGTCGCAGACCGAGTACCTGACCAACGACAAGACCAACGTCACGGTCGAGAGCTACTGCGTGTGGAAGATTCGCGACCCGCTGCTCTTCCTGCAGACGGTGACGAATCCCAAGGGGGCCGAGTCGCGGCTCGGGATCCTGATCGGCTCGGAGCTGGGCGCGGCGCTGGGCGAGGTGCCCTTCACGCGCCTGGTCAGCACGGATGCGGCCGAGAATCGTCTCTCGGAAGTCGTGGAAGGGATCACCAAGACCGCGGCGGGCGAGGCCGCTCGCTACGGAATCGACGTGCTCGACGTGCGCGTGAAGCGCCTCAACTTCCCGGATCAGAATCAGTCGAGTGTCTTCGACCGCATGCGCGCGGAGCGTGGGCGGATCGCCAAGCGGTTCCGTTCGGAAGGCGAGGAGGAGTCGCTCAAGATCCGCGCCGAAGCCGATCAGGAGAAGAGCCGGATCCTCGCGGAGGCGCACGCCGAAGCCGAGCGGGTGCGCGGCCAGGGCGAGGCCGAGGCCACCCGCATCTTCGGCGAGGCGCTCTCCAAGGACCCCGAGTTCTACAAGTACCTGCGCACGCTCCAGGCGTATCGCAAGATACTCGACCCGCAGACCACGCTCATCCTGCCTGGTGACAGCGATCTGATGCGCCTGCTCACGCACGGGCAGGGCAGCGACGCGCCCAAGCCCGCGAGCAAGCCGTGAGCGAAGCACCAGCCAGCCCAGAATCGCCGGGTGCGCGACCGCGGGTCGCTGTGCCGCTGGCGCTGTTGGGCGTGGCGCTGGCCGCGTGGCTCGGGACGGGCTTTTACACGGTGCGTGCCAGCGACGGAGAAGTGGGAGTCGCGATCGCGCTCGGGCACGTGGTCAACGCCCACGTGCCGGCCGGAGTGCACTGGAATCTGCCCTGGCCGCTCGGCCGCGCCGCGAAGGTCAAGATGGCGGAGCCGCTCTCGGTGCCGGTGGGATTCCGCTACGCCGACGATCTGCGGGGCCTGAGCCCGACTCCGGCCGAGACACAGTGGCTCACCGGCAACACCAACATCGTCGAGGTGCGCGCGGTGATGCAGTACGTGGTCGAGGACCCGTTCGCCTATCTCTACAGCGGCGGCGACCCGCCGGCGATGGGAGTGGTGGTGAGGAGAGCCGCCGAGGCCGCGTTCACCGAGGTTCTGGGCTCGCTGGACGTGGATCATGTGCTCACGTCGGGCCAGCACCAGGTGTTGGAACGAGTGAAGGAGCGCACCAACGCGCGCCTCGCCGGCTACGGCGCCGGCATGCGCGTCATCGCCGCGAGCTTCAAGTCGATCGACCCGGCGAGCCCGGCGCGCAGTGCCTTTCGCGAGGTCCAGGACGCCGAGTCGGAGCGCGGCCGCCTGGTGAACGAGGCCAAGGGTTACGCCAACGACTTGCTGCCCAAGGCCCGCGGTGAGGGACAAACCTTGCTATCGCAGGCGCGCGCCCAGGCGGACACGCGAGTCCAGACGGCACGCGGCGAGACCGACCGGTTCCTCTCGGTGCTCACCGAGTACAAGCGGGCGCCGGAGCACACCCGCGAACGGCTCTACCTCGAGACCCTCGAGGAGATCTTGCCCAAGGTCCGGGTGCTGATCTCGGACGGCGACGCCAAGGGCAAGGGCGTCGATCTCCATCTCCTGCAGGAGCCCTGAGCGCGGCCGTCGCATCTCGATCGACCGCTGCCTGGAGGGCTGCGGTCCCTCGCAGCCGCCGCGTTCCATCGCGATCCAACGTGGCGTTTCCGCGCCACATTGCCTGCCGTCATGGGCCTGCGCGCCGGAGACCGTCGCGCTCCAGGCTGGAGCCCGCCGGTCTCCGGCGGGCCAGCGTTGCGGACGCGGCGGAGCGCGTCCCTCCGACCGTCTTGACTCACGGTGCGCGCAGAAACAAGAGCTTCAGGTTCCAGGCCGCATGGGTGGCGGCGGCGCCCACCAGACCGTGGCTTGCATAGGCGGCGCCGAACAGCAGGTTCGCGGCGAAGCCGAGCGCCAGCCCTCGCCAGCCGAGCGCGTCGGGAACGGGACTCCCGTGCAGGAAGCGCTGCTCGAGGGTGAAGGTCGAGAACGCGATCCACAGCGCC
>CAZYWA010000315.1:0-9190 GCA_964650975.1 uncultured bacterium
GGCCGGCCGTGCCCCGGGGCGGGCGCCCGCTGCCGTGCCGCCACACGGACACCAGCCCGGACTCGAACGGGTGCACGACCACATCGTGGTGACACCCTCACCGGCTACCCTGGGTGCGTGCAGCGCTCTTCGATCATTCTCGCAGCTGCCACGGGTGACCCATGCCGATCTCTTTCGACGCTTTCCAGATCCGTCTCGAGTCCGAATTCGAGTGTGAATTCCTCACCAACGTCCGCGCCGGAGGCCCGGGTCACCACTCCGTCACCTTCCAGGTGAAGGGGCCGAGCGGCGCGCTCGCCGGAGGAGCCGTCGACCTCGACGAGACCGATCACCTCCCCGACGGCGAAGTCACCAAGGTCTGCGGACTTCTGGGAATCGACCCCGCCAACTTCATCCCCTGACCTTCGGATTCGCGGTCAGGTCTCCGCGAACGGGTTCAGCACCCGCAGCCCGTCGACCTTGCTGCCGTGCTGGAGGTCCTCGCTGTAGAGCACCGCGCAGCGCGCCTGGCGGGCGGCACGCACGATGAGCGCGTCCCAGAACGAGAGGCCGTGGAGACGATGCAGATCGATCGCGGCGAGGACGTCGTCGCGGCCGAGCAGCACCAGGTCGAGGTGCGCGAACAGCTCGACCTTGCGCCGGGCCACTTCCGCGGCGACCCCCAGCTTGCGAGTGACCGTGGCGAAGTACTCGGACAGCACCTGCGTCGAGATCGCACCGGTGCGGCCGCGACGCGCTTCGGCGATGAGCTCCAGCGAGCGCCGCTGTTTCCGCGGGGCGTCGTGATCGTCCGAGTACACGAGCACGTTCGTGTCGAGGAAGCTACGAACGCTCATGGATCTCGTCCCGTGAGAACCGCCAGCCGCGAGACCGCCCTTTACCTTGCTTGGAAAGGCGTCTCAGCTCCTCGATGTCTCGGGCCGGATCGCCGGCGTCGGTGAGGCTCTCCAGGTACTCGCGGACCAGCTGGTTGACGCTCTTCCCCATGCTGTCGGCCACGCGGCGCGCGCGCGCGAGCAGCTGCTCGTCGATGGACAAGGTGACGTTCATGGCTCACACAGGTTATGTGTGCACAGAACCCGTGTCAATCATTGAGCGGCTCGGGTGCGATTCCGGCTGAAGGCCCACCGGTCCCTCGGTGGGCAGCGACCGATCGCGCTTCAGTCCAATCGATCGCCACCGCGCGCGAGGGACCGCGCGCGCTCCAAACGGCATCTCCGCGATTCCGGTTGGAGGGACACCACCGCGGCTCGGGATCGGTCGCGGGCGCGGACCGGCGGAGCCGGTCCCTCCCGGATTGAATCGGGCGGGTCGGTCGTCGATTGCTCGCCTCGCCGAGCGCGGGTACCATCCGGAGAGGCCCTCGCGGGCGTGCTTCCCCCTTCGCTCATGCGCCAGCTCTCGATCGATCACATCACCAAGATCCTGGTGGATTCGGGCCTGATGACGCCCGACCAGCGGCTCGAGGCGACGATCAAGGAGCGCGTCCAGCGCCACCGGCTGCTCTCCGAGGCGCGGAAGCTCGCCGCCTCGACGCGCTCCACGCCACCCTCGCCTTCCGACATCACCGCGGTCGACATCGTCGCGGGATTCGGCTTCCCGCGGCTCGGCGCCAAGCGCGGCGAGAAGGTCGACGAGGAAGCCATCATGCGCGCGCTCGCCGACTCGGCGGGGCTCGAGTTCGTGCGCATCGATCCCTTGAAGCTCGACGCGGCGCTCATCACCAAGGTGGTGTCGCGGCCGTTCGCGCGCCGTCACTCGATCATCCCGCTCTCCCTCGACAAGCGGCTCTTGACGGTCGCCACGGCGAACCCGTTCGACGACGAGATGGTGCGCAACCTGCGCGCGGTCTCGACCTACGACATCAAGCCGGTGGTCAGCACCAAGACCGACATCCTGAAGACCATCACCGAGTTCTACGGCTTCCGCACCTCGGTCAAGGCGGCCGAAAAGGAGCTCAAGCCGGGCGTCGATCTGGGGAATCTGGAGCAGCTGGTCCAGCTCCAGAGCGATCGCGAGCTGGAAGCGACCGACAAGCACGTCATCAACGCGGTCGAGTACCTCTTGCGCTACGCGTACGACCAGCGCGCCAGCGACATCCACATCGAGCCCAAGCGCGAGCAGTCGGCGATCCGGCTGCGGATCGACGGCGTGCTGCACAACGTGCACACCATGCCGAAGGTGGTGCACAACGCGATCGTGTCGCGCATCAAGATGCTGGCGCGCCTCGACATCGCCGAGCGCCGCTTGCCGCAGGACGGCCGCTTCAAGACCACCGCGTCCGGCGAGGAGGTCGAGCTGCGCGTTTCGACGCTCCCGGTGGCCTTCGGCGAGAAGACCGTGATGCGCATCTTCGACCCGGACCGCTCGTCCTACGACATCGAGGACCTGGGCTTCGAGGCCCGCGAGCGGCGGCTCTTCCTGCGCATGCTGGAGCGGCCCCACGGCATGATCCTGGTGACCGGCCCCACCGGCAGCGGCAAGACCACCACGCTCTACGCCGGCATGCGGATGCTGTCGAGCGACGAGCGCAACGTGACGTCGCTCGAGGATCCCATCGAGATGGTGTTCGAGGAGTTCAACCAGGTCTTGGTGCAGCCCAAGATCGGCATCACCTTCGCGTCCGCGCTGCGCCACGTGCTGCGCCAGGACCCGGACGTGATCATGGTGGGCGAGATCCGCGACGCCGAGACCGCCACCAACGCGGTGCAGGCGGCGCTCACCGGCCACCTGGTGCTCTCGACGCTCCACACCAACGACGCGATCGAGTCGCTGACGCGCCTGATCGACCTCGGGATCGAGCCGTTCCTGATCGCGTCGTGCCTGACCGGAGTGGTGGCGCAGCGGCTGCTACGCACGATCTGCGTCGAGTGCAAGCACGAGCGGAAGCTCGACCTCGACGAGTGGCGGGCCCTCGGCTTGCGCGATGCCTCGCCGACACCGATGGTGGTCTACGAAGGCGAGGGCTGCGCACGCTGCCGCGGCACCGGTTACTACGGCCGGACCTCGGCGGTCGAGATGGTCGAGATCACCGAGGACGTCGCCTCGCTGATCCGGAAGAGTGCCGGTGCCGACAAGATCCGCAAAGCCGCCATCAAGGACGGCATGCGCACGCTGCGCGAGGCGGCGGTGCTCAAGATGATCAAGGGCGAGACCACCTTCGAGGAAGTGATGCGCGTCACCACCGCCGAAACCGACATGGCCGACACGTCCCTTCCGGAACCCGCGCCAGTCAAGACGGCGGCCGCCCGTTCATGACGCCGATCCGCAGCGTCGGGGTGCTCGGAGCGGGGAGCTTCGGCACCTCGCTGGCGGCGCTGCTGGCCGACAAGGGGATCGCGGTCACGCTGTGGAGTCACGGCGAGGACTCCGCGCGCGCGATCCAGGAAGAGCACGAGAACAAGGTCTACCTGCCGGGGATCAAGCTCCCCGAGTCGCTGCAGGCCACCACCGACCTGGCGAGCGTGGTCGCCGGCAAGGATCTGGTGCTCTCGGTGCCGCCGTCGCACGTGGTGCGCGAGGTGTGGGGTCGCGCCGCGCGCCACCTGGCCGCCGAGACGATCGTGGTCAGCGCCTCGAAGGGGATCGAGGTCGAGAGCGGCCTGGTGATGTCGCAGGTGCTCGAGCAGGTGCTGCCGGTCGCGAACCGCGCGCGGCTGGCGTTCCTCTCGGGACCGAGCTTCGCCCGCGAGGTCGCGCAGAAGATGCCCACCGCGGTGGCGATCGCGTCGGCGCACGACGCGATCGCGCGCACCGTGCAGGAAGCGCTGGCCACGCCTTACTTCCGCGCCTACACCAACGACGACGTGATGGGCGTCGAGATCGGCGGCGCGCTCAAGAACGTGGTGGCGATCGCGTGCGGCGTCAGCGACGGGCTCGGCCTCGGATTCAACACCCGCGCCGCGATCATCACCCGCGGCCTGGCCGAGATCACCCGGCTCGGCATCAAGCTGGGCGCCAAGCCGCTCACGTTCGCCGGCCTCGCGGGGATGGGCGACCTGGTGCTCACCTGCACCGGCGATCTGTCGCGCAACCGCACCGTCGGGATGCGGCTCGGCAAGGGCGAGAAGTTGGGGGAGATCCTCGCCTCGATGCGCATGGTCGCGGAGGGCGTGCGCACCACGCGCTCGGCCTACGAGCTCGCGATCAAGCTCTACATCGACATGCCGCTCACCACGCAGATCCACGCGATGCTCTACAAGGGCCAGCCGCCGCGCGGCGCCCTCGCGTCGCTGATGGGGCGCGATCTCAAGCCCGAGCTGGCGGGGATCGCGTCGTGAGCCGGCTCCTGAACCAGTACTGTCTCACTTTGGCCTCGGGCGCGAGGGACCGCGCGCGCTCCAAACGGCCTCTCCGCGATTCCGGTTGGAGGGCCACCGGTCCCTCGGTGGCCAGGCCGCAAACTGAGACCCCAGGGCTGAACCGGCGCGGTTGCGTGGCGGCGCGCTCTCCCCTAGGATGCCTCGGCCTCCCCGTCGTCCGCCGGAGCCGCCGTGAACTTCCAGCCGATCTACGATCTCATCGACTGGCTCCAGAGCTTCAAGCTCGGCGGTGGGATCACGCTCTTCCACGTGGTCGTGGCGATGATCGGGCTCTCGGTCAGCATCAGCATGCTCAAGGGATTGCTGCCCGATCGCCGCAAGAAGGACTACATGATCGACGTCATCTGCAACGACTGCGGGTGGGTCGGTCAGGTGAGCAAGTTCACCAAGGTCTGCGCCCAGTGCAAGTCGCTCGCGGTTCGGATGGTTCGGCCCGAAGAGGCCGAGATTGCACGCAAGCGTCAGCGCGCCCGCCAGAAGTGACCAGGACCGGACCTGGCACGCGTTTCGCAGATAAAGATGTCGATTGGCACTGCAAAAACCGCTCTGGTAGATTGCCCGTGAATCCGCCCGCACGACGAGACGCTGGGGGGCCACGTCTCGAAGGCACTGCAGGTCGAGGATCCGACGAGTGAAGACCGCCATCGTCTCGGATATCCATTCCAACATCGAGGCACTCCAGGAGTGTCTCAAGCGGGTGGAGGAAGTCGGTGTCGACGAGGTCGTTAGCCTCGGAGACATCGTGGGTTACAACGCCAGCCCCAACGAGTGCCTGGACATCATTCGAGAGCGCAACGTGCTCTCGATCATGGGCAACCACGACGTCTGCGCCGCGGGGTTGCGCGAGCCCATCGACTTCAACCCCATCGCTCGCGACGCCATCCTCTGGACCCGCCGGGTGCTCTCCGCCGAGAACAACCACTTCTTGACGGTTCTGCCAGATGCTCGACGCGTCCAGGAACGGTTTCTCATGGTGCACGGCGCCGTGACTCACCGTGACAATTACATCTTCAACGAATTCGACGCCCGCGAGAGCTTCGAGCTGATGCAGGAGAAGCACCCCGGCTTCAACGTGTGCTTCTTCGGCCACACCCACCGCGGGATCATCTACCGGCTGATCGACGGGCGCATCGAGGCCTACGAAGAGTCCGAGGACGTGGACGTCCAGCTCGACAACGCCTCGCTGTGGCTGGTGAATCCAGGCAGCGTGGGCCAGCCGCGGGACGGCGACCCGCGCGCCTCGTTCGTGATCTACGACGACCTCAAGAAGATCGTGAGCTACCACCGGGTCGACTACGACGTCCCCAAGTCGAGCCGCAAAGTGGTGAACGCCGGCCTTCCTCCGCAGCTCGGGCAGCGCCTGCTGCTCGGCATCTGATCTCGCTCTAGCGGGTGTCTCACGTCGCACCGCGCGTCGCCTCGCGCGACGGGCGGCCGGTGGTCGTGCGAGGGTGCTCGAGCCCGCGCCGATCGGGAATGCTCGTGGGTAGTGAGCCCCAATCGCGCGGGCGAATGCAGGCGAGGCAAGCGCACGATCGAGGCCGAGCCGTGCCCGAGCACGGCCGCCGGCCGCGCGGCGCGCGAGGCGATTCCGGTCCAAGTTGAGCCGCCACCCTTGCGGCTCGGTTGATTCGACCCACCCACGCCGTTAGGTTCACAGGGTTGGCTTTTCCGCGCCACGTGTGAGCTGGCGCACTGGCGGGTCGTCCCGCCTTCTCGTCTCGACATCTCGTCCATGAGCAGTGCGGCGTCCGGCTCGGCGCTCGATCTCGATGCACGGGTGCGCGCGCTGGCGCGCGGCGGGCTGGCCTCGTTGCGCCTCTCGGGCCTGCCGGGAGCGGCGCGGGCCAGCCTGGTCGCGACCGTCGCCGAGGAGACCTCTTGGCCGGTGTGGGTGGTGAGCCCCAGCATCTCCGCGGCCCGCGCGCTGCGCGACGACATCGCGACGTTTCTGGCGGCCCGCGGGCTCGACATCCCGGCCCGCGTCCTGCCCGGCTGGACCGATCCACCGGACGGACGGCTCTCGCCCGACGCGGGCGCCACCTTCGAGCGGCTCGGCGCGCTCACCGCGCTGGTGGCGCGCGAGCACAGCGTCACGGTGGTGCCGGTGCAGGCGCTCTTCCAGCGGGTGCTGCCCCCCGAGCGGCTCGAGCGCATGAGCCTCGATCTCGCGCCCGGCCAGCCGCTCTCGTGGGACGCGCTGGTCCAGTCGCTGGCTCACGGCGGTTACGCGCGCCTCGAACGAGTCGAGGCGGTGGGCGAGTTCGCGGTGCGCGGTGGCGTCGTGGACGTGTTTCCGCCCGACCACGAAGCACCGCTGCGCATCGAGCTGGAAGGCGAGGCGATCGAGTCGCTGCGCACCTTCGACACCGAAACGCAGCGCACCCTCGACTCGGTGCCGCGCGCGCGGCTCGGCCCGTGCCGCGAGGTGCAGTTCACGCCCGAGGCGATCGAGCGCGCGGCGCTCGGCATCAAGCAGCGCGCCGATCGGCTGGGAGTCTCGAAGCTGGCCCGCGACGCGCTCGTCGACTCGATCCGCGCCGAGATCCGGGCGCCGGGAGTCGAGGCGTATTTCCCCGCGTTCGAGCACGAGCGCGTGCCGGTGTCGACGTATCGCGAAGCCGGAGATCCGCTGATCGTGGACCGGCCGATCGAGATCGGCCGCGCCTGGGCCGAGGCGCGCGAGATGCTGGTGCGCTGGGAAGACGGCATCGCCGAATCGGGGCGGCTCTACTTCCCCGCATCCGACTTCTGGGACGTCGAGGCCGCGCTCGATCCGCTGATCGCGGTGCGGCCCACGATCGAGCTTGATCCGCTCGACCGGCCGGACGCCGAGACCACGGCGGTGAGCTGGGGAGTGGGCGAAGCCCCGGTGCCCAAGGACGTGCCCGGCACGGACGGGTTCGGGCCGGTGGCGGACCGTTTCGCCGTATGGCTCGAGCGCGGGATCTCGCCGCTGGTGCTGGCGTCGAGCGAGGGGCAGGCCGCGCGCCTCGAGCAGCTCTTCGCGGGCCGCGAGCTGGCGGTCGAGCGCGTCGGGATCGACGAGCTGCCGTCGCTCACCGCCGAGATCCGAACCCGCAGCTCGATCCGCATCGCCGTCGGCTCGCTCTCAGGCGGCTGGCGCTGGCCCGAGCTCGGCATCGTGGTGGTGGTCGACGAGGAGATCTTCGGCCGCAAGCGCCACGCCACCGCTCGTCGCCGGAAGCGCGACGCGCCGTCGCTCAATCTCGGCGAGCTCTCCGAGAACGACTACGTGGTGCACCGGGACTTCGGGATCGGGATCTATCGCGGGCTCAAGGCGATGTCGCCAGCCGGGATCCGCGGCGATTTCCTGCAGCTCGAGTACGCGGGCGGCGATCGCCTGTACCTGCCGGTCGACCGGATCGAGCGCGTCGAGCGCTACGTGGGCGGCGGCGACGAGCCGGACGGCCACGGGCCGGCTCTCTCCAAGCTCGGCGGCACCGGCTGGGCGCGAGTCCGCGAGCGCGTGCAGCGCCAGGTGATGGAGATGGCGAACGAGCTCGCCAACCTCTACGCGGCGCGGAAGCTCGCCCAGGGCCACGCCTTCTCCGCTCCCGACTCCACCTTCCACGAGTTCGCCGCGGCGTTCCCGTACGAGGAGACGCCCGACCAGGCGCGCGCGATCGACGACGTGATCTCCGACATGACCCAGTCGATGATCACCGACCGGCTGGTGTGCGGCGACGTCGGCTACGGCAAGACCGAGGTCGCGATGCGCGCCGCGTTCCTCGCAGTGCTCGACCGCAAGCAGGTCGCGGTGCTGGTGCCCACCACGGTGCTCGCGCAGCAGCATTTCCAGACCTTCCGCGAGCGCTTCAAGGGACAAGCGGTCACCATCGAGTCGATCTCGCGGTTCCGCTCCGCGTCCGAGGTGAAACAGGTTCTCGACGGGCTCCGCAAGGGGACCGTGGACGTGATCATCGGCACCCACCGGCTCTTGGGCGCCGACGTTCGGTTCCGCGATCTCGGCCTGGTGATCATCGACGAGGAGCACCGCTTCGGCGTCGCGCACAAGGAGAAGCTGCGCCGGCTGCGCACCCAGGCCGACGTGCTGTCGCTCACCGCCACGCCGATCCCGCGCACCCTGCACATGTCGCTCACGGGTCTGCGCGATCTCAGCGTCATCGCGACGCCGCCCGAGGACCGCCAGGTGATCCGCACCTTCGTGAGCCGCTACGACGAAGGCCTGGTGAAGGACAGCATCCGCCGCGAGCTGGCGCGCGGCGGCCAGGTGTTCTTCGTGCACAACCGCGTCGAGACCATCGAGGCGCAAGCCAAGACCCTCGAGGCGCTGGTGCCCGAGGCCAAGTTCGCGGTGGCCCACGGCCAGATGAGCGCGGCCGGCCTCGAGAAGGCCATGCTCGGGTTCGTGCGCGGCGACGTCCACGTGCTGGTGACGAGCGCCATCATCGAATCCGGGCTCGACATCCCCAAGGCCAACACCATCCTGGTGAACCACGCCGATCGCTTCGGGCTGGCGCAGCTCTACCAGCTCCGCGGACGCGTGGGACGCGCCTCGGTCCAGGCGCTTTGCTACCTGCTGGTGCCGGACGAGAACCGCATCACCGCCGACGCCGTGCGGCGCCTCGAAGCGCTGCGCGGGCTCTCCGATCTGGGCTCGGGATTCCGGCTGGCGCTCGAGGACCTCGAGATCCGCGGCGCGGGCAACCTGCTCGGGAAGGAGCAGTCGGGGCAGATCGCGGCCGTGGGCTTCGAGCTCTACCAGCAGCTGGTCGAGGAGGCGATGGCCGAGCTCGACGGCAAGACGCCCGAGCTCGACCTCGATCCCGAGATCCACTTCCCGGTCGAGGCGTTCCTGCCCGAGGTCTACGTGCCCGACGCCG
>CAZYWA010000316.1:0-9146 GCA_964650975.1 uncultured bacterium
GTTCGATCGAATCGCTGGCCGGGCGCGGCGGCGCCGGTGAGGAAGTCGACCTTGAGGACCCCGAAGCCCAGCGCGACGAGGCGAGCAGCGAGCTTCTCGACGTGCGCCAGCGCCTCCGGGTGCGTCGTGTCGAGCGAGTAGGTCGGCGTGGGCCGGCCGTAGCTCAGGATCATCGCGGTGCGGAGCGGCCTGCCGCGACGATCTCGTACCAGCCAGTCGGGGTGCTCGCGCGCCACGGTCGAGTCGGCGGCCGCCGCGAACGGCGCGATCCAGAGGCCCGGCGTGAAGCCACGCTCGCGGATGCGCCGGGCCATCGCCGCCAGACCGCCCGGAAAGCGCGGGCTCGGCGCCAGCCAGTCGCCGTGCGTGGTCTGGTAGCCGTCGTCCACGAGCACCGTGTCGACGGGCGCACGGCTCGCCACCAGTGCGTCGATCCGTTCGTCGAGCCAGCGCTCGGTGAGGCCCTTGTAGGCGCCGGCGTACCAGGTCGCCCACGCGACCCGCCGTGCTTCCGGCACTCGCGCTCCGAGGTAGGCACCCGCCAGATCCGCCCAGCGCTCGAGCACGGATTCCCCCGGCAATCCGGCGAGCATCACGATCTGCTCCAGCTCGAGGCGCCCGCCGGGCGGCAGCTCCGCGCGATCGCCCCATTGCACGACCCGAAGCGAGCTCGCGCGCGCGTCGAACCGGAAGCTGGTGAAGAAGCGCCGCGCGCCGAGGGCGCCAAGGAGCACCGCCGCTCCGCCGGCGTCGTTCGCCAGCGCGAGGGCTGCTTCGCTGGTCGTGACGCCTCGCTCGGCGCGCGGCGGGCGGTTGGCGTCGTGGATCATCCAGTCGAGCCAGCGCGGGATCCACGCCGCGGGGACGCGCTGCTCGAGGACCGGATCGCCGGAGGCGGCGTCGATCCACCCCGCCGGCGACGCCACCGACCAGCCGTGCTTGAACGCTCGTGTTGCCGCTCTGTCTCCGGGGAAGCGCACCCGCGAGTTTCCTCGGGCAGCGCTTTCGAGCAGCCGGACCTCTTCGACCTCGACCGCCCTGGTGCCGCGGTTGATCAGCGAACCGCCGATCCCGAGCACGCCGGCTTGGTCGCGAACGTCGACCGCGAGCTCGACTCCTGTGAGCGGCTCGGTCGCGGTGACGACCAGCCGGCCCTCGCCATGGCGCTCGACTCGAGCCGAGCGATGCGCGAGATCGAGTCGCATGGCCGATCCCGCGACGCGCCACATGGCGCTAGGAGCCATCTCGCCGAGCGAGATTCCGTCGTCCGTCGAGATCGAGAGCTGGCGCGTTGCCGGATCGAGCCGGCACGAGACGCCGCCGGCCTCGACCTCGAGGTCGGCGCCGTTCACACGCCGGCTCGCGCGCGGCGCGCCAGTCGGGCGGCCAGCTCGAGCGCCGCCTCCATGCTCTGCGACGTGGCGAGCGGCTTTCCGCGGCGGCGTTTCCCGGCCAGCTCGAAGGCCGTGCCGTGATCGGGCGAGGTGCGGATCACGGGCACTCCCAGCGTCACGTTCACGCCGGTCTCGAAACCCATGAGCTTGAGCGGGATCAGACCCTGGTCGTGGTAGAGCGCGATCACCGCGTCGAAGTCGCCGCGCACCGCGCGCACGAAGAGCGTGTCGGCGGGAAGCGGTCCTTCGACGTTCACTCCCGCCGCGCGTGCCCGCTCGACCGCGGGCACCAGGATGTCGCGTTCCTCGTGCCCGATGGCACCGCCGTCGCCGGCGTGGGGGTTGAGCGCCGCCAGCGCGAGCCGCGGCGCGGCGAGGCCGAAGCGTTCGCGAAGCTCGCGCCAGGTGATCGTGAGCGTGCGCTCGACGCGCTCGATCGAAAGCGCTCCCGGCACGTCCTTGAGCGGCAGGTGCGTGGTGGCGAGCGCCACGCGCAGCCGGTCGTTGGCGAGCATCATCACCGGCTCGGGCGCGCCGATGCGCTCCGCGAGCCACTCGGTGTGGCCGACGAAGGTGCGCACACCCGCTGCTTGGACCTCGCCCTTGCTGAGCGGCGCCGTGACGACCGCGTCGGCGGCGCCCGAACGAACCAGATCCACCGCATGCTCGAACCACGCGAGCGCCGCGCGGGCTCCGGCGTGGCTCGGTGCGCCGGGCGGCGGCAGGGGCCGGTCCACGCCATCGGGGTCGAGCACGGCGATCGCGTCCGGTGGAATCGGCCGCCCCGGGCGGTACGTGACGACTCGCGTGGCGATCGCGAGCTCGCTCACCAGCCGGCGAACCAAGGCGTGGTCGCCGACCACGATCGGCCGCACCGCGCCGTAGCGCCGCCTCCGCGCCGGCGCCAGCGCCAGCACCGTGACCTCGGGCCCGATCCCCGCGGGATCGCCGAGCGAGATCGCGAGCCGGACCGGCGATTCGTTGGCGCGCTTCATGCGTGGCTCGATCGAAACGAGGCTAGCGGCCGACTCGCGCGCAGACAACGAACCCGCGCCCCAAGCCATCGGGGGCTCGCCGCGCTAAACCTACCTGGGCAGGACGGAGCGAGCCGCGCCGCGGCTCGCGGGGGGAGATCGCACCGTGACGGTCAACAAGGTCATTCTCATCGGCCGGCTCGGCCGCGACCCCGAGGGTCGCGCGACCGGCGGCGGTAGCAAGGTGGTGCGCCTCAACGTCGCGACCGACGAGGTCTGGTCGGATCAAAAGGGCGAGAAGCAGAAGCGCACCGAGTGGCACCGCGTCGTGGTCTTCGGCAAGACCGCCGACAACTGCGAGCGCTACCTCAAGAAGGGCAGCCAGATCTTCGTCGAGGGCCGGATCCAGACGCAGGAGTGGCAGGACAAGACCGGCGCCAAGCGCTACACGACCGAGGTGATCGCCCAGAACGTGAAGTTCCTCGACCGTGCCGGCGATCGTCCCGGCGGCGGTAGTGGCGGACCGAGCGCTGGCGGCGGCGGTGGCTTCGACTCTGGCGGCGGCGGTGGTGGTGGCGGCTACGACGACTATCCCGGTGCCGCTGGCGGCGGCGGCGAAGTCGGCGACGACGACGTCCCGTTTTGATTCGACCCTCTCAAGGCCAGCCCATCTCGGCGAGGCTCGCGTAGCCCTCTTCCGCGACGACCACGTGGTCGATGACGCGGATCCCGACCAGCTCGCCCACCTGGCGCAGCCGCCGGGTGATCTCCAGGTCCTCCGGGCTGGGCGTGGGATCGCCGCTCGGGTGGTTGTGGACCAGGAGCACGGCGGCCGCGGACTCGCGGATCAGCGGCTCGAAGACCTCCCGTGGATGGACCAGCGAGGCCGTGAGCGATCCCTGACTGACGATCCATTCCCGGAACGGGCGGCTCTTGCCGTCGAGCATGACCCCCAGAAACACCTCGCGCTTCTCCAGCATCAGGCGCTCGCGGTAGGCCAGATACACCTCGTGCCCGGAGCGGAAGCGCGTTCCGCGCGCTCGCGACGCATGGCCGAGGCGGCGCGCCAGCTCGAGCGCCGCCAGCACCCGCGCCGCGCGCGCGGGGCCGAGCCCGGCCACCCGCCCGACCTCGCCCGCGCTGGCGCGCGCCAGCGCTCGCAGATCCCCGAACGACACCAGCAGCGCCCGGCCCACGTCGACCGCCGAGCCGAGCCCGGCGCCGCCGCTGCCGATCAGCACCGCGAGCAGCTCGGAGTCGGTGAGCGTCATGGCCCCGCGGTCGACCAACCGCTCGCGCGGCCGATCCTCGCGCGGCCATCGGTCGATGGGCAGCGCGGCCGCCGGGCGAGGTGCCGCATCCGGGGACACCGGCGCGATCGGATCGCGGAGCGTGGTCGGTTCGAGCATGAGGGCCTCCTCGGACCGGCGCTCATGCGCAACTCGCGTGCCGTTCCGCCTCGCGTCACGGCCTTGCGCGATTCGCGGGCGATCCGTGGGCACCCGCTCGGAGCGGCGGTCGAAGCTGTGAAGCCGCTCTCGCACCGAGCGCGCCCTGCGAGACGCAGGCCGGCGCTCGGCACCGGCCGAGGCCGCAACCGGCACCCGGCTCTGCCGGGCCACCTGATATAACCTTGCGCTCCAACCGACCCGTGCGGTGGCGTCGATCGAGCCGCTCCGGACCTTCCCATGCGCGTGCTTCGCAAGCTGCTGGTGATCGCCGGCGTGTTCCTGTTCGTGTCGGCGCTCCTGGGCGGCGTGGCGGTCTTCGCGGCGTACAGCTACATCACCCGCGATCTGCCCAAGCTCTTCAAGTTCAACGACTACCGCCCGCCAGTCGCCACCCGGGTGTACGCCGCCGATGGCACGCTGCTGGGCGAGTTCTCGAAGGAGCACCGCCACTTCGTACCGCTCGATCAGATTCCCCACGAGGTGGTGATGGCGTTCCTCGCCGCCGAGGACGCCGACTTCTACAAGCACGGGCCCCTCGACTTCATGGGCATCGCCCGCGCCATGCTCTCGAACCTGAAGGCCGGCGAGGTGAAGCAGGGCGGCAGCACCATCACCCAGCAGGTCGTGAAGAGCTTGCTCCTGACGCCGGAGCGCACGCTGGAGCGCAAGCTCAAGGAGTGGTGGCTCTCCTACGAAATCGAGAAGCGCCTCTCGAAGGACGAGATCCTGACGCTCTATTTGAACCAAATTTATTTCGGACACGGAGCGTACGGGGTCGCGGCCGCTTGGGAGGCCTATTTCGGCAAACAAGTGCAGGACGCCACGATGACCGAGGCCTCGATCATCGCGGGGCTGCCCAAGGCGCCCAACCGCTACAACCCGTTCCAGGACATCGGCTCGTCCAAGCTGCGCCAGCGCTACGTGCTCGATCAGATGGTGAAGGACGGCATGATCGCGTCCGACCAGGCCGAGGCGATCTACAAGGAGCCGCTGGCGCTCGCATCGCCGGAGGGCCAGGCGACGCCGTCCCCCGAGTTCCTGGAGTTCGTGCGCCGGGCGCTGGTCGAGAAGTACGGTAACGACCGTGTGCTCGAGGACGGGTTGAGCATCTACACGACGCTCGATCCGGTGCTCGAAGCGGCGGCCCGCGAGGCGACCGTGTCGGGGCTCGAGACGCTCGACAAGCACATGGGCTGGCGAGGGCCGGTCGAGCGGCTTTCGCTCGACCGGATTCCGGCGATGCTCGACCGGCTCAAGGCGGAGAAGGTCCAGACCGGCGTCAAGCGCAAGGGAGTGGTGCGCCGCGTCGACGACGCGAGCGGCCGCGCGTTTGTGGACCTGGGATCGACCGACGGCGTCATCACGATCGATCACATGGCGTGGGCGCGGAAATTCGACCCCGAGGTGGACTACCGCTACCGCTCGATCCACCGCCCCTCGGAGGCGCTTTCGGTCGGTGACGTGGTGTGGGTCCGGCCGATCGCCGACATCGTCCCGGGGCGCCCGGTCGAGCTGAGCCTGGAGCAGCAGCCGGAGGTGCAAGGGGCGATGCTCGGCCTCGATCCCGAGACGCGCGAGGTGCGTGCCATGATCGGCGGTTACGATCCGGCCAAGAGCGAGTTCAATCGCGCGATCCAGGCACGCCGCCAGCCGGGCAGCTCGTTCAAGCCGGTGATCTACGCGACCGCGATGGAGAACGGCTTCACGCCCGCCACCATCGTGGTGGATGCCCCGCTCGACGAGAGCGACGAGTTCCGCTCCTTCGCCCAGGGGCCGTGGCGGCCGCAGAATTACGACGGCGAGTTCAAGGGACCGATCACCGTTCGAGACGCCATCAAGGACTCGCGCAACATCCCGGCGATCAAGGTGCTGCGCGCGGTCGGCATCAAGAAGATGCACGCCATGGCGAGGAGGCTCGGCTTCGAGAGCCCGATGGTCGACAACCTGACCGCGGCACTCGGCTCGGCGGACGTGACCCTGCTCGAGCTGGTCGACGCTTACGCGACGCTCGACATGGGCGGTGTCTACGCGCCGGCCGTTTTCATCCAGAAGGTGCTCGATCGCGACGGCCGGGTGCTGGAGCAAAGCGAGCCGGCGCCCAAGCAGGTGATGAGCCCGTCGGTCGCCTACATCACCACGTACCTGCTGACCCAGGTGGTGCAGGCCGGTACCGCGACCGGGGCGCTCAAGCTGGGGCGCCCGGCCGCCGGCAAGACCGGCACCACCAACGATTTCACGGACGCCTGGTTCGTGGGTTTCACGCCCGACATGGTGTGCGGTGTGTGGACCGGGCTCGACGATCACCGTTCGCTGGGAAAGGGCGAAACCGGCGGCAACGCGGCGCTACCGCTCTGGCTCTCGTTCATGCAGGCGGCGCACATGGGCAAGCCGGCGCGGCCCTTCAAGGTTCCGGGCGGCATCAACTGGGCGCGGATCGACGATTCGACCGGATTGCTCGCCACACCCGATTCCTCCGGCACCGTGCTCGACATGCCGTTTTTGGAAGGGACCGAGCCGGGCGAGCGCCCGGCGATCGACGGCGAAGGTACGCAAGCGCCGGATTACTTCCGCTTGGATTGAGGGAGGTCGAGCGGTGAAGGTCGGAGTCGTCTACGACCCAGCGTTTCTCGGCCACGATCCTGGCCCCGGTCATCCGGAGCGGCGCGAACGGCTGGAGGTACTGGCCGGGCTGGTCGAGGGGGCGCACGCGGTTCCCGGGTTGCTGACCAGCGGATCGCGGCGCGCGGAGCACCGCGATCTGCAGCGGGTGCACGAGCTCGATCACGTGCGGGTGGTCGAAGCGACCGCGGCGCGCGCCGCGGTGGCGCTCGACGGTGACACCACCACCTCGGCCGGCTCGGCCGACGCCGCGCAGCTCGCCGCGGGCGCCGGGTTGCTGCTGCTCGACCGCATGGCCGATCGCGAGATCGACACCGGCTTTGCGCTGGTGCGCCCGCCCGGCCACCACGCGGAGTTCGATCGCGCGATGGGCTTCTGCCTCTACAACAACGTCGCGGTGCTCGCGGCCTACGCCCGCGCCGTGCACCACCACGCCCGCGTGATGATCGTCGACTGGGATGTCCATCACGGGAACGGCACCCAGCACATCTTCGAGGACGACCCGCACGTCCTCTATCTCTCGACCCACCGCTATCCGTTCTATCCGGGCACCGGCGCGGTGAGCGAGATCGGCCACGGCGAAGGGCGCTTCACGACCGTGAACGTCCCGTTGCCCGGGGGTGTGGGCGACGCCGAGTACCTGGCCGCGTTCCACGGCGTGGTGCGGCCGGTGGTCGAGGCCTACCGCCCAACGCTGCTGATCGTGTCGGCCGGCTTCGACCCGCACGAGCGCGATCCGCTGGGCGGCATGCGTGTCACCGCCGGTGCCTTCGCCGAGATGGCGGCCGTGCTGATGCACGCGGCCGGCGACCTCGGCGCGCCGATGGTGTTGGTCCTCGAGGGCGGCTACGACCTGCGCGGCCTATCCGATTCGGTGCGCGCCGTGCTCGAACGGCTCCAGACTGAAAGCGCGCCTGCGGAAGCTCCGCGCGGCTCTCGGATCGATCCGATCCTGGAGGCGGTGCGACTCACCCACGAGGAGTTCGTTCCACTCGCCTCCGCAGCGCGGTAGGCCCGCGGTAGGCATGCTTCCGGTGGCGAGATAGTCTGCGCGAAAGAGGGGAGTGAGTGGGGGACGATGTTCGGCATTGGCACACCCGAGTTGCTGCTGATCCTGGTGATCGCGCTGATCGTCTTGGGGCCGAAGCGGCTTCCTGAGGTCGGCAAACAGCTGGGAAAGGCCCTCGGCGAGCTCCGGCGAGCGAGTCAGGATCTGCGCGACTCGATCGAGATCGAGAGCCGTCGCGCGGACCGGCCCGAGCGCGTCGAGCCGCCGAGCTCGGTCTCGCGCGATCCGCGGCCCGCGCACTCGACGCCGCCCACACCCGGCTTCCAGCCTTTCGATCCCGCCGCCATGGTCCCACCTGAACCCAAGCCCGCACAGGACGCGACGCCTCGTGCCGAACCCGCTCCGCCAACTCCGGGAGATCCGAAAACCGCCGGCTAATCCCGAGCGGTTGATGCCGTTCACCGACCACTTGGAGGAGCTGCGGACTCGTTTGATCCGCGCCCTCGGCGGGCTCGCGGTCGGCTTCGCGGTCTGTATTCCGTTCCAGCGCCAGATCTTCCACCTCCTGATGCGCCCGCTGATCGCGGCGCTCGGGAACGAGCCGATGATCGCGCTCGGGGTCGCGGATCTCTTCTGGACCTACATCAAGGTGGCGCTCCTGGGCGGCCTGTTCGTGGCGTCGCCGTGGGTCTTCTATCAGCTGTGGGCGTTCATCGTGCCGGGGCTCCACGAGAACGAGCGCAAGCTGGCGACCCCGTTCATCGCCGCGACCACGTTCTTCTTCGTGACCGGCGCCGCGTTCGGTTACTTCCTGCTCATGCCGTTCGCCTTCCAGTACCTGCTGAGCTTCAGCGACGAGTACGTGAAGCCGGCCCTCGACGTGAAAGTCAACTTTGCGTTCGCGCTCCAGCTGTTACTGGTTTTCGGCCTGGTGTTCGAGCTCCCGGTGATCATCACGTTGCTGGCTCGGCTAGGGATCGTCGATGCGGATCGGTTGAAACGATTCCGGCGCTACTGGATCGTCCTGGCCTTCGTCATCGGGGCGATCGTGACGCCGACACCCGACGCTGTGAATCAGACGATGGCGTCGCTTCCGCTGATCGTCCTCTACGAAGTGGGGATCTGGTCGGCGAAGATGTTCGGAAGAAAGCCCGAAGCCGAAGCGGCCGGCGCGGCCGAGGCGGCGCCGCACGACACGCCCGCCGCTTCGTAGCGCGGTGGCGGGAGCGCTTCACGAGCGCCGCGTGGCACGGCCGCGCGCGCCGGCCAGCTCGTCGGCCCGGTAGGAGCTCCGCACCAGCGGGCCTGACGCCACGTCGTCGAAGCCGAGCTTGCGCGCTTCCGTCGCGAGCTCGTCGAACACCAGCGGTTCCCAGAAGTGCAGCACCGGCAGGTGCTGGCGCGACGGGCGCAGATACTGACCCAGCGTGAGGATCCCGACGCCCGCGCCACGCAAATCGCGCATCGCCTGCCGCACCTCGTCGAGCGACTCGCCCAGGCCGAGCATCAGGCTCGACTTGGTGAGCAAGCCGCGCCGTGACGCGTGCTCGAGCGTCCGCAGCGAGGTCGCGTAGCTCGCCTGGGGCCGCACCGTGCGCTGCAGCGACGCGACAGTCTCCAGGTTGTGCGCGAGCACGTCGGGCGCGGCGTCGATGACAGGATCGATCTCGGCGGCGCGCGCGTGGAAGTCGGGGATCAG
>CAZYWA010000317.1:0-9102 GCA_964650975.1 uncultured bacterium
ACGCTCCAGCGCGGTCACGCCGAAGGAGCGCTGCGGCTCGCGGAAGAAGGATTATGGCTGGGAGTGGATCAGTTCTTCCTGCACGTGAACTACCTGCCCCGGGTCCGTCCCACCCGCGACGAGCTCGGCTGGCTGATCGACCGGCTTCGCGCGCTGAGCGCGGGCCATCGCGGCTACCTCGCCGGGAACCAGCACTACTTCGAGAGATTGCTCGCGTACGCCGGGGAGGGCCGGTTCGAATGCGACGCCCACCGCCTCGGTCACGTGCGGGTCAGCGTGCTCGGCGAGGTGAACCCTTGCCCCGTGGGAGTGCCGTTCGACTCGATCGCCGACGCGCGCGATCCCGAGTTGGCGGCCCGTTTCGACGGGGCGCGCGTCGCTCCGCGCCCCGACTGCGGACACGGCTGCGTGCGCAACGATCAGCTCATCCAGGACAAGGTCTTCGACCCGCTGTTGCCGAACCCGTTCGACGTGGCTTTCGCGCTCGGTCTGCGGTGAGCTTTTCGGGGGGCTTTTCAAGCCCCCCGCCCGCCGGGCCTCACACGCGCGGAGCTCAGCGGGTCGGCAGCGGGTCCGCGGGGGTGGTCCAGGCTCGCTCGGGGGCGACTGCGCGCAGCGCAGCCGCACGAGCGCCGGCGACACGGTGGCGCATGCCCATCGAGGCGCCACGAACCACGGCCGAGAGCACCGCGCGCAAGTGCGCGCGAGTCGCGCCGCGGCCGAGCAGCACCAGCCCGGCCGAGACCAGGTGTCTCGCCCACAGGCCACGTGGCAGGCGCCGATGGAGGTCCGATTCGAGCAGTCGCCGGATCCATGCCGGCGGCAGCAGCGCCATCGCGTGGAGCAGGATCTCGAGCCGCGCGGTCTCGTCGAGATCGCGCTCGCGGCTCGCGTCGGCGCCGCCGCCCAAGAGGCTTGGCGCCTCGAAGCCGATGATCCGGTCGCCGAGCCGGATCGCTCGCGCCAGCTCGGGGACGATGGCGCCGCTCGACACCGCGTGATCGAACGCGGTGGTTCCCGGGAAATAGGTCATCCAGTGGACCACGATGCGCTTCGGTGCCAGGTCGCAGTAGAGCCGGATCGCGTCGCGCTGGTCGGCGGCGCTCTCGCCGGGCAAGCCCAGGATGTGGTCGACGGAGACGTCGATTCCCGCCGCGTCGAGATCGTGGATCGCCGCGGTCACCCGTCGCGCGTCGCCGCGCCGGTCGAGGCGCGCCAGCGTCTCACCGTTCACCGACTGGACGCCGACGCGCACCAGCGAGCATCCGGCCCGCGCCAGGAGCCGCGCCATCTCGGGCGTCATGGTGCTCGGGTGCGTGTAGCACTCGAACGGTAAGGCGACGTCGCGCGCATAAGCGGCGGCGAACTCACGCATCCACGCGTGGTCGAGGGTGAAGATCGCGTCCCAGAAGAACACCTTGCGCGGCGCTCCTCCGCGCGCGAGCTGGCGAAGCTCGGCGATCAGGTTCGGCACCGAGCGGCGGCGCACTACCTTTTCTCCGTCGTAGCGGGCCGGAAACGACGAGTACTCGCAGAAACTGCACCGGTATGGACAGCCGCGCCGTGCCATGACGTAGATCTCGTGGGCGAAGCTCGGGATCTGCTCGTAGAAGAGCGAGCGGTCCACGAACGGCAGCGAGTCGAGATCGTCGATCAGCGGACGCACCGGGTTCCGGACCACGCCGTTCTCGGTCTTGAACCAGCAATTGGCCACGTCGGTGCGGGAGAGTCCCGCGGTGCCGACCGACTCCACCAGATCGAGCAGCGCACCTTCGCCTTCGCCCTCGACCACCGCATCGACGGCCGGATCCTCGATGGTCTCGCGCGGAGCGCCGCTCGCGTGGGCGCCTCCGAACACGATGGGAACCGGCGAGCTACGCCGCACCGCGCGAGCCACTTCGAGACTCCACGCGTGCGTCACCGTGTAGGTGCTGAACGCGACCAGATCGGGCTCGGACGCGAGCACGCGCTCCGCGGTCGACGCCGTTCCCGGCTCGAAGAGGCGCGCGAGCCAGCGATTGTCGGGCCCGGTGTTCGACGAGAACGGCTTGGGCTCGTAGACCAGCCGCGTCTCGTGGCCGTGTGCCCGCAGATAGGCCGAGAGCGCCTCGACGCCGAGGTGCTCGAACCCGCTGGTGACGAAAGTGACGCGCACGCCGAGAACGCGAATCGGAGCGAAGGGGAGTCCCGTCGAATTCTGCCCGCGCGCCAGGGGCCGCGCAAGCGTTCGACTTTTACGGGATCAGGTGCGTGTCAGGCCGCGGCCGGTCGCGGCGTGAACGAGCGCCCGGTGCTCGGCAAGGTCTGAAGGCGCCGCAGCACCGGATTGAGCGCGAACACCTTCGCGTGATGCACGAACTGCACGAAGGACACGCGCTCGAAGCGCAGCGCGTAGTAGGTGAAGTGAAACAAGAACAACAGGTCGAAGAGCCACGGAGCGTCGAACCGCAACAGCCACGTGAGCAGCGGCGTCGTCCAGGGCCAGCGCTGCATGTAGAAGTAGACCTTCTTGAGGTTCACGTGCCGCACCCGGTCCGGGAGGTCGAGATACATGTCGTGATGGACCGTGTGCTCGAACGGACGGTCGGTGCGCAGCAACCCCTGTTCGATCATTCTCTCGGTCAGCTTGAGGGCCGGGTAGGGCTGGAAGAACGAGGTCCACAGGTAATCGGGAGCGATGCGCCGGAAAAACGGCAGGCGCGCCAGGTGATCCTCGACGCTGTCGCCGGCGACGCCGAAGAACACGTTGGCGGTGAAGCGGATGCCGTAGCGGTGCAGCCAGACCGCGAGCTTCTCGATCAGCGCGTTCGACACCGGCTTCTCGAACACCTCGCGCCGCTGCCGCTCGTCGGCCGACTCGACCGCGAAGATCACGGTCTTGGCGCCCGCTTCCGCGAGCAGCCGCACGTCGTCCTCCTCGATCGGCCCGAACCGGAAGTTGGCCTGGAACGGCACGCCGATCCGGTCGCGATAAAGGTGCAGGAACCGGCGCAGCCAATCGTTCTGGACCCACAGCACCTCGTCGATCAGGTAGATGTGGTCGGGCTTCCGCTCGCGCACCACCTCCTCGAGCTCCTCGATGGCGCGCTCGGGAGTGCGCTTCCGCACGTAGCTCTTGGTCCCGCCGAAGTGGTCGAGCAGGTTGGTGTTCGAGCAGAACGAACAGCGGAACGGACACCCGCGGCCGATCAGGAAACGGACGTAGCGGCTGTGGCGGAAGAACGCGTACTTGTCGTACATCGCGCGATCGTGAAACGGCATCGCGTCGAGGTCGATGAGCTCGCTCGGCGCGGGGTTCTCGCGAATGCCGTCGCCTTGCTTGCACCAGAGCGCCGGGATGTCGTGGTAGGGCGCGCGCGCGTCGACGCGATCGGCGAGCTCGGCGAGCGCCGGCTCGCCCTCGCCCACGCACACCAGGTCGACGCCGTCCTCGCGCACGATGTGAGGATTGAGCATCGCGTGCACGTTGCCGAACACCGTCACCGCGCCCAGCTCGCGCTTCACCTCGCGCGCGGTCGCGAGCGCCCACGGCACGCTCGGCGTCAGCACCGAGAACCCGACCACGTCGGGCTTCCACTTCGCGAGCTCGTCCTGAAACCGCCGCGAGCGTTGCTGCGGATCGAAGAACACCTCGACCTGGTGCCCGCGCTCCTTCAGCACCGGCGCCATGCACATGTACGCCATGTACTCGACCAGCACGTCCTGACAGAACGCGATGCGTGCCATGAGTGAGCGAGGAAGGTCGGGATGCGTTCGCGCGGTGTGGGGGACACCGGCAGGCCCATGCTACTCGTGGGCCGAGCGATGTCGCAATCGAGGACTACGCTCATCGTGTGAGCTCGGCGCCCGAGTCCTCCGCGCGCGTTGCGGCGGTGGGTCTTTGTAAAAGCACCGCGCCGCAGGCGCGCGGCGAGCAGTGCGAGCCGACTTTGAGGGTGGGGCCACGAAAAAAAATCGCACTTTTTCCTGGGGCGGGGGCTTGGAAAGCCCCGAGACAACTCGGTGTAGGATCCTCCCATGAAGGCCGAGCCGGTGCTGCGCGGCGTGCTGTGCGGCATCGGCGGTTTCCTCGCGGCCAGCGGGCTCGTCGCCCGGTTCTGCCCGCGGCCGCCGCCGGTCGTGCAGGCGCTCGAGCTGGTTCACGCGGGCGTCGGTAACGCGTTCGCGGCGCTCGGCGCCGTTTATCTGATCGTCCATCTCGTCGGTGTCTTCGGCAGCGCTGGCGCGGCCGTGCGGGGTGCGCCGCGAGCGCCGCTGGTGGTGCTCGCTCTGGTGGGCGCTTTCCTCGCGTGCACGGGGCTCGCGCTCGACGGGCTCACGCGCCTCGACCTCGACCGGACCTTCGGTGCCGTCGCGACCTTGCTCGGCCTGGCGGGGATCGCGGCGCTCTTCCGGCTCTTGGTGCGAGGTTCGCTTCGCAATGGGTTCGCGAGCGGTGCGCTGCTGCTCTTGCTGGCGATCGGGTTCGTGGCCACCGGACTCTCGATCGGTGGCGGGATCCAGGGGCATTCGGCGTGGCGCGCGCACGTGCTGCTGGCGGTGCCCGTCACGATCGTGCTGCTTCTCCACATCGCGAGCGCGCGCCGCGCCGGAAGAGAGCCGAGCGGCTCGCGGACCTTTCCGTGGTCGCGGCCGCTGCTGCGGGTAGCGCTGCCGGTGCTCACCGGGCTCGTCGGCTTCGCCATTCTGGAGACGCGCTCGGAGGTTCGCTCGATCGGCGCGCTCGAGGTGGATCGGGCTGCGGTCATCCCGGCCGATCGAGCGCTGGCGCGCACGATTCCCGCCGCTTGCTCGGGCTGCCATCGCACCGTCTCGAGCACGTGGGCGACGTCGACCCATGCCTTTGCGGCGGCCAATCCGGTCTTCACCGCGCTCCTCGAGAAGGCGGCGGCAGCGCGAGGGCCCGACATGGCGCGGTACTGTCTCCGTTGCCACGCTCCCCACGCCCCCGACCCTGCCACCACGTCGATCGCCGAGATCGTGCGCAGCGACGGGTACCGCGCCGGCGTCCACTGCCTCTCTTGCCACCGAGGGGAGCCCGGCCCGAGCCGAGCCGACGGCGACCTCGCGTTCCGGCCCCTGGGGGCGGAGGGATTCGCGTTCCTCACCGAGTATCCGCGCAAGGATGCGGCCGACGGCACGAGCTGGCTCGCGAGAGCTGCCGGCGTGCTGGTGTCGAGCCGCGTCGATCTGCACCGCGCCGCCTTCGGAGGCAGCGCTCGCCCCGCGTCTTGCGCACCGTGCCACGTGCAGACCTTGGCGCTCATCACCGGTGGTCGACTCGGCGACGTGCTCCAGGACCAGTACGCGAGCTGGGAGCAGGCTCGCGGCGAGCTCGAGGGCCGCGAGTGCGCCGCCTGTCACCTGCCGCGATTCGTCGCGGAAGAGGCTTACCCGAGCGCCGACCACGGCTTTCGGGCCGTGAGCACCTATGTGGCTCGGGTGGCGGGAGGCCCGAGGGCCGAGTCGGCCGCGGCCGCGGTCCTGCGTGGGGCGCCGGCGGTGTCGCCCTCGGCGGCGCAAGACGAAGTCGCCGGCTCGTCCCAGGCCCGGCCACTCCTCGACCTCGTGGTGCGTCTCGATTCCGGGGAACCGCGCGCCCTGAGCGTCGAAACCAGGAGCGACGGCAGGATCGGACACTCGTTCCCGAATGGACCCACGGACCTGATCCAGGTGTGGCTCGCACTTCGCGTCACCGATGCCTCGGGGCACGCGATCGTCGACCTCGGATCGAGCGGGCCGGAAGGCGCGCCGCGGCTCGGGCACCAGCTCGTCGATGCTTCAGGCGCGCCCATCGAGGATCATCGGCTGTGGGACGTGGATCGTCTGGTCGGTGGGGGGCAGATCCCGCCGACGGGTGCTCATGTGATGCGGATCCCGCTGCCCGCCGGCGAGATCGCGATGCCGATCCGGGTCGAGGCGGAGTGGCGCTACCGGCGCCTCGACCCGGGTCTGGTGAAAGAGCTCACCGGGAGCGAGGCGGAGGGTCTTCCCGTGGTCACGATCGCGCGGTTCGCCGGTTCGATCGGCGAGGACCCGCGCAAGGCTCAGACGGTGGCGGGCGCGAGCCGGCGCAGCGGGCGTGGCGCGAGGTCCCACAAGCGCTCGCTCACGTAGCGCTTGTAGTGCTGCACGTAGCGGTGCATAACCACCTCGGACTTCTTGTCCTTCTGGTTCAGGAACCGGAGGATCAAGTACGAGAAGCGCGGGAACCACATCGGCGGGAGCCACCGGTAGAGACGGTGGCGCAGGATCAGCTCGACGGACTTCGGCTTGAGATAGGGCAGCAGCACGAACAGCGTGTAGAACTTCTGCGCGCGGCTGGTGGGGATGCTGCCGCCGGTGGCGATCGAGTTCTTGTCCTCGCCTCGGTGGAAGCGGTCACGGGTGGCGTCGTCGAGCTGGCCGAGCCGGTGGGCGACGTCGATCATCTCGGTTTTCGGGTAGTACTTGAGCCAGAAGAACTTGAGGATGTCGGGGCGCAGCTCGTTGTAGAAGCGCGCCATGTCGATCAGGTGTTCTTCCTTCTCGCCAGGGACGCTCACGATGTTCTCGGCCGCGACGGTGATGCCGTGGTGCTTGAGCGCGCGGATGCCGTTGGCGATGTGCTCGTTGGTGTCCTTCCGCAGCATGATCTCGCGGCGCAGCTCCTCGTTCACCGACTGGACGCCGATGTCGACCTTCACGCAGCCCGACTCGGCGAGCGTCTGGATCCGGCTCTCGGACAGGAACCCGGGATAGAGGCACGCGATGTAGGGCAGCCGGATCTCGCGCTTGTAGCGCTCGGCGAACTCCTCGAGCCAGGAATCCTTGAGCGCGAAGATCTCGTCCAGGAAGTTGATCTCGCGCGGCGACCAGCGTAGGACGGCCTGGCGCAGCTCGGCGATCACGCTGTCGACCGAGCGGGTGCGGCTCCAGCTCTGCCCCTGGTACTCGCGGTGGTAGATGTTGTTGTTGCAGAACGTGCACTTCAGCGGACACCCGCGCGACGCCATGATCGTGTAGACGTCGCGGTTCGAGATCGAGGTGTGCTGGTAGAGCTCCTTGTCGGTGAACGGGAGCTGATCGAGGGGATCGATGAGCGGGCGCTTGGGGTTGATCTGGCTGACGCCGTCGCGCCGGAAGCCCAGGTTCAGGATGTTGCGGTAGTCGCGATCGTGCTCGAGGCAGTCGAGCAGCTCGACGAACGCTTCTTCGCCCTCGCCGGTGACCACGAAATCGCAGCACTCCTTCTCGAGCACCACCTCGGGAACGCTGGTGATGTGGATGCCGCCCGCGACGATGGGAACTCCCGGCAGGCGCTTGCGGATCTCCGCGGCGCGCTCCAGGAACCACCAGTACTTGTCGCTCACCAGCGAGAAGCAGATCACTTCGGGCTTTGCGTCGACGACTTCCTGCACCACGCGCTCGCCGCGGTCGAAGAACCACGAGATCGCGGGAACGTCGGTGAACTGGTCGTCGAAAAGGCAGGGATCGAACACCAGCTGGGTGTGGTGTCCCGCCTGACGGGCGACCGCCGACAGATACCGGATACCCAGGTTTTCGTAAGCGGGATAGACGAAGAGAACGCGCATGTCGTGGATGCTCAGCAGGGCGCGGCGGCGGTGGAGCTACTGGCTTCGACCGCCGCTCCGGTGCGCTCCATCGCATTGTAGCTGCACACCAGTGAGTAGCCGTCCTCGGTGAGGTAGGCCTTGTCGCAGTTCGAGGCCTCGCGCAGATCGATGGTGGGGCGATCGAGAAAGTCCTCGATCACCACGAACGAGAGGTGCGGCAGGTAAGGCACCTTGTCGACCCGGAAGAACGAGCGCGCGAGCGGCCAGAGCCGCGGAATCGCGCGCCAGTTACGAGCGAGCGTGAGCGGATTGAGCAGCCGGTTGAGCGGCACCAGCCGGTCGCCGTCGTGGTAGTAGGCGAGGTGCAGGATGCACGAGCGCGGGCGGTAGTCCGGATTGCCCGTGACCCGGTGCAGGAGCCGGAACACCCGCAGGAACCACAGGAAGTCCTCGCGCCGGATCTGCCCTTTCGAGAACCGCTCGACCTCGTGGATCACGTCCACCGCGGTGAGCGTGTCCTCGGGCCGGGTGAGCTCGTTCCGGCCCAGCCGCGACGACGGCAAGAGCGACACGGTGAAGACCTGCGGCGTGCGGCGCGCGAACTCGAGCAGCTCCTCGATCTGATCGTCGTTCTCGCCGCGCTCGATCATGCACGCGAGCAGCACCTTGAAGCCGTAGCGGATGCAGTTCTCGAGGGCGCGGCGCCGCACGTCGAGCATGGGGCGCGCGCGCAGCTTGGTGAGCGTGGGCTCGTGAAGACTGTCCCACTGCAGATACACCCACTCGAGGCCGGCTTGCTTGAGCTCGCGGCAGTAGTCCTCGTCGACCAGGCGGATGCCGTTGGTCTCGAGCTTCACGATGAAGCCTTCGCGGATCAGCGTGGCCAGGAACGGCACCAGATCCTTGCGCAGCGTGGGCTCGCCGCCGATCGCGTACACCACCGGTTTGCGGCCCGGAATCGCGCGCAGCCGCTCGAGCAACAGGTTCAGGTCGGGCTCGCGGGTGGCCTTGAACTTCGCGTCGGTGAAGCAGTTCGGGCAGGCCATGTTGCAGGCGTCGGTCACGTCGATCCAGATCGAGCGCAGTCGCTGGAAATCCTCGAAACGGGGAGCCTTGAGCGACGGGTCGTCCGGCACCAGCGACAGCTCGCGCACGCTCCGGAAGAACTGCTGGTCGCGGGTGATGAAGAGATCGAAGCGCCCGTGCTCCGGGCACTCCTTCAGCATGTAGACCGCGTCGCCCCGCACCACGTGCTCCGCCTCGAGCACCCGTGTGCAGCTCGGGCACACGCTGCGGGTGCGCTCGGCGACGAAGTCGTAGGACTGCGTCTCGCGAGCCGCGGTTGGCTCGACGGGAAAGATCGTGCCCGGCTTGTGCGGCGCGGGCGCGGGACCGAGGGTGGTCGCGGCCGCCAGGTCCACGGCGCGCGCGCTCGTCGATGCGACTGAGCTCAAGCAAGCCCTCCCGGGCGGGCGTCGTCGCGCGACGGGGGGAAGGCGACCAAAACGCCAAAATCCCGCCACCGCTCGCGAATCGACGTCGCGGA
>CAZYWA010000318.1:0-9085 GCA_964650975.1 uncultured bacterium
CGCTGGGCCCCGTCCTTTGCACGGGCACGCACGGCCACCTGGACCTCGTTCGTCGCCCATGCATCGGGTGCCACCGCGATCTCGAGGGGCACGCGCTGGTGGGTACCCGGCGCCACGGTCACGTGCGTGATGGCGAGGCCGGACGACTCGGCGCCGCCCGCGAAGCTCGGGCGATACGCGAAGTGGCTGCTCAGCGCCTCGAGCGACAGATCCAGCGCGGTCTTGCCCTGATTCGTGAGGTCGACCGCGCCGCGCACTCGCTGTCCGCGAATCCAGTACGCGGCGACCGGCGCCGAACCGAGATCCACCGCCACGGCGAGGGGCAGCGGCGGCGGTGTCGGCGCCGCGACCGGTCCGCCGGGAAAGCTCGCCTTGAGCGTGTAGGCGCCCGTGCCGTGGACGCCGAGCTTGATCGGACGCCCGGCGGGGAGCTGTGCCTGAAGCGAATGACTCGCTTCGTTCCAGGAACCGTCGAGCGGCTTTCCGGCGTCGCTCAGCTTCGCAGTGGCCGAGCCGCTCAGCGTGACGTCGAACGGGCCGCCTCGCTCGAGCACCGGCAGCGTGTACCAGTCCTCGTCGTTCCACTGACCGACCTCGCCTTGGACGGCGAAGCTCGCGGGCAACGCGTGCGCCTGCGGTGGCGTGTCGTTGGGCTCGAGATCGTCGGGAAGCTCGAACGGATCGCGCTGGCGGAGCGTGAGCTGGTAGGACCCTGGGCTCGGCTTCTCGGTGGTGAGGCGCACCATGTAATCGCCCGGCTCGAGCCACGCTTCGTAGACCATGGGCGGTCCGTCGCTCGAGCCGACGGGCTTCTTGACCGACGGGTAACCCCACTCGATCTCCATCCGCATCGAGCCGTGGGCGGGTGGCTTCGCTTCGAGGGCCACGTGGCCCGGCGCCGCGAGCGAGAAGCGATAGCAGTCGCGATCGCGCGCGTCGGCGAGCTTTCCGGTTCGCGTCACGCCGAAGGCGAGGCGCTGCGCCTCGCGATCGTCGTCGTTGGGCTCGCGCTCGGCGCCTGGATCGGGCACGCCGGTGGCGGCGGCGTCGAGCGTGTAGTCCGCGTCGCTGCCGGCGAGCGCCACCCAGTAGTTTCCAGGCAGCAAGAAGACGTCCGTGGCGCTGATCGAATCCGCTTCGGCGGTGGCGGCGCCGGAGCCGAGCTTCTCGTTCCGGTCGCTCAAGACACTCAACGAGGTGACGCCGCGCCCGTGCGCGGTGAACGCCCAGAGCCTGGGCTCGCCCTCGACGCGGAAGCGGAACATGTCGGTGTCGGGTCCTTCGAGGCGGCCGTGCATCGGCGCGTGCACGTCGAAGGGAGTCGCCGACCGCGGCTGATCGTTGGGCTCGGACTCGAAGTCGGAGCGCGCCTCCGCGGCCACCCGCAGCGTGAGCGTGTACGGGTGGCGCGGATCCGCTGGTCCCCAGACCACCACGCCGTGGCGCTTCTTGCCGAGCGCCAGGCTGGGAAAGCGGAGCGAGCTCCCGCTCTTGCACTGCAGCTCGCCGGTGGGATCGTCGGTGATGCACACGTGCTGGGACTTGACGCCCGGGCTCTCGAACGTGAGCTCGAGGAGGCTGTCTTCGAAGCGTGGATCGGCGTCGATCGACCACACGTCGGTGTCACCGGTCCAGCCGAGACGGCCGGAAACCGTGGCACCCACCGCGAGCGGCTTCGCTTGCGCCAGCGTGTCGTTGGGCTCGTCCTCGCGGCTCGGCGTGCGCGGGCCCGACGCCGCGATGCGAAGCGTGTA
This sequence comes from uncultured bacterium, assembly GCA_964650975.1. Classification (GTDB taxonomy): domain Bacteria; phylum JADJOY01; class JADJOY01; order JADJOY01; family JADJOY01; genus CAZYWA01. Next base: position 1,755 of record CAZYWA010000318.1, read on the forward strand.
CGGCGTGGAAATCGAGGCGGCCGGGTAGAGACGGATCAGGTAGTCGCCGGGCCCCGGGGCCAGATCGGCGAGCTGGACGGGACCGGCCAGCCGATCGGAAAAGCGCAGGAGCTGCTGTCCGGCCGCGGTGTCGATCTCGAGCTGGAGCGTTTCGTCGACCGTGCCGTCGACCTCGAGATCGAAACGACGGCGCGCGTCGGCGGGACGCACGGTCCAGCGGTAGAAATCCTCCGATCCCGCGAGGTCGCCGCTCGTCACGACGTCGGGCGCGCTCGGAGTGGCGTGCGCCGCGTCATCGTTGGGCTCGGCTTCGTGAGCGCCGGCCGCGGCGCCGGCACTCACGGCGAGTCGATAAAGCCCCGGGCCGTTCGCGAGCACGCCCACCAGATAGGCGCCCGGCCGCAGGAGCACGCCGGCGACGTGCGCCGAAGAGCTGGCCCCTGGCGTCTCCAGCGAAAGAATTCCCGGACCGAGGTCGGGCGCTCCATCCGGCGTCTTCGCGAGCCGGTGCAACTCGATCCGCGAGGTCTTGCCGAGCGGTCCCTCGAACGCGATCGACCATCCGCCCGGTCCCGGGGCGGCGGGCACGGTCCAGAGCAACAGATCCTGCGCGTCGCCGTTTCCGAGCTCGCCCGCGACGCAGAACGATCCCTCGACCGGCGTCGCCTGGTCGGGACGATCGTTGGGCTCACGCTCGGCGGTGCAGCCGACGTCGGTTCCTTCGGCCGCACGCGTGGTCGAGGGAGCGAAGAGCGCGGCGCCGAGGGACGCGCAGAGGCACGCGTGAAGGAGCGATCCGAGCGCGCGTCGGATTCGCCGATTTTCCTTCACCCGGACTCGATTCGGTGCAAGGCACTCGGTGTGGCCTCGCCTGCGAGCAACTGGCCGGGTGCGTGCCCGCGAGTGTGCCTCAACTCGAGTCCCCGAGGCACGCGCGGGTAATCGCACGCGGCGCGGTTTCGGGCTAAGGTCGCGACGACACCTGCGCTCGATTCTCGAGAGTGGGAGCCACGACATCCGCGTGCGACGCCGAAAGGGAGTCCGTCTCATGAAGCGCATCGTGCTCGGCGTGCTGTTGCTCGCGGCCATCCGGCCAGGTCCACCGGTCGCCATCGCCGCAGACGTGTCGCAGGCGGTCGCCGACACGTGGCCGGCCAAGTGGTGTCAGGCGCAGCCCGGCAGCACCAAAGAGGAGCTGGTGGCCGTGATGGGCCCGCCCACCTCGGGCTCGGCCGAGTTCATGTCGTGGTCGGCGCACCAGTATCAGTTCAACGCGTTCCTGGAGCCGGACGGCAAAGTCAGGCAGCTCGACATCAACCAGCATTCGCTCTCGGATGCCGAGAAGACGGCGCTCGAGTGCGACAAGATCCGCACCCGCGGGTCCGTTGCGAAGCACGCGCAAACGCCCGCGGCGACGCGCTCCGGCCCGACGCCGCGCGCTTGCACGCTGGTGTCGGAAAAGGAGATGTCGGCGATCGTCGGTGCGCCCGTCGTGGCGGAGGCGAACGATCGGTCGGCCGGCAGGACCGAATGCACCTACAAGCCGGCCGGTGGAAGCTTTCCGTACGTCGAGCTCTCGGTCGACTGGGGCGACGGCGAGACCGCCATGGCGGCCACCGGCATGATGGAACAGCGCGAGCCCGGCATCTCCAATCCCTACGACGGGATCGGCGATCAGGCCGCGGTGGTGGGTCCCGCGCTCATGATCCGCACCGGCAAGGACCTGGTCACGATCACGCTCACGGGTGTCTCGGACGTGCCGGCCGCCGCCAAGCGGATCTTCGACACCGCGAAGCCGCGAATGTGAGGTGCTCAGCGCACGAGGCCGGATTTGCCCAGCGCGGTCGGTCTCCTGGCGCGCACTGTATTCGGCGTGCTCATACTGCGAACACACTCCAGGAGATGAACCATGGAAACCGCCGCCGCAAAAAGCAAATTTCGCAGCAAGCCAGCTGCGATCAGATATGTCATGGAGCACCTTGCCGCGATTGATGACGGCAAGGCGCAAAGCTTCGATTTCATCTCAACGGCAGATGTCGGCGGATTTTGCAACGCGGTGGGTTTTGCCGATAGCTGGGCAGGCAAGACCTACGATGTCATTGCTCCGCCCGCTAGCTCGCTCAAGGTCAATCTGGTGCCTGAAGATCAGGCAAAGATCATTCTCGAAATTGTCGTGAAGATGGTACGCGAAGACCATTTCACCTCGCGCGACGGAACACCCTTCGACAAGACCATCCTCAATGATTTCATCGCCACATCCCGCAAGGGTTTTGCTGGCAAGCCAACGCTGGGCCATATGTGGGAATGGCAATATGCGCTGGCGGTCGAGCTGGAACATGGCCGTACGCGCGGCACCAATGTCACCAATAACCACCCATTGCTGACCGGGCTGGTGGTAATGGCGCATCTTTTAGAGGATACGCTCTATTACGCCCGGCTTCTTAACATGGAACTTGAAGGCGAATTGACTAACGCGATTCTGGCGAAGAAGCCTGCGAAGGACATTGCTGACCTTGCCCGGCGGCACCAGATTGCCAAGGTCTATCTTGGTCGCCGGCTGGAAGAAAAGCTGACCGACGACTTCGATATTCCCGGCTGACCGTTATGCCCCTGCCATCGCCTGCGGATCGGCGAGATGAACGGGGATGGGGCTGCGCACAGCGTCGTGGCGCCCTTGTCCATGATCTGGTCGGTTCCGGCACCTTCCGACAGTGGAAGCTGCCTGGAATCGCATCTCAAGATCGACCAATCTTGGTTCGCGGAGTCGGTAGCCGGTCTCCTTCTCGAGTGTTCGTGGCCGTTGGATCGCAACACGTGCGGCGCCGAGATTGCCACGGCGAATCGCCAGCATCCCCTCGAGCATCCGGGCGTCATACTCTGCGAGACGGACGCCGCTCCTCGAGAGGCGGAGAACTCAGGAGGTCTGGCGAATCGGTTTTGGGGGTATCCCGCAGCATTGCCTCAGCGCTCGGCCTGGGGCCCGACGTCCTGGCTCATCGACAACGTCGCGGTCTGCCATCCCCCGCCGACTGCCTTGTAGAGCGCGACCAGGTCGAGGTCGACGTCGCGCTGGCTCTGGGCGAGCGCGTCCTGGGAAGCGAAGAGCGAGCGCTCCGCGTCGAGGACCGCCAGGAAATCCGTGAGGCCCTGGCCGTAGAGCCGCTGCGCGAAGTCGGCGGCGCGCTGGTCGGCGTGCTCGGCGTCGCGTAGCTCCGTGAGCCGCGACTGCTCGCGCGAGAACGCCGCAAGCGCATCCTCGACTTCCTGGAAGGCCTGCAGCACGGCCGCTCGATAGGCGGCGAAGGCTTCCTCCTGCTGCGCCGTCTTGAGTGCCACGTTCGCGCGGATGCGACCGCCCTGGAAGACCGGCCAGACGATCGAAGGCCCCACGGAAGCGACTGCGCTCGATGCGTCGAAGAAGCTGCGCGCACTCACGCTCTCGAGCCCGGTGGCGCCGGTGATCACGAAGCGCGGGAGGAGATCGCTGGTCGAAACGCCGATTTCGGCGGTCGCCGCGGCGAGCTCGCGCTCCGAACGCCGCACGTCGGGTCGCCTGAGCAAGAGCTCCGACGGCAGTCCCAGCCCCACCAGTGCCGGCGGGGAGGGAATCGGTGCCGCGGGCTCGAGCTCGTCGTGGAGCGCCATCGGTTCTTCTCCGGCGAGAACCGAGAGCGCGTGCATCGCCTGCGCGGAAAGCGCCTCGAACTGTGGGATCGACGAAGCCGTGGTCGCGACCTGGGACTCGGCGCGCGCCACGTCGAGCTCGGGTGCCAGGCCCGCGGCCATGAGCCGCTTGGTGAGCTCGAAGGTTTTCTGCTGTGCGTCGAGGTTGCGGTGCACGAGATCGAGGCGGTGCTCGACGCTTCGGTACTCAACGTAGTTTCGGGCGACCTCGGCCATGAGTGACAAGAGCACGGCGTTCCGGTCCTCGGCGGCTGCCTCCGCGGTTGCGTCCGCCGCCTCCACCGAGCGCCGGATGCCGCCGAAGACGTCGAGCTCCCAGGATGCGTCGAAGCCCGTCTGGAAGAGATCGGACCAGCGCCCCTGCGTGGCACTCGTACCTGGGCCGTGGTCACTCGACCGCGCCCGGGTGTAGTCGGCCGATGCGCCGACGCTCGGCGCCAGCGCTCCGCGCACGACGTCACGCGCCGCCCGCGCCGCGCGCACTCGCGCCTCCGCCTGATCGGCGTCGGGGCTCGCGCGCACCGCCCGTTCGACGAGCGAGCTGAGTAGCGGGTCGTCGAACTGCGTCCACCACGCGTCGACCACGTCTTGCGGGCCGGGCTGGCTCGGCAGCTCTCCGGCCGCTCCGAGACGAAGCTCGCCCCACGCCGATGGGGCGGAGGGATTCGGACGCTGGTAGTCCGGTCCCACCATGCAGCCCGCGACGTGCGCGAGCAGTGCCAACGTACCGAAGCATCGAATCGTCTTCATGGGTCACCTGGCCGGGCGGCGATCAGCCCTTGGTCTCAAGCGTGGTCGGCGCCGTCGCCCGCGCGATCTCCACGCGGGTTCCGTCCGCAAGGTTCGCGGCGAGATTGATGGCGAGCACGTCGGTTGTGTCGACTCCGGAAACGACTTCCACCTCGTCGCCGTAGTCCCGGCCCATCTCGACGGGCTTGTAGCGGAGCGTTCCGTCGCTGCCTACCGCGGCCACGCGCACGCCCTGGGTGTCGACGATCAAGGCGCGCCCCGGGATGAGAATCGGCGGCTCGCTTCGCGCGACGTGGAACCGGACCGTCGCGTAGCTGCCGGACAGCAAGGCACCGTTTGCGTTGGGCACTTGCACTTCGGTGAGCAGCGTGCGCGACGCCGGGTCGAGCGCGCCGGCCGTGCGGCTCACGGTGCCGTGCACCGGACCTCCCGCGACCCCGCGCACCGTCACGTCGACGATCTGTTGCGGCTCGACCGCGGGCGCGTAGCTCTGCGGCACGAAGACGCGGATCCGCAGCGTGTCGACTCGCGCCAGCCGGAAGAGCTCGCGAGCGCCGCCGCCGGATCCGGCCGAGATGAGCGCACCCGAGTCGACGCTGCGCGAGGTGATGATGCCGTCGAACGGCGCGTACACCTTCTGGAAACCGGTGAGCTCGAGCAGCCGCTTCACGTTCGCTTGCGCCGCGTTCACGGTGGCGCGCGCCGCGTCGAGCGCCTTCTCGGCGGTCGCCGCCGCGGCGGTCTTCTCGTCGATCTGCTGCTTCGAGACCGTCTCGGTGCCGGCGCCTCGATAGCGCGCGAGCGTGCTGCGCGCGAGCGTCCGGTCAGATTCGAGTTTCACCGCATTGGCCTGACTCTCCGCCGCGGCGGCGCGCGCCTGGTTGAGCTGTTGGTCGACCTCCGGTGTGTCGATCTCGGCGAGGAGCTGACCAGCGGACACGCGATCGCCGATGTCGACGTAACGCGCCTTGAGGTAGCCGTCGGTGCGCGCGTAAATCGCCGCCTCCTGGATCGCTTCGACGGTGCCGGGCAGCGTCACGTCGAGCGCCCCGGGCGCACGATGCGGCCTCACGGTCGCGACCAACGGCAGGCGCTCTGCCGTGGCCTTGGCGTCCGTGACGAGACGCTCCCTCGCTGCAAGTCGGGGCACGAGCCCCGCGAGGAAGGCTGCCACTCCCGCGACGAGGACGATGACCAGGCGCGCGCGCCGCTTGCCGCGCTTCACGATCGGTTGCGTGTTCATGATTGAAGCTCCGGATCGAGTCCTAGGCGCGGCTGCTTGCGCCTGAGGACGCTGTAGACGACGGGAACGAGGTAGAGCGTCGCGAACGTCGCGAATACGAGCCCGCCGATCACCACCCGGCCGAGCGGCGCGTTCTGCTCGCCGCCTTCGCCGAGCCCGAGCGACATGGGCAGCATGCCGAGGATCATCGCGAGCGCCGTCATGAGCACCGGCCGGAACCGTGTGACGCCGGCCGAGAGCGCGGCACTCCGCGCGTCGTGTCCCTCGGCGCGCTGGTCGTTCGCGAACGCGATGACCAGGTTCGAGTTGCTGGTGGCGACGCCCACACACATGATCGCGCCCATGAGCGCCGGCACCGAGATGTTGGTCTGCGACAGAAAGAGCATCCACAGGACACCGGCGATCGCCCCCGGCAGCGCCATGAGGATGATCGAAGGGTCGATCCACGACTGGAAGTTGACGACCATGAGCAGGTACACGAGCACCACCGCCAGCCCCATGCCGCCGGCCAGCGCCAGGAAGCTCGAGTGCATGGCCTCAGCTTGACCGCGAATCGCGACGAACGTGCCGCGCGGTAGCCGCGGGCGCACTCCGTCGACGACGCGCTGGACGCCATTCGCGACCGACCACAGATCGGCGTGCGGCGACGCCGCGGCCAGCACGTCGAGGACCGGCTGCACGTTGTAGTGGCTGATGACACCCGCCGATGTGCTCCGCCGCACGCTCGCGACGTTGGCGAGGAGCTGCGGGCGCGCTTGTCCGGGCACCGCGACGGGTGTGTCGACGAGCGCATCGACCGAGTCCATTCGGTACTGCGGCGTCTGGACGCCCACCGCGTAGTTCACGCCGTTCTGCGGGTTGAGCCAGAAGTTGGGCGATGTCTGGCCCGACCCCGAGAGGGACACCAGCAGGCTCGCCGCGACGTCGCGCTGGGTGAGGCCGAGCTCGCCGCCCATCCAGCGGTCTACGTCGACGTCGATCTCCGGCAGCCGCGGAACCTGCTGGAGCCGCACGTCGACGGTGCCGGGGACCGCGCCGATCCGACGCACCAGGTCCTCCGCGATCGCCACGTTGTCGGGGCTCCGGCCCATGATCTGGACGTCGATCGGCGCCGGCAAGCCGAAGCTCAGGATCTGCGAGACGATGTCGGCGGGCTGGAAGAAGAACGTGAGATCGGGAAAGCGCTCGCGAAGCGTCTTCCGGAGCTTGTCGACGTGCTGCTGGGTCGGAGCGTGCCGGGGTGCGAGCGCCACCAGGATCTCGCCGTCGGCCGCCGTCACGTTGGAGGCGTCGCTGAACGCGAGGTTGATGCCGCCGCTCGGGATACCGATCGAGTCGAGCACGGTCGCGATCTCGGCAGGCGGGATCACCTCGCGGATCACGTCCTCGACCTCGGCGAAACGCACCGCGGTCTCCTCGATGCGCGTGCCCGGCGCGGCGCGCACGTGCAGCCGGAACTGACCGGCGTCGACCGAGGGGAAGAAGTCGAGCCCGATCAGCGGGAAGAGCGCCAGTGACACCGCAACCAGCCCGGCGAAGCCGAGGGTCACGGCTTGAGGGTGGCCGAGTGCCCAGCCGAGACCGTTGCGGTGGGCGTCGAGCAAGCGCTGGAAGCGCCGGTTGAACGCCTGGTGCAGTCTCCAGACCGGACCGC
>CAZYWA010000319.1:0-9040 GCA_964650975.1 uncultured bacterium
GCTCCAACGACAGCCCTGCCACCGGCGGACTCACCGGCGACGTCGAGCCCTGTCTCGAGAGGGCCACTTCCGTCCGGCATCGGCGCGGTCCTTCAGCCTAGATCAGGCGAGCAGTTCGCGAATCTTCCGCACCAGCCTCTTAGGCGTGAAGGGCTTTCGCACGAACTCCACGCGCCCGTGAAGGACACGCACCCTGTAGATCCATACCGACCCACCCGGGAAATCGTGTCCTGGGGTCCGGGAATGCGACCGTAGTGCAGGCGGAGGCCCGCGAATTCGACGTCGGTACCAGCGCTACGTCGCCACCGCCACCGCCGCATTCTCCTCGAAGACGCTCGCGCGCCGAATGTAGCTGCGGAGCACCACCATCGATCGGTGCCCAGTCTGGTTGGCGAATCGATCGCTCGGAGCACTCGCGCCGCGCTGCCGTCGTCACGAACCCGAGCCGCAGCGAGTGGCCGCTGAATCGCTCCGGGGCGAGCCCAGCTGCCAGTGCCGCCCGCGTCACCACCAGAGCCACCGTGAGGCGGCTGGTACGCCCACGTTGCGGTGCTGATCGGCGTGACGGAACAGCGAGCCGCTCGTGATCTGTGCCGCATCGAGGCATGACATGGAGCGCTCGCACGGGCGACGTCGCCGGGTCCCCACCGAGCGAAATCGAGCCAGAGGAGCAGGGGGGAGGTCGATCGGCGCTCCGCAAGCGGTGTCGGTGCGCCCGACCGAGCCGAACCTTGCCGAACGCTTCCGCGGGAGCCCGGCGAAGCGCACCCACCGAGTCGTGGCGGCAGGTTCGCCGTCTGCGGCGAAATGCAGCAGAAAGCTCGATGACCAGACGCAGCCGAGGCGATCCAACCATCGTCGCCACGGCCCCCCGCCACGCCCTCGACCGCCCTGGATGCTCGACGCAGCGCGGGGTGCTCCCCCCGCGAAGGCTCGGAGACGGCGTGCTACTTGGTCCCCGACCACGACGACGTTCCGCCCGACTCGAACCCGTCCGCGAACACGGGGATGGCGGAAGTACCCCGGAAGAACACCACTTCCGCGTCCGAGGCGACGAAGGCGTCAAGATCGCCATCGCCATCGATGTCGACGAAGGTGGATGCGGGCCCGATGTAGCCGCCCACGACCTCGCTGTGGAGGCCGAAAGGATCGAGCACGGGCGCGCCGAAAGCCGGGCTCGTCGCCGTTCCGGTGTTCTTGAAAAACACCGTGCCCTGGCCGGTCTGCCCCACGAAGAGGTCCAGGTCACCATCGCGGTCGACGTCCACGAATGTCGGCCAAGCAGACCCCGCCACCCGGGTGAGACCGAACGGATTGGAGGAGGCCGGCGCGAACGCGAGCGTGGCGGCGGATCCACTGTTTCGTAGAAACAGGAGGTCGCCCGAGTCCTGGCCCACCAGCACATCGACGTTCCCGTCGCCGTCGAGGTCCCCAAAGGCGCTGATCTCGCCTCCGATGCTGCCGAAAAGCGTTACCGGCGCCGCGAACGCCGGGCTCGTACGGGTACCGGTATTCTCGAAGAGCTGGTTTTCGGTGAAGGCGTCGAGGTCGCCGTCACCGTCGAAGTCGATGAAGTCCAGCCGACCGTTACTGGGAAGGGCGATCGCCCAGGAGGGCGGCGCGAACACCGCTCGCGACGGGGAGCCTTGGTTCTCGGAGAACCTGTTGTTGTTGAAGGCATCGAGATCGCCGTCGCCGTCGATATCCGCGAATGACACCACGTACCAGGGGAAGCCGTACGGATTTTGCAGCGGGAACGAGGGGCTGGATGCGCTCCCGGTGTTGGGAATCCACAGCAGGTGCCCCTGGTCGTTGCGGAGGAACGCGTCGAGGTCGCCGTCGCCATCGATGTCGCCGAAGGCGATCCCTTCCTGGAACGTGAAGCTCGGGAACGGGAATGCGTGCTGAACGCCGCCGGCAAACGCGGGGCTGATCGCGGATCCCGTGTTCTTGGCAAGCGAAGGACCGAGGTTGCTCCAGCCTCCGACGAAGTCGAGGTCGCCGTCCCCGTCGATGTCGACGAGAGACGGCTCCTCGATGGTGGAGTCGCTCAGGCCGAACGGTGCGAGTGAAGGGCTGGCGAATGAGGGATTGGCCGCAGATCCGGTGTTCGAAAAGAAGAAGGTCTGACGGTAGCCACCGAGGAAGACGTCGAGATCGCCGTCGCCGTCGATGTCGCCGAGGACCGGTTCAGTGGCCCAGTTGACGACGGTGAGCCCGAACGGATCTGTGACCGGCGCAGCAAAGGCGGGATTGCGGGCGTCGCCGGTGTTCCGGAAGAAATAGGTGTGCCCGTAGTACTCACCCACGAAGAGGTCGAGATCGCCGTCGCCGTCGATGTCGCCGAAGGCTGGCGACCAAGCGTAGCCGCCCTTTGCCGTCAGTCCGAACCGCTGCAGAGACGGAGAGGCGAAGGCCGGAGTTCGTGTCGTGCCGGTGTTCTCCGCGAAGAGCGCCGAGCCGTAGACCTGCCACGCGAAGGCGTCGAGGTCACCGTCCCCATCCAGGTCGACCATCGTCGGCGCCTGACTCCACAGAAAAATCCCCGGAAGGACGCCGAGCTCTACCCACGGCCCCTCGAATACGAAGCTCGCCAGCGGCGCGGCGGCGCCCCGTCGCGGGAAGCCGAAGGGAACGGCCAGGACGAACCAAACCGAGATCAACCAGCGCGCTGCGCGTGGCGAGAAGCAAGCTCCGTTGGCCGTCGGCACTTCCATCCCGGCAAGATCCAGGGTCTGGGCTCGCTCAAGAGCATGCATTCATCGCGCCCGCGGGTGAAGGCCACGAATGAGGCACGAAATCGGACCGAGCGGCGGTACCGAGAGACTCGACGTTCCGCCGAGTGCCACTTTCGTTGCGCGCGACGCAACTTCTGGAGGGTGCACGCCCGCATTCTCCACGAAGACTCCGCTCCCCGTCGCACGGAAGCCGACGCGACTGCCGAGAGCCATACGACGCCCGCGAGCACCAGTCGGGCCGGCACAGCCGCAGAAATCAACCGAGACGCGATTACCGAGCGCGACCATACGTCTCCCTGGGAAAGTCATGGCCTACGTACGCATTCTCGAGAGTGCTCTCGTGGCTCTCTGTGGTCAACGATGGGGTGCTGTGCATTGCGTCCCTGTGCTCACCATGACCGGCGCGGCCGCCCGCAGACAGCTCATATTGCTACCGTCGTGGGGACCACCCACCCGCGCTGTAACGTCCGCGACCGGCCGCATTCTCCTTCTACACCGTCGCCCGGCAGATGTAGCCACGAAGCACCGGCATCGAGCGGTGGCACGCCTGGTTCCCGCTCGGGCTCGGGCAGCCACGGCCGGTCTATTGCCAGAGCCACTGCCGAGCGATGCCGATCGCCAATGCCAGCGAGCCCCATCGTTCCGACGTTCCCGTGCCAGTCGGAAGCGTGGAGCTACCCGAACGCATACATGCATCGGAACAGCGGGTCCCCAGTAATCCTCGCCGTCCCGTCGTCAGCGCACACCGGGCACAGCTCAGCCGTCGCGCGGAACGCCCTCGCCGTCCCGAATCCGCGACCCTCTTGGTCGGTCTTCGACCGTAGTTAGCGAAGGGTCGCGGCGGCAGGTTGCGGCGTAGACGCGTCAATTGATGCCGGCGTAGAGGACGTTCGGATAGTTGTCGTTCCAGTACAGGATGTCGACGTTTTCCGGGTGGTAGAAGAAGAACTGCGACCAGCGCGTCGACACGGAGCTGTCGACGTTGGGGTTGGCGTCGTAAACGGTCCAGGCACCCCAAGCGCCGCCGGCGGGCTTAGCAAAGTAGTCCATGTTGTCGCCGTGGCCGCCGATCCCACCCTGGGGCGTCCCGTGGCCGTAGATGTAGATCTTGCCGCTCATGTTCGTGCCGAGAGACGGATCGTGCGTGACCTGGCTCGGCGGCTGCTGGTCGCCCATCCAGCCCGAGCCCGCTCTGTACCAGTAGCGGATGTGGTTCTTCGTGTCGTCGAACGTCAGGTGGACAGTTCCATCCGGGGTGATGATCATCGACGGGCCGTTGTCGAGCCCGGTCATCGCGTTGTCCGGAATCTCCTTGGAGGGCTTCCACTCGCCGGACGCCTTGCGCTTGCGGGCACGGATCCGGCCGTCCGGCACGTAGTCCTCGGTGCCGTTGAGCCACGCAAGCCAAAGAGTGCCGTTCGGCGCGAAGGCAAGTGTGGGGTGCCACGCGCTGCAGTAGCTCGAAGGGGGATTGCAGTCCACCACGTCGGCCACGTCGATCGGCGTCTCCCAACCGCTCGAAAGCCGCCGCTGGTAGACCAGACGGAACGAGTTGTTGGGGCCGCTGCGCTGGGTCCACACCGCGTGCGGGATACCCGTGGCGTCGATCGCGAGCGCCGTACCCTCCTGTCCCTGAGTGAAGTCGGTCCACCCCGACGAGCCGAGGACCTCGTTTGTCCCCCAGGTGTCCGTGGTCGTGTCGAACACGCTGTATTTCGTGGTGCCGGTGCTCTTGTTCCAGATGACGTGAATCCGGTCCGAGCCGTCGATACCCACCGCCGGTGAGCCGACGCCGCCGCTCGGGGCGTGGGCCGCGTCCTTCTCCGTGAAGCCCGTTGGAGTGCCAGCCGCTTTGGCCTTGAACACGTGGATCGCGTTGTTGGGACATGTCGGGTAGCTCGCGCAGTCCGGCGCCACCGTGTAGATCACGTTCGCGCTGGTGCGGACGAGCTGGTGCGGCGAGACGTCGGTATAACCCCGCCCCACGACCAGCTGATGATTGGTCGAGGTGGCCAATTCGCACTGGTCGGCGCCCCCGCACACGAGAGCAAGCGTGATCCAGAGCGCACTCCGCCAGATTCCTTTCGCCGTCATCGCGTCCCCCCAAATCTTCGGTCCGATAGCGTGCGACGCGCAACCTGAAGCGTGAGCGATTCGCGTGCGTCCATCGACGCCGGACCACCGGGCATACGCAGCGTCGATGTGGATCTCGAGCTAGCACGCCTCACGACCGACACCTTACCCGCCGAAACGCGACTGCTCACAACAGGTTCATCGCCGCATTGTCCTCGAAGACGTTGGCCCGCCGGATGTACCCGCGGAGCACGAGCATCGACCTGTGACCTGTCTGGTTCGCAATCGATCGCTCGGAGCAACCGCGGCGCGCCGCAGTCGTCGCGAACCCGAGCCGCAGGGAGTGCCCGCTGGAGCGCTCGGCATCGAGCCCGGCGGCCAGCGCCGCTCGCTTCACGACCCTGGCCACGGTGAGTCCGTCGGTCCGGTCCGCCTTCACGTTCCCGTGCCGGTCTACCGATCGGAACAGCGGCCCCTCGGTAATCGACGCCGCCTCGAGCCACGCCCGCAGCGCTCGTACGGGGCAGGTTTCCGGCGTCGATCCGAAGGGCATCGCCTTGGCAAACCCGGTACTTTCTTGGTCCACCTTGGACCGATCGAGGGAAATCGTGGCTCCGGCGGGGTCGTTTGCGACGGATTCGACGTCCAGAGCGACCAGCTCGGAGCGCCGGAACGCGCCGACGAAGCCGACGAGGAGCAGCGCGCGGTCGCGCACACCGACCAGCGTCGCCGGCAGCGTGGCGAGCATCGCCTTCAGCTCGGCCTCGGTGATCGGCGCCTTCTGGCGAGCCGGCCGATCGAGCTCCCGGCGAAGGCCCGCAGTGAACCGCTTCACGCTGGGTGCTGCCTGGGTGATTGCAACCCAGCGTCTTGATAACGGAAACTGACGCCCGCGAGATCGAGCCCTGGAGTGGGCCACTTCAGTCCGGCATCGGCGCAGTCACGCAGGTATTCGGCGACGGTGGCGCCATCGCGCAGTCGTCGTGCATCCCGTGCGGCGCGGAGGAGCGCACGCCGCGCCCGGTTTACTCGTACTCGAAGGCTTCGAGTTCCGCCCGAATCGGCAGGTTGGGGAATCTAACTTCGCGGCGCTGGATGGCCGCCCGCAACCCGTCCATCAGCTGCTGTTTGGACGCGCCGGTGAGGCGTTACCTTCCCAGCATTGGCACGGGCCACGGACTCGAATCTCCGGCGAGCATCGTAGCACCCGCGCGAAAGGGGCGGCCCAGGCTAGGTGGCAGGGTCTTCATCAAAGGGTGGGGGCAGCAGGCGAACATCACGCGTGTTCCTCCATTGCAACGACATTCCACTCTTACTTGGAGGAGCGCACCGCCAGTGCGCGGTTGCCGACGCTGAAGGATTGAGGGAACCAATAGACGCGGCCATTGAGCATGCTGACGTAAGCCGCCCATGTATCACGAGATTCAGATGACCACGGAACACAACCGGTCAACTGGATGCCAGTCGATCCGCCACTGCAGTTCCTCATCACCTCCGCCAGATCTCGCAACTGCTCGATCGTCGCCAGGTTCCAGTCGCCGTAGCCGCCGCCCGAGTAGCTCGAGCCGTACGATTTCGCAGCCGCCCAGCCAATATCGGCGCCATTGTCCCGAGAGGCCCACATCAAGTTGGTCCGCGTGTCGATGACCACCCCGTTCACGGACGCGAACCGCAATCCCTTCGATGCCGCTTCCGCGACCGCCGATTTCTCGGCCGCCGTCACTGCGATCGTGGTTCGCGCAACCACCGCGGCGGCCTTCGCTTCGGCGGCTTTGCGCGCCTCCTCGGCCTGCTGCGCGGCTTCGGCTTGTCGCTGATCTTTTACCTGCGATGTTTGCTCGGCCGCGCTCGCCCCGTCGTCCGAGACGGCTCGGCGCGCGTCCGATTCTTCTTGTTTCGCGATCGCGATCAACGCCGTGAGTTGGCGGCTCGCCTCCTGGAACGCGGGAAGCGCCTTCGCGTAGTCCTCTTTCGCCAGCATCTCGTCGCCCGCCGTGAGCTGCTCCTGAATCTGCGTCAGCTCGGCCCCGCGATACACCCGAGATTCGGCATCCGATTTCAAGTCGGACAGGATGGTCACCTCGTCGGATCGATTCTCACGCCGCGCGTCCTCGAGCCGCGAGTCCAGACTCTGGCGATCGTCCTCGAGCTGCTTCATGAGTCCTCGGGCGACGTCCTTGGCCTCGAGCGCTGCCGCCTTCTCCTTTTCCTCTGGCACGGAGCCAGATGGCGCCGAGCCGGCGGTCGTCCTGGCACCGCCCGAGGTCCTGAGCCGGGGGAGTCCCACGACGCCGACTGCGACGATCCCGAGCACGACCAGGGCGACTGCCGCGATCAACGGGATTCGCCGGTAGAGGGGCCGTGATTCGGCGCCGCCGGTCGCGAGCGCTTTCGCGAACGCGTTCATGTTGGGGAACCGGCCTTCGGCCTGGTCCGAGAGGGCGCGCAGCAGCGCGTCGGAGAGTGATCGAGGAACGTCGCTCCGGGCAGACGCGGCTGGCTGCGCGACCCAGGCGGGGACCTTGCCGGTGAGCATCTCGTAGAGCACCACGGCCACCGAGTACTGGTCGGCGCGGTGATCTACCTTCGTGGAATCTTTGAGTTGCTCCGGCGCCATGTAGTACGAGGTTCCCATGGCCGTGCCCATCGTCTTGAGCTGGCTGCTGTCAAGGAATCGCGTGATCCCGAAGTCCATCAATTTGACCTGGTGGTCCGGAGTCAGGAATACGTTCTCCGGCCTCACGGCATGATGGACGATGTGCTCGTGGGCATAAGCGAGCGCCTCGCAGAGCGCGGCGCCGATCCGCCTCACTTCGGTGATCTCGAAGAGCTCGCGCGATTGCGAACGTGCCTCCATCTCCTGGCGCAGGGTGCGGCCTTTGAGCAGCTCCATGGTCAGGAGATAGAGCGGCCCGTCCTGGCCCACCTCCAGGACGTCCACGATCCCCGCATGGCTGAGCTGGCTCGCCAGGCGCCCCTCGGCGAAAAAACGGCGGCGAGCCTGCGGGTCGTCGAGCAGACCGGGCAGGAGCACCTTGATCGCGATCTCCTGGTTGCGCACCCGGTCGTGCGCGACGTACACCGCGCCCATACCACCGGCGCCGATGCGCTGGCGCACCTCGTATCGGTCCGAGAGTACGCGGCCCGCTACCAGGACGACGCGATCGCCCGGCGCCGAGGCAGGCGCCGACGTGTCGCCCCTTGAATTCGACGAGCGGGTCCCGGGAGGATCGTGCATCATCGTGGCGCTCACGCTCGAGCACCCGGGCGGTGGCGCGGCCTCACCTTTCGCGAGCTGTGAGCCCTTCCGTCGTTCACGATCTGCGCGACCATCCCCGTGCGACCCGCCACGCACAGCTCGACGATGTACCGCCCCGCGGGAACTTCCGATCCGCCTGGCAGGCATGGACCCAGCTCGATCTCGAGCTGTTCGAACCCTGACGGCAAGCTTCCGCGAAGACGTCGAAGCGCTGCTGCGGCCTGCGATGCCACCCCGGAGTCCGGATCGGTCGGTTCGCCTCCGGACGAGCGAATCGCATGGCTAGTCATATCGCAAGTGCGCTCGGGAGCTGGCTTGGCGCCAACCTACAACGTGCGTGCCGACGCCGGGACGGCGGGAGAGGCAAATCACACAAGGATCCGCCGGCCCGACGTCGACAACGCGAGGTGCCGAAGTTGAAGGGTTCAATCGTGTTCATCATTGGTGCCTGGCTTCACTGTCGCACCACGGAACACGGAACCGGTGGGTGCGACACCGCCCCGGACTCCGCCTACGCTGGCTCGATCCCGACCTCCCGCATCCTCGAGGACCGCCAGGACCCCAGCGCAGCAGTTCCCACATCTCGGGACCGTTTGCTCCACCCCGGTGTCGCGCTTGGGATTCGGCCAGCAAGCCTTCCCGAGTTAGGAGCCTCAATTTCGGATCAAGATGCTCAACGGGCAGCCCTTCTCGAGAGACGACAACGACCCAGCTAGGGTCCCCCCAGGCGGGCCTGAGGTCGATCAGCCACCGGCGGGCGAAGGCCGCCGCCCGCCGATGGCGCGAGCCGTGTGATTCAGTTGATACGGACGCTGAAGGTTCGGGTCGCGGCGGCCGCGTCGGGCTGCTGGGTGAAGACGACACCGTTGGTGCTGAGCGTCGTGAGCATCACCTGGCACGTGGTCGGGGACGCGGTCACGAACTCTAGCTGGTTGCGATTACGGGGGTTCTTCTCCGACGTGTGCTTGCT
>CAZYWA010000320.1:0-9022 GCA_964650975.1 uncultured bacterium
CACAACGGCAAGATCGACCCCGAGGAAGGCGACTTCAACGGCGACGGCATCGTCGACGTGGGTGGGCCCAACGTCGAGATCACCGCCGGCGCCGAATCGCTCGGCACGTTCATGACCGGTCCGTTCCTGGCCGTGAGCAAGGACGTGAACCGCGGCGCCCTCAACGTGCCGGGCGGCGGCGGCATCGACTTCGTGTCGCGGATCGACTTCAGCGTGGTCGATCAGCTGTTCGTGCAGCTCTTCGGGCCGGCGATCGTCGGGCGCGCGTCGAAGTCCGGCTCGGGTATCGACCTGACGCTCATCAACGACACGGGCGACGAGCGCAGCGGAGCGCGCGTCGGACCGGTCGCGATCCCGCCCAACGCGGTGGCGCAGCTCGTCAACCTCGACAAGCCCGACATCGCGCCGCGCACCGCGCCGTGCAACGCCGACGGCACCTTCCTGGTGACGATCCCCGCCGACCCGGGGAACCGCCTGCAGGTCTCGTTCTCCGGCCCCGCGGGCGAAGCGCTGGGGCTCTCGTCTTATCGGTTCACCACCGAGCGGCAAGGATTCGGCGTCGAGCGCAACACGCCGTCGCTGCGCACCTTCGCGACCATCACGCAAACGCTCTTCGGACCTGGCGACGGCGCCAACTACGCCACCCACTGGGACAAGGACCCGCTGCCCGGCCGCGATCCGAAGAAGGTGATGATGGAGATCGACCCGGCCGACTTCACCGTGCCGTTCTCGACCGGCGTCACCCTCGCCCGCTCCGCCGGCTTCGTGAGCCCCGAGCGCATGGCCGACATGATCTCGAAGAACGTGGTGGTGGGCACCATCCCCGAGCTCGGCATCCACATGCAGATCCCCGAGCTGCCGCTGCCGGCCGGCCAGGAGAGCCTCTATCCGAGCCTCGACTACGACCTCACCAAGACCTTCCCGTTCGAGGACCGCGTGCCCGGCTCCGGCCTGATCCTCCAGCTCTCCGACAACCACGAGTATCTGTTCGCGCCCAGCCAGGGCGAGAGCGGCCCCATCGGCGCCTGGCTCACCATCGCCGCACAAGCGCAGATCGGAATCTTCCTGTCGCGCGGCGACATCGTGGTGCCGTTCCACGACCTGCTCCAGGACCTGCGCGACAAAGGCCGCGACATCCCACCGATCCCGGGCGTCGATCCGTGATCGGGCTCGGCCCGGGGGACTGCGGCCCCTCTCAGCCGCGCCCGCCGGGGACCGGCTGGCTCCATGTGGAGTGCGACGGTCCCCGGCGCGCCGTCTCGATCTGGCGAGCCCACCCCGCCGCACGCTACCCTCGCTGACCATGAAAGCCCTCCATCGCCCCGATCTCTTCTGCTGGTCGCAGTTCGACGAGAGCCGGAACGTCGACTTCCATGGCTGGGCGTGGATCCGCCCGGACGGCAACGTGCTGATCGATCCGCTGCCGCTCGGCGATCACGACCGCAAGCACCTGACCGAGCTGGGCGGCGCGGCGTGGATCGTGGTCACCAACTCCGATCACACCCGCGCCGCGGAAGGGCTGGCCAAGGAATTCGGCGCCCAGCTCGCCGGGCCGGCAGCCGAAAAGAAAACGTTTCCGTTGCCGTGCGAACGGTGGCTCGCGAACGGCGACTCGCTGGTGCCCGGGCTCGTGGCGCTCGCCTTCGACGGCTCGAAGACGCCCGGCGAGCTGGCGCTCCTGATCGACGAAACCACGCTGGTGACCGGCGATCTCATCCGCGCCCATCGCGGCGGCTCGCTCATGCTGCTCCCGGACGCTAAGCTCGGCCACAAGGCGACCGCGATCTCCTCGGTGCGGCAGCTGGTGAAGAACTACCCCGCCATCGACGCCGTGCTGGTGGGCGACGGCTGGCCCGTGTTTCGCGACGGCCACGAACGGCTCCGCGAGCTGGTCACGTCGCTGCCGATCACGGACACCATCCGATGAAGTGGAGCGATCTCAAGGGCGCCTTCGGCAAGGCCGCAGGCGGCGCCGCCAAGCCAGCGGCGGCGAACGCCGGCGGCGCAGCGGCACTCGACTCGCTCCGCGAGCAACTCCGCTCCCCCGACGAGAACGCCCGCGTCCGCGCCGTCGAGGCGCTCGCCGGAATGGGTGGCGAATCGAGCGAGCAGCAACGGATCGTCCTCGACCTTTTGGTCGGCTTCGTCCGCGACCGCTGCCCGTACCTGGGCGGCGACGAACCGGACGCTCCGCCTCGCGACATCCAGGCCGTGATCCGCGTCGTGGGCCAGCCCCGCGCCGACGAAGGCGACCGGCTGGTGCTCGGCCTCTTCCAGGTGGACCTGCGCAAAGCCGATTTCTCGGAGGCCTACCTGGTGCGCGCCGACTTCTCGCGCTCGCATCTCGAAAGCGCCGACTTCACCGGCTCGCGCCTCGAAGCCGCGAACTTCCAGGAAGCGTTCTTGAACGACGCCCACTTCATGGGCGCCGCCATGCGCGGCGCCAACCTGCTCGCCGCGGACCTCGATCGCGCCAACTTCACCGGCGCCGAGCTGGCGGGGGCGCACCTTCAGGAGGCGTCGCTCAAGGACACCGTGCTGGTGGGCGTGCGCTTCGACGGCACGGTCCTCAACCGCGCGGATCTGACCGGCGCGCGCCTGGAAGGCGCGAACCTAGCCGGCGCCGTGGGTGTCACCCGCGAGCAGCTTGCCGGTGCACACGTCGACGCGCGCACGTGGTTGCCCACCGTGGAGTGCCGCCGCGGGGGCGCGGGACCGCGTCCCTCCCTGGCGGGTGGGACGGGGTCCGGCGCGTCCGCAGCGCACGAGTGCGATCACCTCTGGTCAGGCGCTCTGGCGACTTCTTCCTTGACGCGCGCGCCCACCGTTTGCTGAGCGACCGCGAGCTCGCAGCGGACCTGCAAGTTGAGCCAGAACTCCGGACTGTTGCCGAAGTACCGTGCCAGGCGAAGAGCCCTCTCGGCCGTGATGCCGCGCTTTCCCGAAAGAATGGACGTGATTCGGCCCGACGGAACATGCAGCGCCAATGCGAGCCGGTTCGCGGAGAGCTCGCGCGCGGCCAGCTCGCGTCCCAGGATCGTTCCAGGATGGACAGGAATCATCGCCTTCACCCCGCGGAAGCAGACTCGCCAAGGTCCGTTGACGCTCTCATGGCACACTGACCACGTCGAGTCCCCTCGAGCGCATGAGGGCCCACGTGGGTGGCGTGCGCAGCTCGACTCGGTTCGGCCTCGCGCGCGAGGGACCGCGCGCGCTCCCAAAATGGCATCTCCGCGGTTCCGATTGGAGGGCCACCGGTCCCTCGGTGGCCAGCGCTCAAACTGAGACACCGCCCCCGCGAACCTGCATGGCTGGACTTCCCCTGCGCGGCCTGTTGAGCTTCACCTTCCGACGAACGCGAGCGAGCTGCGGACCTCGGAGACGGCGCGATGCTGACCACGGACGACGTGCGGGCGATTCCCCTCCTCTCGGTGCTCTCCGAGCCCGACGTCGAGCGGGTGGCGGCGATGGCGGCCGACGTGCACCTGGTGGCCGGGGAGTTCGCGGTACCCGAAGGCGGAGAGCGCGCGTTCTACGCGGTGCTCTCGGGCAAGATCGAGGTCGTGAAGATCGTCGACGGCGTCGAGCGCACGATCGGCTGGCGCATGCCCGGCATGATCTTCGGAGAGGTGCCGATCACGCTCGGGACACCGTTTCCCGGCGGCTATCGCGCATCGGAGCCGTCGCGCGTCATGCGCCTCGACGTGCAGCAGTACTATTCGCTCGTCGCCGCGGCGCCGGACGTGGCGCTCAAAGTGACGGCGCTCGCGCGGGAGCGGATCGGCGGGCTCCAAGGCATCGCGGCCGAGCTACCCAAGCCGCGCCTGACGATCTTCGGCAACCGCTGGGACGCCACGGGCGGCGCGATCCGCCGCTTTCTGTCGCGAAACGAGATCACCTTCGAATGGTTCACGCCCGATTCCCCCGAGCTCGCGAGCCGATGGACCGGCCCACCGCCGTCCGACGACGAGTGTCCGCTGCTGCGAATGGCGGACGGCACCCTGATGAGCCGGCCGAGCACCCGCGACGTGGCCGTGCGCCTCGGCCTCCAGACCAAGCCCGGCCTCGCCGAGTACGACACCGCGATCATCGGCGGCGGACCCGCGGGCCTCGCGGCCGCCGTCTACGGCGCGTCGGAAGGACTGCGGACCATCGTCATCGAGCGCGAGGCGCCCGGAGGCCAGGCCGGCACGTCGTCCCGCATCGAGAACTACCTCGGGTTCCCGAGCGGCGTCTCCGGCGACGAGCTCGCGAGCCGCGCCCTACGCCAGGCCAAGCGGCTCGGCGCCGAGATCCTCGTCACCCGATCCGTCTCGCGGTTCGAGCCCGCCACCCGCGAGCTCTTCCTCGACGGCGAGGACATGGTGCGCGCGCGAACCGTGATCCTCGCGACCGGCGTCGCCTGGCGGCGGGTCGCGATCGACGGTATCGACCGGCTCCTCGGCAAAGGCATCACGTACGGCGCCGCGCGCAGCGACGCGGCCTCCACCCACGGCCTCGACGTCTACCTCATCGGCGCCGGCAACTCGGCCGGCCAAGCCGCCATCGATTTCGCCAGCCACGCCCGCCAGGTGACGCTCGTGGTCCGCGGCGATCGCCTGGAGAAATCGATGTCCCACTACCTGACCGAGCAACTGCGCAAGAAATCGAACATCTCCATCCTCTTGAGCTCGGAAGTCCGCGCCGTCCACGGCGACACGCACCTGACCGCGATCGACATCGCGGATCGCGCCACCGACGAAACCCGCCGCCACGACTGCGGCGCCCTCTTCGTCTTCATCGGCGCCGAAGCCGAAACCGGCTGGCTACCGCCCAGCATCGCCCGCGACGACCACGGCTACGTTCTGACCGGCCACGACCTCGTGAAAGCCGGCCGCTGGTCGCACCACCGCGACCCCTACCTCCTCGAGTCGAGCGTCCCGGGAATCTTCGCCTGCGGCGACGTCCGCCTGAGCCCGATCAAACGCGTCGCCTCAGCCGTCGGCGAGGGCAGCATGGCGATCGCCTTCGTGCATCAGTTCCTGCAGCACGAGTCGAATCTCGTGCAGGCCGTCCGGCGCCGCGAGTAGCGCACGCGGTCCGCGTGCACCATGCATCGCTCCGCGACCGTGGCACGTGTTAAGCAGTCCCCATGATCGACGGTCATGTTCCTCCCGGCCTGACGCCGTCGCTAGTGCCTGCTCGTGACTTCGGTCGCGAGAGGGCCTGCCGGAGGATGCATGCGGCTCAGCGAACGGGCCCGCCTTCTCATACTGTCTCTCCCTGTCCTCGCTGCGGCGTGTAGCGGCGGGCACTCCGCCATCACACCCATCCCCCTACCGGCGCAACCGATCCTTCTCGGATCGGAGCCGGCTCGCGGCCTCTCCAACCCGAAGGAGCTGGTCGTGTCGGCGGACGAACGCGTGGCCCTGGTGCTCGAGCGTGGCTCGGGGCGGATCGCGCGCCTCGACCTCGCGACCGGGGCGCTCGCGCGGATCGGCGGCGGAAGCTTCGTCGGCCTTGCCGCCGAACCGGGCGGCACCAGCGCGCTCGCGTTCTCGGGTGACGCCAGCGGAGACTCCGCGGGACCCGGTTACGACGGCTCCTTCGTCACCAACGGCTTCGTGTCGCGGATCACGATCGCATCCGGTGACCCCACCCCCCTCCCGATCGGTGCCACGGGCCGTGGCTTCGCGCTCGACGGAGACGCATCGCACTTCTACGTCTGGAATGGCGGAATCGATCGCATCGCGCTGGCGACCAACCAACGGGAGCGTCTCGACACATGCGCCACCTTCGGGGTGGGCGCCATCGATCCAGCGGGTACGTCGATCTTCGATAGCTCGGCCTATACACCCAGCGACGACTTTCCGGGCGAAGTTGCCGGGCCGGTGCCGACGTTCGGGCGCTGCAACCTCGACGATGGTACCGATGCGTGGGCCCCGGTCGCCGGATCCGCCGAAGCCATCTCCTTCGGTTGCGGCGGTACGCGAATTTTTCGTGGGCACACACCGGGTGCGGCGAGTCCGAACGCCACCGCCGGGCGTCGCGTGCTGTTCGACGGCTACGACCCGGGAACCCTGACGCTCGTGTCCACGATCGAGGTGCCCGCCGATGCCGATGTCGGCGACCCGGTGGGTCCCATTGCCACCAGCGGCGATTGCTCGAAAGCATGGTTTGCCGGTGATGGCGTCTTCGAATGGCACGGCGCCGACTCGTCGGTGCGGCGGATCGCTCCAGCCCTCGGGCGGATCGAGGCGCTGACGATTGCCCCGGACGGCCCCAGCGCGATCATCCTCGAGGCGCGTGGATCGGACGAGAAGCTGGTGCGGCTCGCGCTTTCCGACGGGTCGGAAGAGCTGTCGCCCTACGCTTCGTCTCTGCCCCTCGTGGGCGCCTTCGAGCCCACCTTCGCACTCGCCTGGCTCGCGAATCCGCACCAGCTCGCTTTGACATCGTCCGGAGTGATCGGCGACGCCTTCTCCGGCGGGCCATTCAGCGTCTTCTCCCGCATCGACGTCGACCACGGGACGCTGATCGAAGGCTTTCCGCAACCCGCTTACGCCACGAGCCTCGCCGCCTGTGAGGACGGCGAGACACTCTTCGCGGCAGGAAACTTCCCGCACTCGGGCCAGGGCGACCAGGTAGCCAAGGTCGGAGCCGACACGTTCGCGGTCGAGAAGCTCCCCGCCAGCCTAGCGTCGTCTCAGCTCGCGACGGATCTCGCGGTGTCGGGCGATTGCCGCTTCGTGGAGATCCTCGCGGGGCAGGTCTACGAGGTGGACCGAGCCCACCAGACCGGGCGCATGCTGCCCTTCGGCGACTGGCTCTCCGACCCGCGCGCGATCGCACTCGATCCCACGGGCCGGTTGCTCTTCCTTCTCAGCGGAGACTCCGTCGTCTCGATGGATCTGCGGACGAAGGCGGTCACGCAGGTCGCGATCCCTCGAACCGGGTCTCGCCAGAATCGCGGTCACGCCAGCGGGAGAGATCGTGTTCGCCGGTGGCGAGACGACGGGACTCGGCGTCGTGGATCTTGTTTCCGGTCGAGCGCACCGGCTCTGGGAAGGGCCAGGGAAACCAGTCTGGGAGCGAGATGGGTGAAAGGAGAAAATAGGCCCGCGGCGGCGAGCGACCGCCGCCCTCCGGGCGGGCGACGCGGCTCGGCTACGCGCGCCGCGTCGATTCGTGCAAACTGGAACGATCATGACCGCGGTCGGCGTACCCCCCGAAATCTTGCGGCTCGAGCCGCTTTCGCCCGATTTTCCGCACTCGTGCAACGCGTATGCGGTGTGGGAGGCGGACGGCACCTGGACGTGGATCGATCCGGGGGCCGCGGGCGACGAGAATTTGGTGCGCACGCGCGCCGAGCTCGAGCGGCTCGGTCTTCCGCTCGAGCGCCTGGGCCGCGTGATCGTCACGCATCCGCACGTCGATCATCTTTCGGCGGCGGGTGCGCTCGCGCAGCAAGGGTGGCGCGTGCCGATTCATTGCCATCCCGACGCGGTGGCGCTGGCGCGTGACCTCGCCGCGCTGATCGCGAGCTTCGATTTCGACGTGGCCATCGCGCGCTTGCCCGACGAGGCCGAGCGGACGCGAGCGGTCGTCGAGCGCATGCAGGCGATCATCTTCGCGATGAATGCGCCGTTCGTCGCCACCGATCCACTGCCGACGCTCACCGACGGCGCGCGCGTCACCACCGGGCCGTTCGAGTGGACGTGCCTCTCCACGCCCGGCCACGCCCCGGGACACGTGGCGTTCCACGAGGCGAGTCGCGGCATCCTGATCGGCGGCGATCTGATCGGGCCGACGGTCGCGTGGCACAGTCCGAGCTCGGGCGGCGCCGCCGGTTACCTGGCGAGCCTCGAGCGGCTCGCGGCGCTCGAGCCGACGCTCTTGCTTCCTTCGCACGGAGCGCCCAACGCCGAGCCGGCCACGGCGATCGCGAAGATGCGAAAACGCCTTCTGGACCGCGAAAATCGCGTGCTCGACCTGCTCGCCGGCGGCAGCCACGGCTACGCGTCGCTCTACGATCAGGTGAACAACGACCCCGATCACATCCGGCTCTTCCCGTTCGCGCCGATGCTGGAAGGCCACCTCGCACGGCTCACGTCGCTGGGCGAGATCCGCGAGGCGGACGGCCGCTTCGAGCGCGCCTGAGCGCGACGGCCGGCACGTGAGCGCAAAGTCGGGCATCGCGTCGCTCGGCTTCCGGCACCGCGCGCAGCTCCGCCTGCTGCGCGCGGGGATGAGCGCCGGATCCGTGGGGAGAAATCTCGCCGGACGGCGAGAGCTGCGCGGGCTCGAGATCGAAGAGCACGCGTACGGCGATCACCCACTCGAACGGCTCGATCGGATGACACGCGCCGGCGGCGCGGATGCGCCAGTCCACGAGCTGCCGCCGCTCGTCTACGTCCACGGCGGCGGATGGGTGAGCGGCAAGCGGGTGCTTTACCGCCCCGATCTCGCAGCGCTCACGCGCGGCGGGCGCGTGGTGTGGAACCTCGACTACCCGCTCGCGCCCGAGGCGCCCTACCCCACGCCGCTCGTCTCCGTGCTGCGTGCGCTGGCGTGGATCCGCGCGCGCGAGCCGAGCATCACCGCGGTCGATCTCGCGGGCGACTCGGCGGGCGGGAACCTGGTGATGATGGCCGCCATCGGGATCTCGAATCGCGACTGGCTCGCCAAGCTCGGTGCGCCGGTGGCCCAGCTCGAGCTTCCGGAAGTCCGGAAGGTGGCATCGCTTTACGGCGTGCTCGACCGGTTTTCCTGGCTCGGCGAGGGATTCCCGCTGGCCGGCCTGTTCATGCAGTCCTACGGCGGCGCCGCCGGCTTCGAGCGCGAGGTCCGCGACGAGAACGCCTTCACGCCGATGGACCTCGCCTTCGAGCGGTTGCCGCCCGCGTTCCTGGCCGGCGCCGGCAAGGATCCGCTCTGCCCTTCCACTCGCCTCTGCCACGAGGCGCTCACCAAGCGCGGCCTACCGGTGCGGCTCGAGATCTATCCCGACGAGGCCCACGGCTTCTTCAACATGCCGTGGCGC
>CAZYWA010000321.1:0-8969 GCA_964650975.1 uncultured bacterium
AACTGGAGCAAGTTCTTCTGAACCTGGCGGTGAACGCCCGCGACGCGATGCCTCACCGTCCGTGCGGGAGTACGCGACCCACTAGCAACCTGGCGCGGCCGCATCAGGGGACCGGCCAGCGGATCCCAATTCCGGCCCGGCGACAGCCACCGACGCGCGGCGGCTCGTCGTCCGTCCCGTCCTCGGCGGCCTCCATCACGACTACCAGCGGCTGCTCGAGCCCGGATAGAGAAGTAACCAGGACAGAGGCTCGACGGACGGGAGCCTTATAGGGGTCCGGCGGTATCCTTTTCGCGAGACGGACATCTTGTCACTGCCCAAGCACTTCTCGGACTTGATGAGCCAGTGCGTCCGGAGAAAACGGCTTCTGCAAAAAGTTCACTTCCTCGTGAAGAATCCCGTGCCGAACGACTGCGTCGTCGGTATAGCCAGAAAGATAAAGTACCTTCATCTGGGGATCGAGGCTCAACAACCGCTCGGCGAGGATCCGCCCCCCCATACCGGGCATCACGACGTCCGTGACGAGCAAGTGAATCCTTTCCCGGTGGTTCGTGGCGACCCGTATGGCTTCCTCGCCGTCGCTCGCTTCCAGGACGGTGTAGCCGCACTGCTGCAAGGTGAAACGGGCCAGTGCCCGAACTCCGTCCTCGTCCTCGGCCAGTAGCAACGTTTCCGTCCCGTGCGGGCTAGGACCGAGGCCGGGCCACGACTTCCCGGTCGGCGCGGTCTGTTCGATGCATGGGAGGTAGATCTTGAACGAGGTTCCCACATCCGGTTCACTGGAAACCTCGATCGACCCGTCGCTTTGTTTGACGATGCCGTGAACCACCGATAGTCCCAGACCGGTTCCCTTTCCGGGCTCCTTGGTGGTGAAGAACGGCTCGAACAAGTGACGTTTAACCTCCTCGGTCATGCCGATTCCGGTGTCCGTGACCGCCAACATCACATACCGACCGGCCCGCACGTCCGCATGGGAGTGTGCGTAGTCCTCGCCGAGGACCACGTTGTGTGTTTCGATGGTGAGTTTACCGCCTTGGAGACCCAAGCATACCTGGCGCATTCACAGCAGCGCTCGTTGCCCGACCCGCTCCCCCGGGGAGGACCCGGATTGCGGCGCCATTTCGGCGGAGTTCGACGGCGCTCACCAGGTCCGGCCGAAGCCGGCGGCGCGAGGATCGGTGGCGTGGTAGCCAGTGCACGTGCCTTCGGCGTCGAAGCCGCGATCGATCCTTACGTTGCCGCCGCCGTCCACGACGTAGCCGAGGGGGTTGTCGGGGTACTCCGTGATCATCTCGGGCTCGTCTGCGTCGGACCAGGCGTTGTTGCTGGCGACGTTGGTGGTGTTGTCCACGTTCACCCCGCGCACCACGCCCTCGTTCTGGGCGAGGGCATCCACCAGCAGGTTGTTCTCGACGAGGATGTTGCGCGACCCCGCGCCCGGCAGCGTGTTGCCAACGATCATCACGACGTTGTTGCCGTCGACGAGCGTGTTGTGCCGGACGGTCACATTGACGGTGCCGGATGGGCTGTAATCCTCCCACCCGAGTTTCACCGAGCTGCCGTAAGCAGTGTTGAAGACGAGGTTGTCCTCGAAGGTGCCGGTGCCCGCGTAGAGGCCGGTGTTGAGGTACGCACCGTGGGAGTAGTAGCTCGGGTCGGCTCCCTCGAGCATGTCGTGGATGCAGTTCCCCGCGACGCGCCACTGGTCGGGCTGCCCGAGCGTACCGGCGGTGTTCACCGAGAGCGCGCCGAACGAGGGGGCGCCCGAGAGCTCGTTGTCGAGGACCTCCCAGCCCACCCCGTCCACCATCTTGAGCAGCACTTCCGACTGGTCGAGGGGGCCGGAGATTTGGTCGGTGTCCCAGCGGATGTCGAGCCCCTGGACGGTCCAGTAACTCGCGTCCGTGAGCCAGAAGAGGCCGTAGAGCACCGGGTGCTCCCCGGGCTTCGCCTGGACGACGATCCGCGACGCCGAAGTGCCGGGCTGGCTGCTCACCGAGCGGACCTGCTCGTAGTAGGTGCCGTCACCGACGTTCAGCGTGTCGCCGGGGCCGAGCTGACCGACTCCGTACCTGATCGTCTTCCAGGGAGCCGACTCGGTGCCGGGATTCTGGTCGGAGCCGATGGGCGCCACGAAGAAGGTTTGCGGCGTCGGAGGCGGCGGCGTGCACGGATTCGAGCTCGCCAGAGCGGCGAGCGCAGCGATGGCGACGTGACGCATGAAGCCCTCCGTGCGATGGAATGGTGCCGCGAGCGCAGGGGCGGGGCCAGGGTGGAGCCCGCCCCGGGCTTCTTCGATTCTACGATGCGGCCCGGTGGTGCTCAACGCGCTGGGCGAACGGCCGGGTCAGTCGAGCCGCCTGCGCCCGTTCGACTACGCCGGCATGACACGGAGCACGTGCTCGACCTCTTCGGCCTGGAGCGCGCGTTCTGGGCGACCAACTTCCCGGGTGGACAAGACGCAGCGCACTGCTCGGCCATCCCTTCGGTGCCGTCCTGTGGCTGGCCGAGGAGCTCCGGCCCGCCATGTACGGCGCGATGAACGCCAGGATCCGTGCCGGGCTCGGGCGCGCTCCTGGATCTGCCGCACCTCGCCCGGGTGATCGGCACGGAACCCGTCCGAAAGAATGCGCGTCGCCATGCAGGCCTCCGCGTCGCGCGGCGTCTTGAGCAGGCAGCGCACCATCGAGAGTCCCCAGGAAAGCGACCCCATGCGCAGCTCGGCGCCGCGCGGCGACGTCGCGGATCGCGGGCGTCGAGGCGATCGGCGTCGAAGGTCATGGCGCCAGACTCAGCTCTTCCAGGTCACCAACATGCCCACGGCCGCCGCTGCCATCACGCCGGTTGCGAACCATCCTCTGACCAACAGACCTCGCGGCAACGTGGAAAACTCGCCCATCACCCGTCGATTCGCGACGACCCGCATGACGACGACCATGATGGGAACCGCAACCAGCCCGTTCAGCACCGCCGACCAAAAGAGCGCCTTGATCGGAGTGACGTGGGCGATTTCCTGCACGACCGGAAAGTTGAGCGATAGCCCGATGAGCGTGGCAGCGCCGATCACCGCATAGAAACCTCGCGCGTCGAGAGGTTTTCGGTCCATTCCCGTCGGCCATCTCAGTGCTTCACCCACCGCATACGCGGCCGAACCCGCCAGCACCGGCACGGCGAGCAACCCGGTCCCGACGATGCCCAGCGTGAAGAGCGTGAACGTGAGACGTCCGGCGATCGGCCGCAAGGCCTCCGCCGCCTGAGCGGACGTTTGGATGTCGTGCACGCCGTGCGCGTTCAGCGTCACCGCGGCCGCGAGCATGATGAAGAAGGCCACGAGGTTCGACAGCGACATCCCCGCGTAGGTGTCGATCCTGATTCGCCGCAGCTGCGCGGGCGCCTGCCGGGGCTTTTCCTTCAACGGGTCCTGATCGACGTGGTCATGGATCTCTTCGGTCTCCTGGGATGCCTGCCAGAAAAACAGGTATGGACTGATCGTCGTGCCGAGGACGGCGATGAAGGTCGCCCAGTATTTGCCACTCGTGGAGAGCGTCGGCAGAACCGTCGCCTCGAGAGCCTTCCCCCAGGGCACGCGGACCATGAAGACGGTTGCGACGTAGCTGAGCAGCACCGTGGTCAGCCACTTGAGGTACCTCGCGTATCGCTCGTAGCCGATGAAGATTTGCGAGACGATCAGCGCGATTGCGAAGACCACCGAATAGACCAAGGCCGGCCCACCGAGGACGAGCGTGAGCGCCTCGCCCATCGCGCCCACGTCGGCGCCGATGTTGATGGTGTTGGCTACGACCAGCAGCAACACGATCGGGTAGAGCAGCCAAGCCGAGTAGTGCCGCCGGATGTTCCCGGCGATCCCGCGTCCGGTGGTGCGGCCGATTCGGGCGCTGATCTCCTGGATCGCGGACATGAGAGGCAGCGAGAACAACATCGTCCACAGCAGGCCGAAGCCGTAGGCAGCGCCGGCTTGCGAATAGGTCGCGATGCCGCTGGGATCGTCGTCGGACGCGCCCGTGACGAGGCCGGGCCCGAGGAGGCGCACGAGGCGGCGGCAGGGTCCGACGACCCGAGAGAAGATCATGGGTGAGTAGCCCCGATCAGCGTCGAGTCGTACGCCAGGTCATCCGCGCGCCTTCCGTGCGCTGTTGGTTGACCGGACTCGGCTCGACTCGGCCAACGCCACACGATCCACGCGCTGAGCCCGCCGTAATAGAGCGCGTTGGGAAGGACGCGGAGGGCGAAACCGAGATCCCGGATCGCGGTCGGTGCGAACAGAATCCACAGGTCCGCCAGGGCCCAGAGCCCGTAGTAGGCCGCCACGAAGCCGGCCACGCTCCCCGCCCACGAGCGCAGCGGGTCTCGACCGGCGAGCTGCCGCGGCAACACTCGTTGGCGGATGATCAGGATCAGCGCCAGGAAGAGCAGCTCGTAGCCGAGGAAGAGCATTCTTCCTGCCAGCTCGGGTGCGACGAGCGAGTCCACCAGGCGCTTGACGAGGCCGAACGCGATCCCTGGAACGAGCATCGTCAGCGCGAGGATGCGACCCCAGCGTGCGCGCGCGATCCGGAGGGCCCGGTTCTCCGACACCGCCACCAGGTCGAGGAACAGAAACACACGCAGATCGCCCGCCAGTACGAAGAAGAGCGGCACCGTCGTGCCGAGCACACCCGGCAGCGCCCCGAGGCCGAGCACGTCGCTGGCCGTCAGCCAGGCGTCGAGCATCGCCAGCACCGCACACCCCGAGGCGAACCAGCGGATCGAACGCGGCCGATCGCGGAGCACGATGACCACGGCCCATCCGACGAGCGCCGCGGCCCACAGCAACCACGGCTGCTGTACGGCGCTCGCGTAGAAGGATTCACATGGACCGAGTGCGCTCACGGCGCGATCTTCTTGGCGGACATCGCCTCGAGGTAGGCGATGACTGCCCGCACCATTTGCTCGCGATCGGCGAGTCCTGGCGCGACTGCAGGCATGGCGGCACGGCTTCGCACGGACGGAGGGTCGAGGATCCAGCGGCGCAACGCCGGAGGCTGCCAGTACTCCGTGACGTTCATCGGGTAGTTGAGCTCCGGCCCGACGCGTCCCCCTTCGCCGTTGATGCTGTGACATTGCAGGCAGTAGCCGCGGAACGCGAGGAATCCCTGCCGTACCGGCTCGGGGGAACTAGGCGGAGGCGCGAGCTTGGGGAAGCGCGTCTGGAAGTCGACCGGCTCGATCGCGACCAACTGATACGGCCACCCAAGATCACCCTCGGCGCGCACCTGCGGATCGTCGAGGTTCGTCCACACGAGGTAGTAGGGGGCGGCGTCCACCTGCACGGGGGGCGTGACGTCGTGCTTGACCAAGTTGAAATCGGGCTGGTCGAGCCGACGGAAGGCCAGCCAGGCCTGGTGCTGCAAGAAACGTTGCACCGGTATCGAAGGCTGGAATCCATCCAGACACGTCATCAAGAGCTCGTCACCCTGCCGCCAGCTCACCCCGAACGTCGCATCCAGGACCGCGTTCATGGCGAAGCCCTCGAGCTCGATCTCCCTCAGCTCGTACGGATCCCACACCCGGACCGGCTGCGCTGGGACGCGCTCGGCAAGCTCGGCGCGAGACCAACCGGGCTTGGATGCGCCGTGGAAGTCGAGTGTGTTGGCGGCCGCAGCCGACCCGGCCACCAGCAGGCCGGCCACCGAGGCGATCCAGCAGCGCAGGGTCATGGCCACGTTCCGGTTCGGTACTCGGTGCGGGTGAAGGACGTCGGATCCGAAGGGCCGCGCGCGCAGATGCACAGGTGCCGGGCTTCGCAGCTCACGTGGGCCGCGCGTGCGCCACCGGAGTGCATGAGCTCTTCGGCGATCTCCTTGACCAGGTCTTCCTGGATCTGGAAGCGGCGTGCGTACGCCTGCACCAGGCGAGGCAGCTTGCCGAGCCCGAGGATGCGGTCGCCCGGCACGTACGAGGCCGTCACCTTGCCGAAGAACGGCAGGAAGTGGTGGGCGCAGATCGAGGCGAACGAGATGTCGACGACCGTGACCACGCCGGGCTTCTCCTCGGGTGCGAGCACGCGCGTGGTCTTGAGGATCGTCGCGGGATCGATGGTGTATCCCGAGAGCAGATCGCGGTAGGCGCGGACGATTCGCTCCTCGCAGTGCTGGGCGCGCGCGTCGTCACGCTGGGTACCGCGGCCGAACCACTCGAGCGCCCGCGGATCCTGGGTGACGTTCTCTTCGAGCCAGTCGGACAGCGTCATGAAGTGTGCCCCGATGCATCGCAGGTTTGCCGGCCTGGCTCCGACGAACGCGAGCGCAGCGGTCCATGGGACCTCAGATGCAATTCAGACGCCTCCCGCGTGCCCGTGAGCGGAGAGCCGGGCTTCTGGCACAAGACCAGCGGAAATCGCGCGGCGGCGGGCGAGGCACGTCACCCACCCCTACAACGAGCGTGTAAGAAACGCCTATGGACGATCCGCGCGTGCTCGACGCCGGCCACGGCGACCGTGGCGCGAGCGGATCACCCGGAAGGGTTGCGGCCCAGGGCCAGCACGTTGAGCCAGGTCATCGTGAGATGCGGCTGCGCGAGCAAGTGCTGCGGGGATTCTGGATCGCCGAGCCGACGAAGCTCCTCGAAGCCGGTGCCGCAAGGAGTTCCGTGCCGGAGGAGGTTGTCGAGCGAGCATTCGCCGACGTGCTCGGGGGACTCGCCATCGACGACAAAGCTCGGAGGTGGGTGAAGGAGTCGCTTCGTGACGGCCGTCACCGTCAGAAGCAGGTTCACGAGGAAGCTCTCGCCCCGCTGAAACGGGACCAGGAGACGCTCGAGGCCCGCAGCGCCAGGGCCCGGGAGGACGAGCTCGACGGCGCGATCGAACTCCACATCTACGAGCGAAAAACGAGCGAGTGGCAGGACGAGCTCGGACGGATTGGAGCTGCGACCGAGCGCCATGAGGCTGCAAATCGGGCCTTTTTGGACGAGGGCGTGATGTGATGCTCTTGGAAATCTGCAGCGGCGCGAAGCGGTCCTTCGAGCAGGGGATCCCGACGGCCTCTGTCGCGTCTGGGGTCCCTTCGTGGACAGTTATCGAACTCTGTGCGAGCAGCCAGCCCCTGAAATCACCGAGGCTTTTGGCAAACTCGGTACGTTCATCATGGCCTGACCGCGTCGCTTTGGGACGTGGACGCAGGCCGCGGACGCGGCTCCGGGCGTGTCGTGATCGACGAGGCGGGCGTGGTGCGGGACCTCGAGAACGGCGTGGCAGCAGGCGACCCTGGACCGCGCTCCGGTTCGCCTCGCAGGTTTCAGGAAAATTCCACAACTCCTGGGCGTGCTCCGCCGGCACGCGGTGCGCGTCCTGCTCGTGAGCTGGCTCGCGCGCCGACATCGACAGCGACGGAGATCTCGATGCGTTCGTCGGCGACGGCGCCAGCGGCAATACGCAGTTCTTCCCGAATACCGGTACCCGTAGCAGCTCAGCCTTCGCAGCGAAGTTCGCGAACCCGTTCGGACTCGCGCACCTGGGGGCGTCGCCTTCGCCGGTGCTGGTCGACATCGACGGTGACGGCGATCTCGACGCGTTCGTCGGCGACAACTCCGGCAATACGAACTTCTTTCGGAACACGGGGACCGCGATCGGCCCGGTCTTCGCGGCCAACTCCCCGAACCCGTTCGCCCTGACCGACGTCGGGAAGTATGCGAGCCCGGCGTTCGCCGACCTCGACGGTGACGGCGACCTCGATGCCCTCATCGGCGACGGGAACGATAGCGGTCCTAGCCACACGGTTTTCTTCGAGAACACGGGGACGGCGACCGGCCCGGCCTTCGCTCCGGGGTCCGTCAACGCCTTCGGCCTCGTCGACACCGATTCGCTTTGGTGCTCGAACGGCCGTGTGCGTCATGCTCGTTTCGGGGGCCGCTCCATGCCAGTGCTTGATCCCCGCCGGTGTCCAGATCACGTCGCCCTGCCGGATGCGCTGAACGGGCTTTCCCCACTCCTGGATCAGCCCGGCGCCGGCGGTGACGAGAAGCAGTTGTCCTTTGCGATGGCGGTGCCAGGCCGAACGCGCGCCGGGCGCGAAGGCGACCGAAGCGCACGTCAGGCATGACGGCTCCTCTCCTTGAACGAGTGGAGTCACGTGTGCCGAGCCGGTGAAGTATTCGAGCGGAGCCGGGTTCGACGGTTGTGATTCGGGACTGAGGATCTTCATGGGTCTTCTCCGTTGGAGGGGGCGGATGCGCCAGCGTGTCAGGCGCTGCTCACGCCCAGGCTGCGGCGGATCTCCATTCCAGGTGTGGTTGCCAGCTTCACGATCAGCGCGGACAGAGCGTTCAACGACACGTCGTGCCCCTGGAAGGGCTCCCCCTTTTGCGTGAGCCGGTAGGCGGTTCTCTCGTCGCCGGTGAACCAGCCCGGTCGCAGGATCGTGTAGTCGAGGTCCGAAGCCTCGATCACGGCCGCCGAGTCCCGGTAGGGGTCGAGCACCGCGCGGTAGTGCTCGCCCGGCACCTCGCCGTAGATGCCCATCGAGCTGACGAAGATGAGCCGCCGAAGATCGCTCGCGTGCATCGCTGCCACGATCGCTTCGGCCTGTTGTTTCATCGCTCCAGCCAGATCTGCGTAGACGACGTCTTGCTCCATCATGGCCGCCTCGAGCGTGGCCCGACCGAGGACGTCGCCTTCGACGATCGCGACGCGGTCGGAGTCGGGATTGGCCAGGCGGCGTGCCCGTCGCAAGTAGAGGGTCAACCTCACGTCTGTCGTGGCCAGGAAGACCCGAGTCGTGTTGCGTGCGAGCTGTCCGTTGGCACCGAGGATGAGGACGCGCGTCATGCCGATGTCCCTTCGTTCACGATGCGGGTCGCATTCAGCGTGCGCGGATAACCGATGAACGGCAGCAACTGGGTGATCGTGCCGATGAGCAGCCGGCGGTCGTTCCCCACCGCCAGGTTCCCCGCCACGTGTCCAGCGAGCTGGG
>CAZYWA010000322.1:0-8969 GCA_964650975.1 uncultured bacterium
AAGTGCCCAAGTCTCGGCGGTGAACCGCACCGTCCGCCCGAACGGCCGGTCGCCGCGCTCCGCGAGGAACACGCCGGCGCCGATGCCGAGCGGCAAACCGATCGCCGACGCGATCCCCACGATGAGCAGCGTCCCCAGGATCGCGTTGCCCACGCCGCCCCCCTCTTCGCCGACCGGCGCGGGGAGGTGCGTGAAGAACTGGAACGAGAGCCCGCCGATTCCGTTCGAGACCAGCAGCCACAGCACCGAGACCAGCGGCAAGAGCGCCGCCAGCACGCACGCTCCGCAGGTCGCCGTGACCAGGCCGTTCACGATTCGGCGAGCGCTGAGCGAGCGGAGCATGCCAGCGCCCTCAGACCGCGATCCGCTGCGTGCCCGCGACGGCCTGCATCAAGAGCCGCGCCAGCGAGTTGAGCAGCAGCGTGGTGCCGAAGAGCACCAGACCGAGCCCCGCGAGGGCGCCGGTGTGGATGGCACCGGTCGCCTCGGCGAATTCGTTGGCGATCACCGCCGGCAGCGAGTATCCAGGCGCGAAGAGCGAGGCGCGGATCACCGGCGAGTTTCCGATCACCATGGTGACGGCCATGGTCTCGCCGAGCGCCCGCCCGAGCCCGAGCAACGCCGCGCCCAGGATGCCGGCGCGGCTGTACGGCAGCACCACCATGCGGATCGTTTCCCAGCGCGTGGCACCGAGCGCCAGCGCGGCCTCGCGCAGCGTGAGCGGCACGGTCTTCAGCACCTCGAGGGTCACCGACGCGATCGTGGGCAGGATCATGATCGCCAGGATCACGCCTCCCGCCAGCAAGCCCAGCCCGATCGGCGGACCCTGGAAGAGCGGCAAGAAACCGGCGATGCGGCTCAGCCACGGCTCGACGTGCGCGCGCAGGAGCGGCACCAGCACGAAGAGGCCCCACAACCCGAACACCACGCTGGGAATGCTGGCCAGCGTCTCGACCGGAAACGCCACCCACGAGCGAAAGCGCGGCGCCGCCATGTCGGACAGGAAGAGCGCCAGTCCCACGCCGATCGGCAACGCCAGCACCATCGCCACCACGCTGGTCACCACCGTGCCGTAGATGAACGGCAGGGCACCGAACTTCTCAGCCACCGGATCCCAGTCGGTGGAGATCAGGAATCGCCCGACGCCCAGCTCGTGGAAGGCCGGCGCCGCAACCTTCCCGAGCGACAGCAGGATCACGCCGCCCACCACCAGCACCGAGCCGCCCAGGGCTCCGACGACCGCGGCCCACACCCGGTCGCCGGCGTTGCGCACGACCGAGCGCGGCCGGCCCGGTGGAGTGTGGGTTTCGTTCTCCACGGACGGGCCGGCCACGAACGTGTCGACGGCGACGGTCACGGCACGGGCTCGCGTGTCCGTTTCCGATCAGACCTGGAACTTCACCACGTGACCGGCTTGCCGGCAACCGTGAGCGACTTGAGGGTGCCTTCGACCTTGGCCACCACCGGCGTGGGGAGCGGCGCGTAGTCGAGGGCGTTCGCCATCTTCTGTCCGTCGTGGGTCGCCCACCACAGGAACTTGACCACCGCCTCGCCCTTCTCGGCGTTCTCCTGGTTCTTGTAGACGAGCAGGTACGTGAAGGACGCGATCGGGTACGCGGTGGGAGCAGGCGAGTTGGTGATCGACACGCGGTAGTCGGCGGGAATCTCGACACCCGCCGCTGCGGCGGACGTGGCGTCGAGCGTCGGCTCGACCCAGTTGCCGGACTGATTCTTGATGGCGCACTTGGGCAGCTTGTTCTGGTTGGCGTAGGCGAGCTCGACGTAGCCGATGGCTCCCGGGGTCTGCTTCACGAGCCCCGTGACACCCTCGTTCCCCTTCGCGCCGAGCCCGGCCGGCCAGTTGACGCTCTTGCCGGCGCCCACGTCCTTCTTCCAGTCGGCCGACACCTTCGCCAGGTAGTCGGTGAAGACCGCGGTCGTCCCCGAGCCGTCCGAGCGGTGCACCACCGCGATGGGGCCGTCCGGCAGGGTGACGCCGGGGTTGTCGGCGACGATCGCCGCGTCGTTCCACTTGCCCACCTTGCCGAGGAAGATTCCGGCGACGGTCTCGGCGGAGAGCCTGAGCGACTTCATCGGCCCGTTGTAGGTCACCACCACCGAGCCCAGCACCGTCGGGATGTGCACGAGCGGCGCCGGCGCCTTGTCGAGCTCGCCGTCCGACATGGGCGCGTCGGACGCGCCGAAATCGACCGTCTTGTTCGTGATTTGCTGGATACCGCCGCCCGAACCGATGGACTGGTAATTGAATTGCAGGTTGGGATTGATCTTGTTGTACTCGCTGAACCACTTGGAATAGATCGGATAAGGAAAGGTCGCGCCCGCACCGTTGATCAACAGCGCCGCGGACGCGGTCGACACCACCGCCGCTCCCAGCGCGAGGGCGCCCATCAGCATTTTCTTCGTTGTCATTGCCGTTTTCCCCTCTCGGTTTGTGATTCGTCTCGATGATCTCGTCGACCGGTAGTTAACGGACCCCGTGTGACGACGCTGTCACAGGTCCGTGGCGTCGGTGCGTCGAGTGCGTGAGGCCGTGGCCGGCCGCGAGTGGCCGGGCAGGCGAGGTTGTAGCGGCGCGCGGTGAACTTCGCGTGAAGGGATCGCAGGTTCTCGGCAACGGGACGGCGGCGCTTTCGCCGGTGCGCGCCCGCGGCCATCGGACCGGGCGCTTCACCGCGAACCGACAGGGGATTCTCGACTTGCTACGCGAGCGTCACACGATCGACGGACGCCGCGCCTAGCCTCGGGCCCAAAAGAGACGACGAACGAGAAAAGGAGCCTTTCGATGATCGAGGCCATCCAGCGTTTTCAGCACACGGTGACGCTCTTCCATCGCCTGGGGGGAGCCGCGCGGGTCTATCGAGGGCACGTGCCGAGCAGCGGCCGTGCGACGTCGCTCGCGCCGGTCGAGAAGCAGCTGCTCTCCTCTTGCGAGTCGGGCGCGCCTCTCGGCCGGCTGGTCGACGACTCGAGCTTCGACGAGGTCGAGACGCTCGAAGCCATTCATCGGCTCGTCGACCTCGGCCTCCTCGCCTGCGAATGAGAGCCGCATGAGGCTCGCGATCGCGTCCGACATCCATCTCGGCGATCCGCACTGCACGCTGGTCGTCCCCACCCGCACCGGCTTCACGCTGGGTCCGCTCTACGGCGCGTTCGTGGCCGCGACCGGCGGCGAGCTCGACTACCTGGTGCTGGCCGGCGACGTCCTCGAGATCATGCTCTCGAGCTACGAGGACGCGTACAAGGCCGCGCGCGTCTTCTTCCGTCAGCTGCAGGCGGACCGCATCGCCCGCGAGGTGGTGTTCATCGCTGGCAACCACGACTTCGAGATCTGGCACACGGTCGAGCACGAGGTGAACGTCATCAACCGCATCAAGAGCGGCCAGGATCCGCGGCCGTTCCGCTGGTCGGTGCCGGGTGTGATCGACGACCGCCGCGATGCCATGCACCGCGGGCTCAGGCTCCCCGACGTGCATGCCCGCGACGACGAGGCCGGGGGGCGCTACGGCGCGCTGTTCCTCGACTCGATCACCATGCGCGCCGACGGAAGCGGTGAGCCCCTACCCTTCGCATTCGTCTACCCGAACCTCTACGTGGTGACCGCGAGCGGCGAGTCGGTGCTGGTCACCCACGGCCACTACCTGGAGAGCTACTGGTCGCTGCTCTCCGCGCTCTCGATGCGCATCGCCCGCGACGACCTGGCGCTCGATCCACGCTCGCGGACCCGCGAGCGGCTCTCGATGCGCGAGCTGGTGGCGATCAACTTCCCGCTCACCCAGCTCACCAGCTCCGGTCTAGGCCAGTCGGGACCCTTGAGCCGGGTGGTGAATCACCTGCAACGCGACGTCGAGGGCGACGACTTCGCGCGCATCGACTCGATGCTGGCGCGGCTCCTGCCGGTGCTCGCCGAAGGGACGCCCTGGTACCTCGACCGGCTGGTCAAGATGGCCGGCCCCGCGGTGCGCGGCCGGCTGGTGCGCTCGCTGCGCGACTATCAGGGCGGTTGCTACGCCGACGATCTCAGGAATCACGCCGGCACGCGAGCGCGCTTCCTGCAGTTCATCGACGCCTCGCTCGACGAGCTCGACCGGCTCCTCGAGGAGCACGGCCTACACGTGCCGTTTCCGCGCCGCCTGATCTCGGGGCACACCCATCAGCCGCTGGGCTGGAACGATGGGCGCCTGACCGAGCCCCGCACCGGCATCACGCTCCACAACTCGGGCGGCTGGGTGCGGCTACGCCGCGGAGACGAAGACTGGCGCTTCCCGGGCGCCGAGGTCTTCCGCTACTCGACCGAGCGCGGCTTCGACTCGGTGTCGATCGCCGTCGAGCCGTCGATCCGCTCGGCGGCCTAGTCGATGTTTCCTCGGGGGCTGTTCCAGCCCGGCGGCACGACTCAATTGCGCTGGTTCTTGGGAAGCGCGCTCATCGAGTCAGCGCCGGGCGGATGCTCGAGGCCCTCCACCAGGGCACGGGTGCGCAGCGCCTGGCGGGCGTTCCGGTACACCAGCACCGGCACGTACATGCGGATCCGGGCGGCCTCGAAGGAGCTGCGGCAGGCATCGAACTCGCGCAGCACGATGTCGTGGGGCAGCACCGGATCGAACTCGCCGGCGAGCTTCTCGAGCTCCGCCGCGAGCGCCTGTTCCATCCGGGCGCGATCGTCGGCCAGGGATCGGATCGGTGGGGTTGCGGTGACTTTCGAGGTGGAAACCATGACGTCGCTCCGCTTCGAGGACGGTAGTCGGAAACCGTGGCTACACAGCGTCGCTACGACTTGCGGGTGGGTCCGGAGCGTCCCGGGGACATCGTCACGCGAACCGGTGACGAACCCGTTCGGGAGCACGCACAGGCTAGCAACTTCGGCTGCCGGAGGCTGCTCCGCGCCGGGATTTTCGACCCCGGCCGACGTCACCCAGCCGACGCGGCACGGTCACACGATCGCCTCACTCAGGGCACCGAGAACGGCGAGGCTTCACCCTCCGGAATTCGGAGACTCGAAGAGATCCGCCATGTTCGGTACGCCCTGCGCACGGCCCAGGCGAGGCAACCCGTAGATGTCCTCGACGGTCGCGAGGAAGTTGCTGTGGTTGTAGGCGATCGGCGACGAATAGCCGTGCTTCGCGAGCGGCGACACCGCGATGAAGAGCACCTGATCGAGGAGATCGAGGTCTCCCTCGTCGAAGGTGATGAAGATGACTCCGCCGTTCTTCCACTGCGGGCTGCGCATGATCTGCTCGGTGACCACTCCCAGGAAGTAGTCGCCGTCGGCGACCGTGCCGTCGTGCATGTCGTAGATGAGGTCGGGAGTGATCCAGTAGTAGTCCATCGAGCGGTTGCCGAGGTCGGTGTAGAAATCGCCCGACGGATTCGGGTTGCCGGGCACCTCCAGGAAGTTGCCGAACGGGTGCACGCGGTTGATGCACACCGGGATCGCGTTGGGATCGAGCGGCACGCCGAACGGGTCACGGGCGCCGTAGGGATCGGTCTGGGTGCCGAACACGTCCTGGAAGTAGAGGAACGGCACGTGGCGGGACACGTACTCGCCCTGGTTGTGCATGGTGCACGGCCCGAGCGTGCTGCCGGGGGTCGAGTCCTGACCGTAGGCGCGCCACTCGACGCCCGCAGCCTCGAGCTGGCCTCCGAGGCTCGGGTCCTTGAAGAGCCGGTTGGGGTTCGAGGTGATGAGGTTCGACGCCGGGTAGTCGTGCACGGTCCAGGAATCGTGCTTGTCGTTACAGCCGCACGCCATCTCGATGTAGTTGGGGAGCGACGGATGGGTCACGTCCGAGTAGTTCCCCGCCGTCGCGTAGGTCGACGCGAGCGTCCGGAAGTGGTTCGCGTCGGCGTGCTTCAGGATGTAGTCGGCGCTGTGGTTCTCGAACACGATCGTCCACACGCCGGTGAACGCGGGCAGTCCGTTGGTGCCCGCGCTGCGCGAGCCGCCGCCTCCACCTCCGCCGCAGCCGGTGACGAGGGAGACGGCCGCGAATGCCGTGCACAGACGATGAAACGCCCGAGATACGTATCGCATGGTGAAGAGCAGTTTCGTGCGGGCATGGTGACGGTTTCGCGGCATCGCGTGACGGGAGCGCGACGAATGCGTTGCATCACGAGCACGGGTCTCGGCGGCGGTCGAAGCGGGGAGATCGAACGATGACGCTTCCTCGATGGGCCGTCCGCGCCGCGGCGTGGGCGGCGCGGTGCGTCAGGGCGCTCACCTGTTGCGCCGCACTCGGCTGCTCTGGAGGCGGCGGCGCCCCGTCGCCGCTGCGCGTGGTGCTGCTCGCCGACTCGCACGTGATCGGCCCGCAGTACGTGTGCTGCACCGAGAACGGCGACCTCGACAACGAGAGCATCGTGCGCACCGTGGAGCGCCTCGCCGCGGCGCGCGACAAGATCAACGCCATCCGTCCGCGACCGGATCTCGCCGTGGTGCTCGGCGACGTGACCCACGACGGTTACGTGTTTCCCGACTTCGACTCGTACGCCGCCACCGAGACCGCGTTCTCGCGCGCGGCGGCCCTCTACGCCGGCTTCGAGATCCCGGTCTACTTCGTGTGGGGAAACCACGATTACTCGGTCGACTGCTCGGGCGCGGACTCGTTTTCGCGCGACTTCTCCGCGAAGCTCTTCGACGAGTTCTTCCACCAGCCGCCCTACCAGGTCATCACCGAGAAGGGCTGGAAGCTGATCCTCGCCAACGGCATGCTCGGGCCCACGTGGGAGCCGGGAAACAAGCTCTGCGACACCGGCATGTCGTCCTACGGCGACACCCAGCTTGCGTGGACGGAGTCGCAGATCGCGGAGGGACTGCCGACGCTGGTGCTCACCCACCACACGTTGCTCGTGAACCAGCTCGACGAGGACCCGGGGACCTCCCATCCCGATCTGCTGTCCCTGGTGGCGCGCAACGTCAACGTGAAGCACACCTTCGCCGGTCACACGCACCGGTGGATTCCACTCAGCGGTTACTACGGCTTCGGCCACACCCTGATCGGCGCCACCCGCTACGACGACGACAACTTCACGCTCCTCGAGCTCGACGCACGGACGGGCGAGGTCGCCCAGCTCGACGCCGGCAAAGCCAAGGTACCCACCACCTGCGCCTTCACCTGGAGCTACGACGGCACGCCGCGCCTCGTCGACGGCGCCCCCGAGACCGGCACCTGCGGGGTGCTGTGAGCATCGACAAGGGCTCACGCCCTCTGGGCCGACGGCTGGACCGACGATTTCTTCACGTTCCTGCGCGACCACCCGCGGTAGTTTCTCGGGGGGCTGTTCCAGCCCCCGACCCGAAAAAAATGAGGCACGCTCCGAGCACCCATCGATCGCTCGCCGCCGAGGGACCGGCGGCGCTCCAGCATCAGTGTTGCGGTTTGGAGGGCGCGCGGTCCCTCGCGCGCCAGCGTTCGAGCGGAATCGAGCCCTACCCCGCACTCGCGCAGCCCAGCACCAGCTCGGTGGGGCCAGTCAGGCCGGCGGGGAGGCGCGCGGCGCCGCGACCCCGGAATTGAGCGTACTGGGGGTCGCCCGAGAGCGCCTTGCCGAGGTAGCGGTTGCGCGGCGCGGAAGTGATCACGACCTCGAGCGTGTGCGCTCCGCCGCCCAACCGGCCCGCGAGATCGACGGTGAACGGCGGCGCCAGCAAGCGCGCCACGTCGGCGCCGTCGATGCGCACCGTCGCGGCGCCGTGAAGCCAGCCAAGATCGAGCACCGGGCACGCCGCGGCATCGCTCGGGTTGGCGAGCTCGATCGTGGTGCGATAGGTCCCCACGCTCGACGAGTAGCGAAGCGCGTCGATCTCGCTCCAGTCGACGAGCGCGGAAAGGTGAAGCTCGAAAGCCCCACCCACCACGTCGTCGCCCTCGACGTCGAGCGTCCAGTCGGCGAGCGGAGTGCGTCGCGCCGCGGCCGGCTCGGAGGGGTGCGGAGCGCCCGTCGCGAGCGCCGGGTCGACCGTGACCCCGCAGAGCAAGACCGCCGACCCGTAGGGCGGTAGCTCGAGCGCCAGGCCGCCGCTCGTGCTCGGGGCCGGCGAGAGCGCGTTTCGCCACGGGTCGTACCAGCGAGCGTCCGCGCAGCCGTCGCGCGGGCTCACGGTGACGGCACGGGTGTCGCCCTCGAGATTCGCGAAGAGCGCCAGCAACCCGCCACCGGGAAGCGCACGCGCGACGTGCCAGGTGCGCGGATCGTCCGCGCCGAGAGCGAGCGCCGGAGCGGCGCCGAGGGACGAGAAGGTCGCGGCCCACGATGCCGCGCCGGAAGCGCGCGCTCGTGCGCCCCGGAGCGTCTTCGCCATAGTGGCCGCGACCTCTGCATCTCGCTTCGCGGCGTCGGCGAAGCCCCGCTGCCGCGACGGCGCGTCCCCGGCGATCACGATCGCGGCGCCCTTCTCGGCCAGGTTGGCGACCCGCTTCGCCGCATCGACCTCGATGGCCTCGGCGTTCGCGATCACCAGCCCGCCATACGCGTGCTCGCCCGCCACGATCGCGCCGCGCTCGGCACGAGCCGATGCGAGGCTCCCGTCGTCGATCCACCGCCATTGATAGCCCGCACGCTCGAGCTCCTCGAGCTCCGGCCAGACGGTTTCGAGCCAGAGACTGCGCGGATCGGTCTCGACGAACCCGAAGAGCCGGCCGATCGACTGCAGTGGGTCGCCCGGAAGCATGGGCTCGAGTCCTTCGAGCCGGCCGTCGAAGAGCGGTTCGCGATGCGTCGAGAGCGAGCCGAAGGAAGCGGGAAACCCGAGCCACGGGTAATACACCAGCACGTCGCTCGCGGGCTCGCCCTGGCGCGACACATACGCGAGACGCGCCAGGTACTTGGTGACCGCGGGCAGATCGCCGGAGAAGGGATCGCTCTCGCCCAGGTTCGACGACGCGGTGCCGCCGCCAAAGGGCGACGAGAACGGCAGCCAGCCGGTCTCACCGTAGCCGCCCTCCTTCACG
>CAZYWA010000323.1:0-8956 GCA_964650975.1 uncultured bacterium
TCGGTCGGGAGCCGCTTCCCCACCCACGCGCAGTAGGCATCCGCGTGGTTCCAGTCGATGCAGTTGACCGGATGGGATCCCCGGTTCGGCGCATCCCAGTTGCAGGTGGCGTTGCTGGAATACGAGCTGTTGGGCGGCAAACAAACGCCCGCGTCCACGCACGCGGCGTAGTCGTTCACCGAGACGTCGTTCCGGTCGATCCAGTAGGCGCTGAGGTTGGGAGTGTGGACGGGCATCTCGTCGGGATAGTCCACCGGGTCCCAGTCCGAGCCCATCGTGAACTTCCCGGCGGGGACGAACACCATCTCCGGGTCGCAAGGAAACGCGGGCACCGTCGACGTCCAGGCACAGGCGTCAGCCGACTCGAAACCGTTCTGCCAGATGATCCCCGGGTCTGCGGCCCGGGCCGTGCCCGCGGCGGCGAGGAGCGCGGCGGTCGAGCCCACGGTCCGCCAGCGATCGATGTGTTTGCCCATCCCTGAACCAGCTCCGGCATCCCCCTTCCCGCCGAACGACCGCAAGGGTAACCGTCGACGAGAGCGTCTGGAACGGGTCCTCCGCGATCAATCCGGATCCTCGTCGAACGCCTTCACGCCTGCGGGCAACTGGACCCACGGATGCCTGCGACGGTCGTACACCGA
Source organism: uncultured bacterium (assembly GCA_964650975.1). Classification (GTDB taxonomy): domain Bacteria; phylum JADJOY01; class JADJOY01; order JADJOY01; family JADJOY01; genus CAZYWA01. Next base: position 642 of record CAZYWA010000323.1, read on the forward strand.
GACTCGCGGTTCCGGGAAGCGCGGATCCGCGAACGCACCGACGGCGACGCTCACCGACTCGTTTCGACCGTCTTCGGTGTGAAATACGGTCGTCCCGCAGACCGGGCAGAAGCGGAACGTGAACTTGGATCCCTGATCTCCGACCCGCACGTATTCGGTGGCGGTTCCGGAGACCGTGAACGGCGCCGAGAAGCTGGCCAGCGCGGCGAAGACGCTACCGGTCCTTCGCTGACAAGCGAGGCAGTGGCAGATGCCGACGCCTCGTGGCTCGCCCTCGACTCGAATGCGCAGCTGTCCGCAGGAACAAGAGGCCGTTCGGGAAGAAATGGGTCACCTCGCACTCACGGAATGCGGATCTCCCAGGTGAGCGGTTCGGGCAGATCGATCCGGTCCGCGAGGCACTGGAGGAGGAGTGCGGCGTGGGCCCAGCGGCCGACCCACATGGGCTGACCGGGACGCTCGATGCGTTCGATCGAGGCACTCTCGCCGTTCGCGTGGAGGCGCACCACGTAGCGCCCCGGCGGGAGGATGTCGTCCGACGCCACACGCGGGCGATCGGTCGGATCGTCCGGGATGTCGTTGCGGCTCACGAATGGATGTCGCGGAGAAGCGCCTTCACGAGTCTCGCCGGTGGATCGCGTCGCCCGCAACTGAATTGCCGCGGGGGCTTTCCAAGCCCCCGCCCCGCCCGAAGTGAATTCGGGCCGGGCCCCACCCCAAGTCCGGCGCGACCGCCGCCGTCCTCACGGCACGGCCCTTCGCGATCAGCCGCCGCGAGCGCAGCGGAATCCGACGTAGGCGCTCCCGACCGAGGGATCGCCCCCGTAACGGTAGGGCGCGCGGAGGAGCAGCGGATTGCTGTTGGCCCACGCGCCGCCGCGCAGACCGCGCAGACCCGAGGGGCTGCTCGCCGGGCCGGTCGGGTCCTGCGATGGGCTCACCGCGTAGTAGGCCGGGTCGTACCAATCGGCCACCCATTCCCAGACGTCGCCTGCCATGTCGAGCGCGCCATACGGCGATGCGCCCGCCGGGATCGAGCCCACCGCCGCGGTGTGGTTCAGGCCGCAGGCGTTGCCGCCGGCGTTCGGGTCCGACATCACCGCGAAGGAGCACGTGGCGGTGTCCTCGCCCCAGGGATAGCTCCGAGCGTCGGTCCCGCGAGCCGCCTTCTCCCACTCGGCCTCGGTCGGGTATCGCTTGCCCGCCCACGCGCAATAGGACGCCGCCAGGTCCCAATCGACGCAATTGATCGGGTGATTCCCCGGCGACCACGGCGCGCCTGAGTTGCAGAGGTGAAAGCCGGCGTAGGTGCTGTCGGGCGCGACGCAGCCGCCGTCCTGCATGCACGCCGCGTACTGATCGACCGTGACCAGCGTCTGGTCGATCTGGTAGGCGCTCAACGTGACGGTGTGGACGGGCTGGTCGGCGGTCGCCGCGGTGTCGCCCATAGTGAACGGCCCGGCGGGGACGTCGAGCATCCGGCCGCACGGGCCGAACGACCAGAGGCAGGTGCCGCTCGCCTCGAATCCGTCGGAGAAGATGTCGTCCGCGTGCGCGGGCAGCGCGATCGCGGCGAGCAGTACGGCTTGAACGACGACCACCAGCTTCATGAACGGTTGCTCCCGGAGCCAACGAGGGGTGAACGGGGTGAGGAGGACGGCGGGACGCGCAACGCGCTTGGGCGCCGGGCTGGGAGCGAGCTCGACGATTCGTCAGGGAAGCATGCCGCGAGGCATCCACGCCGAAAACATCACGCCTACGATTATCGCAAGACGCGCGGGTCCGAGCCAGAGCGCGGTACCTCACCCGGCCACCGAGAGAGGGCAGGCCAGCTCCGAATTCGCTTCACCTACTTCATCGTTACCCTGCGGCATTCACCCATTGCTCGACGGGCGCTGCGCCCATAACATCAGCGAAATTCCTTCCACAGGATGTCCGGAAGACCGAGGATGGAGGCCTGAATGCACGACGTTGCAACGGCGCCGCTCCGGGTGCTGCTGGTCGAGGACAGCCCGGGCGACGTGCGTCTGATCGAGAACCTCTTCGCGCATCCGGAGAATCCACGCCACGAGCTTCACGTCGAGTCGCGGCTGGACGACGCCACCGACTGGCTCGCGGGCGCCTCGGTGGACGCGGTGCTGCTCGATCTGTCGCTGCCCGACGCGCAGGAGCTGGAATCGGTCGAGGCGCTGCGGGCCTTGCGATCCGAGATCGCGATCGTGGTGCTGACCGGACTCGACGACGACGAGCGCGCCGTGAAGGCACTGCAAATGGGCGCCCAGGACTACGTCGTGAAGGGCCAGGCGAACGCGGTGGGGTTGATGAGGGCGCTGCGCCACGCGGTCGAGCGCAACCGGCTCGAGGTCGAGCGAGATCGCTTGTTCCACCAGCTACAGCATGCGCTGGCACAGATGAAGGTGCTCCGGGGGCTGCTCCCGATCTGCTCGGGCTGCAAGCGAATCCGCGAGGAAGGCGAGTGGATCCCGGTCGAGGTTTACATCCGCAACCGCTCCGACGCCGACTTCACCCACGCGATCTGCCCCGAGTGCTTTCCGCGCCTCTATCCGGAGCTCGAGACCGAGAACTAGTTTTTCGGGGGCCTTTCAAGCCCCCCGCCCCGAAAAAAGTGCGATTTTTTCGGGGCCCCACCCCCGAGGCGGCTCACTGCGTTCGCCGGGCGCCTCTCGGCGCCTGGCCGAGATTCGCGCGAGCAGTCGGTTCGGGGAGGACGGGGAGTCGAAGCGTCCCCGAACCGACTGACAGGGGACATCACACGCACAAAGAGCCTCGCCTTTGGCGAGGATCAGCGCTTCGATTTCGCGCGCAGGGCCTCTCGCCGGGCCAGGCTCTCGGGCGGCCACGTGGATTTCGTGTCGTAGTACTCGTCGACGGCGCGCGCGCCGGGCGGGATCACCACCCACGGCTGCTTCGATTTCGTGAAGATGTGGATGTCGGGTGGAAGGCGATCGGGCTCGTCGAGGGTTCCGACGCGCACGAACCGTACCGCGTCGCCGCCTCCACCGTAGTTGCTCCACACCGCGATCCGGCACGCGGGGCAGCGGCTGATCCGCTGGCCACGGCCGCTCGCCGACGGCGTGTTCACGACCTCCACCTCGCCCGCGAGCAGTTCCACGCGATCCGATTCGATCATCGCGTTGAGCGCGAACGCCGAGCCGGTCTCGCGCTGGCACCACCGGCAATGGCAGCAATGCACGAACATCGGGGCGCTGGTCATCCGGTAACGAACGACGCGGCAGGTGCAGCCGCCGTCGTACGGCCGGCGCCCCACGTCGCTCGCGTCGGTTGCATCGCTGGCGTCGCTCATCCGGTCGCGGTCCGTTGCGCTAGCCCGGGTTATTCATGAAAGTTCGTAGCGAGGCCGCCAAGCGTCGAGCAGATTCGGGTGAACGCAGCCGCCTTGGTCCGCAGGCGTACGAACAGTACGTCGAGGACCAAGGAGGCGAGTACGCCCGAAGATGCCGACGATCGGCGGCCGCAGTAGGACGCTTCGTGAATAATCCGGGCTAGGGGGCGCTGGTGTCATCCTTCTTCTTGTCCTTGACCTTCAGGTTCCCGACCGCCTTGGAAAGCTGCTCGAGTGCTTTCTCGATGCTGCTGCTCTCGGCCAGCTTGACGGTGAGCTTCACGGGATCGTCGGGGTCGGGCCCGTAGAAGGCGTCGGTCTGCGGCCTTCCGCCCGGGCTGTTGCGCAGCGACACCCACGCCGACGGCTTGCCGTCCGCCGCCAGGCCGCGATCCCAGTCGAGCTCAAGCGAGCCGCCGGCCCGGTACTCGCCGCCCGCGTACGCACGTGAGGCCGGGGCGCCCGCCAGGTCGAACGCGAGAACTTCCTTGGTCTGGTGCCAGTCGGTGAACGGCACCTTGGGCGAAAAATTCTTCGCCTTGAGTGCGGAATACCTGTAACCCAGAAGCGTGATGCGATAGCGATTCTCGGTGACCGGGACGGGGCGCACCTCCGCCACGGCAATCAGCGAGAGCCACGTGGGGCGCTGCTTGCGGCGCGCCTGGGTGGTCCAGCGGTCGAGCTCGAGCTGGTCGGCCATCCAGTGATCGAACGCGGATTCGTCCAGGCACTCGATCGAGTCGCCGGGCAATGGAGCTGCGAGCGAGGCCGGTGCCGTGGCGGATCCTGCGGCGGTTTCCGGGAGATCGCGCGCCAGGTGCTCGAGCGCGTGCATCAGCTCGGTCGACTTCGCGACCCGCTTCTCGGCCCGGTCGACGAGCCGCTCCACCGCGACGCTGGTGAGCCGCGCATCCTCGACCGCCGTCAGCTGCGCGGGCTCGGGCGGCGGCTTCCTCGGGTCGCGCCGTTCGCTGAGCACGCTGCAATCGATGTCGAGCCAGCGCGCAAGATCGGCCGGCAGGACCGGGTTGCTCTCGGGCAGCGCCGTGTCGAGGATGCTCTGGATCTCGCCCACGTCAGGGACGCGCTTGCACTCGCTGCTCACTTTCTTGCGCGCGGCGATCCGGGCCCGCACCCGCCGTGCCAGCTCGTCGTTGGGCGTGGGACGGAGGCCGAGCAGCTCGAGCGGCACCACGGAGCAACCCGAGATCGCCAGCATCTCGGTGCGCCCCGGCAGCCATTCGCGGCCCGCGGCGGTCAGCTCGTCCTGGATCGACGCGGCCGTGTCGCGCAGCGCTTCCTCGTCGAAGAGCTCGAGATCGGCGGCGGAGGGCGTGTCGAACCAGAGCAGCGTGTCGCGGATCGGCTCCCACCACTCGTGATGCACCGGGTTCTGCACGGTGCGGACGAATCCGATCAGGCGAATGGGCGCGTTCGCGACGAAACCGTCGTGGCTCACGTCGAGCGACACCTCGTCGCGGGAGGCGCTGGTGAGCTGGTCGTATTTCCCGGCTTCCCAGGAGATCACTTCCGCGCCGGCCTTGATCAAGAGGTTGAGCGCGGTCGTTCCGACATCCTCGGGCACGAAGGACTTGCGCGGCTCCGTGTTGGTGACGGTCACGTAGGTCACGTTCGCCTGCTCGTCGAGCAGCGCCGTGTTGGATCGCGCCGTCGCGCACGACGCGGCGAACGCCACGACGCACGCGAGCAGCGCGAGGTTCGCGCGTCGGGATCGGGAATCGATCATGCTTGCACCGATCTTTACCACACGACCGCGCGGTCCGCGGCTAGGTACCGACCAGCTGGAACACGTTTCCCTCCGGGTCGATCCCGTCGCAGCCGCCCCAGGCGCGGACCTCGCCCATGCGTACGCCGGCCGCCACCAGGCGGCCGCGCTCGGCCTCGAGATTCGCCACGCGGAACACCAGCTTGATCGGCGTCTCGCCGCGCGGAACCGCGGGCTCCTCGATCGCGATCCGTGTCGCGATCTCCGCAGGGACCGCGTGCAGCGCGAGCGACACACCTCCCGCGTCGAGCTCTTCCCAGCCGGGCTGCGCTCGATCGGGCATCCGTCGCAGCCCGAGAGTTTCGGCGTAGAACGCGGTCATGCGCTCCATTTCCTTCGCGAACAGGATCGTGCGGACGAGCTGCATCCCGCGATCCTCGGGCATCCCCGCGCTCGACGCAACCTCTCGGCAGCGCGAGGACGAATGACCCGCAGAGACTCAGTCGCAGATCGCGAAGGTTCGATTCGGGCCGACTTGAGCGATCCCGGGACGCGGTTCCTCGCGTCCGCAGCGATCGATTCGGCACCGCGTGTCTGACCGTCAGGGCGTGAGCGCTGCGAGGCAGAAGGCGGCGGTGTCGGCGACCACGCGCTCGGTGGCGAAGCGGCCCGGGTGCTCGACCATCGCCGTCGCGGCGGCGCGCACCGCGCCCACGATCTGCACCGCGGCCAGCGCCGGGTCGACGCGCTTGAGCTCGCCGCGCTTGATGCCGGCGCCGATCAGCTTGGTGAGCTCGTTCTCGAAGGTCTGGAACTGCGCCTCGAGCGCCAGCGAGCGCCCTCCCGAGGTGCGGCCGAACTCCTGCACGTACGCCTGCTGCAGCGCCGCCACCCGGTGGTGGAGCACCGACTCCTCGAGGACCGCCACGATCGCGCGCTCGATGCGGGCGCGCGGGCTCGCCGCGGCCGCGACCCGCGACAGGATCGTGCCGGTCATCTGCTCGACGGCGTTCTCGTAGACGGCGAGGAAGAGATCGTCCTTGCCGCGGAAGTGCCAGTAGAGAGCGCCGCGCGTGTATCCGGCCGCGGCCACGATCTGGTCGATCGAGGTCGCCTGGTAGCCCTGCTTGGCGAAGAGATCGGTGGCGACGCGCAGCAGCCGCGCGCGGCTGGCGGCCAGATCGGGAGGAGTGCGGCGGCGGGCCATGGCGGAGGACGGTGGCGACGGGCGGCGAGATCATAGCATTCACATGACGCATGTCATGTTCTAGCGGACTACCTTGCGGACAGCCGGCGGCGCGGCTGCGAGGGACCGCAGCCCTCCGGAACATGCAGATTCATGCACTTTTCGTGGACGGACGCGATCCGTCGCGTCCGCAGCGTTGGAGCAGTATCCAAGCGAACGCCTCGTTAGCCATACCAGTCGTCATGTGATAGTGTCGGAGGACTTTCGGAGACGCGGATGCAGGTTCTCGACACCCGGATCGACACGGCCAGCGACGAGTACCGGCGCCGCTTCGAGCACCACGAGCGCCTGGTCGCCGAGCTTCGCGAAAACCTCCGCAAGGCGCGCGAGGATCGGTCGGAAAAGGCGTTCAAGCGCCACACCAGTCAGGGGAAGCTGCCGATCCGCGAGCGCATCGCGCGGCTGCTCGATCCCGACACGCCTTTTCTCGAGACCGCGCCGCTCGCCGGCTTCGGCATGTACGACGGCGGCGTCCACGCCGGCGGTCTGGTCTCGGGCGTGGGCATCATCCACGGCCGCGAGTGGTACGTGGTGGGCAACGACGCGATGGTGAAGGGCGGCTCGTCCTACCCGATCACCGTCAAGAAGAGCCTGCGCGACCAGGAGATCATCCTGGAGAACCGCCTGCCGGTGGTGAACATGATCGACTCGGGCGGCGCCTACCTGCCCGAGCAGGCGCAGATCTTCGCCGACAAGTGGATGGGCGGCCGGGTCTTCTACAACCAGGCGATCATGTCGAAGCTCGGCATCCCGCAGATCGCGGTGGTGATGGGCCACTGCACCGCGGGCGGCGCGTACGTGCCGGCGATGTCGACCTTCGTGGTGCAGGTGAAGAAGACCGGGGCGATCTTCCTGGGCGGGCCGCCGCTGGTGCGCGCCGCCACGGGCGAGGTGGTGAGCGCCGAGGATCTGGGCGGAGCGGACGTCCACTGCAGCCAGTCGGGCGTTGCCGACTTCTTTGCGGAGAACGACGAGCAGGCGCTCGCCATCGCGCGCGACCTGGCCGAGAACGTCAACCTGCCACGCAAGATCGACGTTCCACGCCGCGCGCCCGCCGAGCCCAAGTACGACCCGAAGGAGCTCTACGGAATCCTCCCCACCGAGACCGCGAAGCCCTACGACGTGCACGAGGTGATCGCGCGCGTCGTGGACTCGAGCGAGTTCGAGGAGTTCAAGGCCCGCTACGGCAGCACGCTGGTGACCGGCTTCGCGTACATCCACGGCATGAAGGTGGGCATCCTCGCGAACAACGGCGTGCTCTTCAGCGAAAGCGCGCTCAAGGGCGCGCAGTTCGTGCAGATCTGCGACTCGATGCGCATCCCGCTGGTGTTCCTGCAGAACATCATGGGCTTCATCATCGGCCGCGAGTACGAGGCGAAAGGCATCACCAAGGACGGCCACAAGATGGTGGCCGCGGTGTCGTGCGCCACGGTGCCCAAGTTCACGGTGATGATCGGCGGCTCGTTCGGCGCGGGAAACTACGCGATGTGCGGCCGCGCTTACGGACCGCGCTGGCTCTGGTCGTGGCCCAACCACCGGATCTCGGTGATGGGCGGCGAGCAAGCAGCCGACGTGCTGGTGTCGATCAAGCAGGATCAGCTCGCGCGCGAGGGCGAACAGCTACTCGACGAAGGCGCCATCCAGTGGATCCGCCAGCCGGTGGTCGAGGTCTACGAGCAGGAAGGCAACGCGTACGCGGCGACCTCCAAGCTCTGGGACGACGGCATCATCGACCCCGCGAAGACCCGCGACGTCCTCGGCCTCGCCATCAGCGCCTCGCTCAACGCGCCCATCGAGCCTTTCGGCCACGGCGTGTTCCGGTTTTGACAGGCGGGCGACCAGAGTCATGATCGGGGGACGCTTGGCCTCAGCAGTTGGAGCGTGCCAGCGGCACGCCGCGAGCGAAGCGAGGCGCCTTGGGGGCGGGGCCCCGCAAAGACCGCGCTCTTTGCGGGGCGGGGGGCTTGAAAAGCCCCCCG
>CAZYWA010000324.1:0-8951 GCA_964650975.1 uncultured bacterium
GCACACCTACCTGCGGCTGCTGCGCCGTCACGTCGACTCGCGCTGGGCGGACCGGATGCTGCTCGCGGAAGCGAACCAGTGGCCCGAGGACGCCGCCACGTACTTCGGAACCGGCGACGAGTGCCACATGGCGTTCCATTTCCCGGTCATGCCGCGGCTCTTCATGGCGCTGCACATGGAGGACCGCTTCCCGATCGTGGAGATCCTGTCGCAGACCCCGAGCGTCCCGGAGAATTGCCAGTGGGCTCTCTTCCTCCGCAACCACGACGAGCTGACCCTCGAGATGGTGACCGACGAAGAGCGCGACTACATGTACCGGGTCTACGCCAACGACCGGCAGGCGCGGGTGAACCTGGGGATCCGGCGGCGGCTGGCACCGCTGCTCCAGAACGACCGGCGTCGAATCGAGCTGCTCGATGCGTTGCTGTTCTCGCTGCCCGGAACTCCAGTCCTCTATTACGGCGACGAGATCGGCATGGGCGACAACATCTATCTCGGCGACCGGAACGGCGTACGCACGCCGATGCAGTGGAGCTCCGATCGCAACGCGGGCTTCTCGCGAGCGAATCCCCAGCGGCTCTTCCTGCCGGTAACCATCGATCCCGAGTACCACTACGAATCGGTCAACGTCGATGCACAGCAGCGCAATTCGTACTCGCTGCTCAACTGGACGAAACGCCTGATCGCGTTGCGGAAACGGCATCGCGCATTCGGCCGCGGCGCGATCGATTTCCTCTCGCCCAGCAATCGAAAAGTATTGGCCTTCGTGCGCAGCTTCGAAGCCGAGCGAATTCTGGTGGTGGCGAATCTTTCGCGGTTCGTCGAGTACGTCGAGCTGGATCTCGGCGCCTTCAAGGGCCGCGTTCCGATCGAGGCGTTCAGCCGGCGCGCGTTCCCGCCGATCGCCGATCGGCCGTACCTGCTGACCCTCGGCCCGCACGCCTTCTACTGGTTCGAGCTCGAGGAGGAGCATCCGGCGCAGGCGGCCACGGCCGCCGCGGCGCAGGAGCCGCCCAAGCTTCGGGTGGAGGGACCGTGGCAGACGATCCTCGAAGAGCCGGACCGGCGCACGCTCGAGTCGGCGCTACCGCGGATCCTGGCCACCCGGCGCTGGTTCGGCGGGAAGGCCCAGCCGATCGCCTCGGCGACCATCCAGGAGACGATCCCGCTCGACGGCGAGGACGTCGACGCGGTGCTGTGCTTCGTGAGGGTCGAGCACCTGGGCGGGAGAACGGTCACGTACGCGCTGCCGGTTTCCTTCGTCGTGGACGACGAGGCCGCGCGTCTGACGCACGACGAGCCGTGGTCGATCCTCGCGGCTCTCGACGCTCGATCGCGGGCCGGCAGCGTGTCCGGGCTGCTGGTCGACGCGCTGGCTCGACCGGCCGTCCCCAAGACGATCTTCGAGCTGGTGTCGCGCGGGCGCCGCGTGCGTGGTGAGCGCGGCGAGCTTGTGGGAAGCCGGGCGAGTGGGTTCCGGGCCCTGGGCGGCGACCCCCGGGCGACGCCCCCGGCTCGAGTCCTCAAGGCCGAGCAGACGAATTCCTCGATCGCCTACGGTGAGCAGTTCGTGCTCAAGCTCGGCCGCCGGCTGCCGGAGGGCTTGAGCCCCGAGCTCGAGATGAGCCGCTTCCTGGGCGAGCGCGCGTCGTTCGCGCACGTGGCGCCGCTCGCGGGTGCGATCGAGTACCGCGTGCCGCACGAGGAGCCGGTCACCGTCGCCGTGATGACCGGATTCGTAAAGCACGAGGGCGACGCCTGGGCCTACACCGTCGACCGGGCGGAGCATTGCTACGAGCACGTGCTCGCCCATCGCGGAGAGCTGGGCGAGCCGCCGGCCGCCAGCGGCAACGTCCTCGACCTCGTCGACCAGGCCCCGCCCGAGCTGGTGGGCGAGCTGCTCGGCGACTACATCGAGACGGCGCGGCTGCTCGGCAAACGCACCGCCGAGATGCACCTGGCTCTGGCCAGCGATTCCGAGGATCCGGCGTTCGCGCCCGATCCGTTCACCACGCTCTACCAGCGCTCGCGCTTCCAGTCGATCCGGAACCTGATCTCGAACGTGCTCACGACGCTGCGCGAGCGGCTCGCGAGTCTGCCGGATGAATCACGCGCGGCCGCGGAGCGGCTCCTGACGCGAGAGCGAGAGCTGGTCGCCTCGTGCCACCAGCTGGTGGGCGCCCCCATTCCCGGAATGCGGATTCGCTGCCACGGCGACTATCACCTGGGCCAGGTGCTCTACACCGGCAACGATTTCGTGATCATCGATTTCGAGGGCGAGCCGTCGAGGCCGCTGGGCGAGCGTCGTTTCAAGACCTCGCCGCTACGCGACGTGGCGGGGATGCTCCGCTCCTTCGACTACGCCTCTCATCGGCCGTTGCTCGAGCAGGCACGTGGCAGCCGCATCCGCGCGGAAGACGTCGCGTACCTCGCTCCCTGGGCGCGATTCTGGCGCCAGTGGGTGAGCTCGTCGTTCGTGCGCACCTACCTTCGCGACGTCGCGGGCAGCGGCCTGGTGCCGGAGACGCGCGAGCCCCTCGACCGGCTGCTGCGCGTACTGATCCTCGAGAAGAACGTCTACGAGGTGGGCTACGAGCTCAATCACCGTCCGGAATGGGTCGCGATTCCCATCCGCGGGATCCTCGAGCAGCTGGGACCCGAGCCCGGAGCCGAAGCATGAGCCACCCATCCACGCTCGGCGCCGACGACGTGTACCTCTTCAACGAGGGCACCCACGAGCGTCTCTACCGGAAGCTCGGCGCACACGCCGAAACCCGTGACGGCGTCGCGGGAACCCGCTTCGCCGTGTGGGCTCCCAGTGCCGCGCGGGTGTCGGTGATCGGCGATTTCAACGAATGGAACGCTGGGCCGCATCCGCTCGAGCCGCTTGGCACGACCGGCATCTGGGAGGGATTCGTTCCCGGTGTCTCGCTCGGAGCGGTCTACAAGTATCGCGTGGAGTCGCGACACGACGGTTATCGCGCCGACAAAGCCGACCCGTTCGCGTTCCGGACCGAGATCCCACCGCAAACCGGATCGATCGTGTGGGACCTCGACTATCCGTGGAAGGACGCCTACTGGATGGCGTCGCGCGCGGCACGAAATGCGCTCGACGCTCCACTTTCGATCTACGAGGTCCACCTCGGCTCCTGGCGACGGTCGGTCACGGACGGTGGCCGCAGCCTCGGCTACCGCGAGATCGCACCGCTCTTGGTCGAGTACGTGCGCTCGCAAGGATTCACCCATGTTGAAGTGCTGCCGATCATGGAGCACCCGTTCTACGGCTCGTGGGGCTATCAAACGACGGGCTACTTCGCGCCCACCAGCCGCTACGGAACGCCCCAGGACTTCATGTTCCTGATCGATTCGCTCCACCAGGCGCAGATCGGCGTGATCCTCGACTGGGTGCCGTCCCACTTCCCGAGCGACGAGCACGGCCTCGGCTATTTCGACGGCACGCACCTCTACGAGCACGCGGACCCGCGCCAGGGATTGCATCCGGACTGGGGCACGCTGGTCTTCAACTACGGCCGCCACGAGGTCCGAAGCTTCCTGATCTCGAGCGCTCTTTTCTGGCTCGACCGCTATCACGCCGACGGACTGCGCGTCGACGCGGTCGCGTCCATGCTCTATCTCGATTATTCGCGGCGCGCCGGAGAATGGATTCCCAATCGGAACGGCGGACGCGAAAACCTCGAGGCGATCGATTTCCTGAGGACGCTCAACGCCCACGTTTACGGAGCTTTTCCGGACGTGCAGACGATCGCCGAGGAGTCGACGGCCTGGCCGCAAGTGTCGCGCCCCGTGTACCTGGGGGGCCTCGGTTTCGGCATGAAATGGGACATGGGATGGATGCACGACACGCTCGCCTACCTGGAGCGCGATCCCGTCTACCGCAAGCACCATCACCCGTCGCTCACGTTCCGGATGATGTACGCCTTCAGCGAGAACTTCGTGCTCCCGCTCTCCCACGACGAGGTCGTGCACGGGAAGGGCTCGCTGGCGGGAAAGATGCCCGGAGACGAGTGGCAGAAGCTCGCGAACCTGCGGCTGCTCTTCGGTTACATGTACACGATGCCCGGAAAGAAGCTGCTCTTCATGGGTGCGGAGCTCGGCCAGTGGCGTGAGTGGAACCACGACGACTCGCTCGACTGGCATCTACTGGAAGAGCCCCGGCACGCGGGGCTCGCGCGCTGGGTGCGCGACCTCAACACGGCGTACCGCGGCGAACCGGCGCTGCACGAGCTCGACGCGGATGCCAGCGGCTTCTCCTGGATCGACTGCAACGACGTGGACGGCAGCACGCTCACGTATCTCCGTCGCGGCCACTCGGTGACCGACGCGATCGTGATCGCTTGCAACTTCACTCCGGTTCCTCGCTCGAGCTTCCGGATCGGCGTGCCGGTCGCGGGCCGCTGGGACGAGATCCTGAACAGCGATTCGGTGCTCTATGGAGGCAGCGGTCAGGGGAACCTGGGTGGAGTGCGGACCGATCCGGTCGCTGCTCATGGACATTTTCAATCGATCCACGTGACCTTGCCCCCGCTCGGGATCCTGATGTTTCGTAGCCGGCCAGAATCCTCGGCATGAGCGGCGCGGCGCGACACGCGATTCGCGAGGCCCTCGCGGCACTGGGAGTCGAGCGACTGCTGCTCGGGATCCACGATCCGAGCTTCCCCGGCGCACCGGACGAGGACATCGGGCGCGGCTCGCCCAGCTCGAGCGGTGGTCAGCGCCTGATCGAGCTGGCGCACCGGCTCGGCTTCCACGGTCTACAGCTCGGCCCGCAAGGCCTCACGTCCGAAGGAAACCCATCTCCCTACGATGGCGCGCAGTTCTCACGAGACGTGCTCTCGATCGCGCTCCGGCCCCTGGTCGACGGAGACCGATGGGGCGGCCTGGTGCGGGACGAGACCCTGCGCGCGGCGATCGAGCAGCAGCCGGCGGGCAGGGTGGATCGGACCCGGCACCGCTACGTGTGGCGCACGCAGCGGCGGATCCTCGGCGACGCGTTCGGCGCGTTCCTGAATACCCGTCCGTCTCCACTCGTCCACGAGCTCGCCGGATTCCGTGCCACCCACCAAGGTTGGCTCGAGCGAGATGCGCTTTTCGACGTGCTGGCATCGATCCACGGGACGGACGCATGGCGAAGCTGGAACGCGTCGAGTGGTGCGCAGCCCGAGGAGGCTCGACTCGACCACCGCCTGCTCTGCGCGTCCGGGGACGAGGAGCAGCCCGCGGCGCGCCCGCGCGCCGCGATCGAAGCCATCCATCAGCCGGCACTCGACTTCCATGTGTTCGCGCAGTTCCTCGCCCACGAGCAGCATCAGGGTTTTCGCCGTCAGGCCGCGCGTCTCGATCTCCTGCTTTACGGCGACCTTCAGGTGGGCTTCTCGATGCGCGACGAGTGGGCGGCGCAAGATCGGATCCTCCCCGGCTACCGCCTGGGCGCGCCTCCGAGCCGGACGACGCCCTCCGGCCAGCCCTGGGGGTACCCGGTGCTTGCGCCCGCGGCGGACGACGCAACCTGGAGTGCTCGTGGGCTCGCCTGGCTCCGGGCACGGATCGAGAAAACGTTCGGCGAATTCGACGGCGTGCGGATCGACCACCCACACGGCTACGTGTGCCCGTGGGTGTACCGACCCGGAGAAGCCAGAGAAGGCTCTGCGGAAGCGCACGACGCCGTTCGCGCGGGAGCCCGGCTCTTCGAATCACCGAACCTCCCCGATCACCCGGACCTGGCCCGATATGCGCGCGTGAGCCCGCACGACCTCAACTCCTCGCCGGGCGTCGCGCGCTGGGCGGACGACTGGGTGGTGCGTCTCGACGAGGCGCAGGTCGCGACGTACGGCAGCGCGATCGACACGATGGTCGAGGCCGCGCGCGCCAGTGGACACGACCCTCTCGCCCTCGTTTGCGAGGTGCTGAGCACGCTGCCGCTGCCACTCGAACGGGTTCTCGCTCGTCACGGCCTGGGCCGTTTCCGCGTGGCGCAGAAGGCCGACCCCGAAGATCCCACGGACCTCTACCTCATGACCAACGCCGAGCCTCCGGATTGGGTGATGCTCGGGAATCACGACACGTCTCCGATCTGGAGCGTGGTGGACCAGTGGCGTCGCGGCACTCGCCTCGATGGCTGGGCACGGTACCTCTCGCGACGACTCGCGGGCGACGGTGACGATCGAGCACGACTCGCCCAGCGCATCGCCGCACAGCCAGCGTTCACCGTGCACGCTCTCGCGGCGGACATGCTCGCCAGCCGCGCGCGTCACGCGATGATCTTCTTCACGGACCTTTTCGGCCTGCGCGAGTCCTACAACGTTCCGGGAACCGTCTCCGACGACAACTGGTCGCTCCGTCTCACCCCGGACTTCGAGCGGCGCTACGACTCCGCGGCGGCCAACGGCGAGGCACTCGATCTGCCGTGGGCGCTGGCACTCGCGATTCGTGCGCGGGGGGCCGATTTTGCCGCACGCCATGCGCCGCTCGTCGCCGCGCTGGGGAGCGCGTCACGCGTCCCCGAGCCCGTCCGGCGACGTGCCGAAGAAGGAGCCGAAGGAGGAGATGCCTGAGGGCGCCGGGTCAAAGCTTGGTACCGAGCGAGAGTGCAAACGTCTGCCCTTCGAACCGGCTCTCGGCGCCGAACTCGTGCGTATAGCGGACCTTGAGCTCGATCGCCCACGGGACGTAGCCCAGACCGATCTCTCCACCCGCCGCGGACACCTGGCCATGCCTGCTCGGGTTCTCGGCACCGCTGCCGGTGTCGTCGGTCACCTGCCACTGGCTGAAGCCGACCGGTCCCAAGTCCACCAGGAACCCGTCTTCTTCGGCGAGGGGCAAATACTGCGTGATGGCCCAGTCGAGCTCCACCGTCGAGCCGGGTGTGACGTCGAGCCCGCTGCGCTCGCCGTGAAGGGCATAGCTCACCGCGGCGGCGATGCCGGTGGCCCTCGTGTCGAATGGATAGAGGGTCGCGCCGCCCTGGAACTGGTTGGTCCAGAAGCCCGAGCCGATGTTGTCGTACGCAGGTCTCTCGAGGTCGAGCCCAAGCCGCGGAAAGCTCACGGTCTCGACGTCGTATTTCCCGACCGGTGCCGAAAATCCATACGCAAGCTCCAGGTCCCAGTGAGGTAGCGACCACCCCAGCCAAACGGGCTGGACGTAAAGATCTCCGACGCCGAACTGTGATTCGCCGGTGTCGCGGTCGAACTGATCCTCGAACTTGAGCGACGTGTGTCCGGAAGAATTGCCGAACGTGGGAGTGATCAAGACGCCGAACCGCCCACCCGCGATATCCCACGGTGCGATCCAGCCCACGGTCGGGGCGAGCACGAAGAGGTCGACACTCGCATGAAAATCCAGCGCGATGCTTTTGCCGCTGGGAGGGGTGACGTCGATGGTCTTGACCTCGTTACCGTGCGAGTCCGTGAGCGTGTCGCTCGTGTAATAGACGCTGTAAGCGACGAGGTAGAACCCGGGCTGCGGCACGAAGAAATCACGAACGTTTCGGCCACCCGGGCTCGAAGGACCGAACTCCGCCGCGCCAGACGGTGACGCCACCACCCATGCAAGCGCCGCCACTACGAGCCCGCAGCGTCGCGCCACACATGGAATCACGAGCCCCTCCCGGAGCGCGCGGCTCTCCCCACATCGAGCCGCATCGCTCCACGGAAACCCTGAATGCATGTTGCGGACCAGTCAGCGCCAAGCGCGCCGAAGTGCCGCTGCCGCGAGGAATGAATTCACGGATCGAGGAAATCGACGGAGAATTTTCTACAGACCGGCGCTCAAAGGTGCAGCCCGTACGTCGCGGCGAGCACGGAGATCCTGGCGGTCTCGACCGATCGGATCCTCTGCCCGGTCTCATCCTGTGGGCACATGCGTTGCTCTCTGTCACTGGAACCGTCGCTGGAAGCTCCCGATCCTCGGCGACTACGCCACATCGAACGGCAGATACATGCGTTCCCTCGCCCGCGCTCTGGCATTGGCGCTTCTGGGGCCTCTCGGATTCTCCGCTCACGCGCCGGCGCGAGACGACTCCCAGATCGCGTGCCCGATCGATCTGCCTCGCGCGCGCCAGCTTTCCGACCACGTGACTGCCTCGATCCGCACGGCCGCGACACTCGACGAAGCCAAGCAGCGGGCGCTCGACGGACCCCAGAAGGCACGCGCGGCGCTCTCCCAGGCGAGCCTGCTGGCGCTTGGTGACACAGGCCTCACCCGTGCGGAGGCGCGACTCGACACCTACGAGCACGACGTGCAGCTCGCGCAGTCCCAGGAAGAGGTCGCGACCCGCTATGCATCGCTCACGGGAGATCACCTCACGCAAAGAACGACGCTCGGCCTCGGCGGAGAAGCCGCCGACGTGCACGTCGGGAGAGTCGGCTGCAGCTACACGACAGGCGAGGTGATCGCCATCGTCCTCGGCCTGATCCTGGGCATCATCCCGGGCATCATCCTGCTGATCCTCCTCTGCTGAAGCCGTCCGGGCAGGGAGCCGGGCCGGGCGGCTACCCGCGCTGTACTTCAATCGTACCAGTCGCTCTTGTGTCTCCATCGACCAGGCAAACCGAGCCGACGAAGACGCCCCTGGGTCTCGTGAAGGTCGGGGAGCTCCTGTTCGGGAGTACAGTTGACGTGCCATGTCGCGCGACGACTTCGGGGAGAGGGTTCAGCAAGCCGTCGTCGACAGATTCTGCATCGAGAGGGAGTCGGCGCCCCCGGCGTCGCCCCCGTGGCGGCTGTTCCAGGGCACAGAGCGATCGTCGGGCCGGCCTGTAGCCATCAAGGCCCTGCCGACCGAGGGCCTCGACTCGTTGGTCCCAAAGCGCTTCGAGAAGGAGGTCGGCAGCGTCGAGAGCGAGCCGGGATGGCTAGGCCTTCCCGACTTCGGTCACCCGAGGCTTCTGTCCATCGTGTCCAGGGGTCGCCAGGAGTGCGTGCTCTACCTC
>CAZYWA010000325.1:0-4389 GCA_964650975.1 uncultured bacterium
GGTGGCTCCCACCTGCGCGAGCTTCCCCAATTGCCCGAACAACGTGATCCGCGTCTTCAAGGGCAATCAGCCCGGGACCCCGACGGCCTTCATCGAGGTGGATGCCGCCCACGCGCCGGGCTCGTCGGTGGGCGCCGTGTCCACGGCCATCGACGGCTCGAACCAGATCCACGTCGTCTACAACAAGAAGAGCGGCAGCGCGAAGTACGCGATCTTCGACACCAACCAGGACCTGTGGGTGTGGAGCGAGACGCTCGGCTCCACCGGCTGGACCGATTTCACGCAGGGCATGGAAGGCACGGCGATCGCGCTCGACGCGTCGGGCACGCCCCACGTGATCTTCACCACCCGCACCGGCACCAACAACGCGATGCGCCTCAAGTACACCGAGAACGCGGGCGGCGGCTGGACCACGCCGATCGACGTCGCCGACAAGGTCGACTGCAATCCCGCGTCCGCCTACTGCGCCGCGTGGCATCCGACGCTCGCGTTCACGCCGTCGGGAGACCTGCTGCTCGCGTGGCTCAACGGCACCGACGACTACGTGCCCGACGGCCGCATCCGGATTCGCACCCGCACCGCCGCCGGCACCTGGCAGGCGTCGGTGGCGATCAACGACACCGTCATGACCGGCCTCGACAACGGCCCCTCGATGATCGTGACCACCGACGGGGTCGCGCACATCACGTTCGACAACAACGCCAACAAGATCCGCTACTGGTACAACGCGGGCGCTGGATGGCTGGGCGACAAGCAGCCCCCGGGCCAGGTCACCCACGACCCGTCGCTCGGCACCGACCTCCTCGACACGGTCTACATCTACGGCCACGGCACCCCGCAAGGCGGGATCGGCGGCCACGGCGAGAACATGTACTACTTCAGCAAGCCGGCGGGCGGCTCGTGGGGCGCCTGGACCCTCTACGCGAGCGGCAGCGTCGACAGCTCGGTCTCCACCCGGTGGTCGCAGTTCTTCCACTTCCACCCGGAAAACATGGACATCCTCTACTGGTTCGATGCCTATCCAAACGTACTCATCGCCGGCGTGAACTGAAATTTCCGAGGGGCTTTTCAAGCCCCCCGCCCCGAAAAAAGCGCGATTTTTTCGGGGCCCCGCCCCCGAGTCGGCTCACTGCGTTCGCCAGGCGCCTCTCGGCGCCGGCACGAGATCCGCGTGAGCAGTCGGTTCGGGGATGACGGTGAGTGCAAGGCCCCTGAACCGACTGACGAGAGAATGCGTCACACGCTCTCAGAGGGTGTAGACGAAAAAAATCAGCCCCTTGGATGAGCGGCATGCGTGGCGGGAAACTGCTCGAGCGTCTGCACCTGTTCGTCGGAGGGCTGCGGTCCCTCCAAACCGCACGAGATCGGTTCGAAGGAACAGCTCCGGGCAATGATCCAATTTTGTCCACACTTTCTGAGCGCTGTTCCGTGCGCTGGCGTGATTTTGACGCTGGTCAGCGGGCTGGGCCGGAAATGCTGAATTCGGCGCCGTCCGGGTCACGGAGCTTGGCGATTCGTTGGCCGTGAAGATCGGTGGGTGGAGCGACCGACGCGACACCTTGCGCCACGCTCTTCCGGTGGAAGTCGTCGACGTCCGCGGTGCGGAACCCGAGCTGGCAGCTCCCGGGCGGATGATCCTCCGACGCCTTGTGCAAGGCGAGGGTCGTGGCCCCGGTCTCGAGCTCGCTCCACTCGGGCGACTGGAACCTGAGCTCGAGCCCCAGATGACGAACGTGGAAACGAACGGCCTCGTCCATGTCGGCGACGAATTTGATGGCGTAAGCAAACGATACGGCCACGACGCACCTCCGTGTGCCGGAAGATCCGGCGCTTGAATTCTAGCTCCACGCGTTTTTCACCACTTCGCCGATGTGGACCGACGTGTCGTCGGCGCACTCGGCGCAGCGATTTCCTTCAAGACGGATCGGACACCGTCCTCCAGTAGCTCGATCAGCTCGGGATCCATGAAGCGGTACTCGTCCGGAATCTCGAGCACGTGCACGTGCCGGCCGCCGAGCTCGGCGCGGAAGCGCTCGCTCAGCTGTCGCTTGTGACTCGACCGGGGGCTCAGGGCTGGTGAGCCGACCAGTTCGAGGCGTCGCCGCCCTCGAAGCCGTCGCCGAAGATGAGCGGCAGATCCGAAAGGCAGTAGAGGTGCGCGGGGACGTTGCACGCGAGGTCGGTGACGTCGGTCCAGGCGAAGATCGCGGATGCCGCGAACCCGGCGGCTGCGGTGTCGGCTGCCGAGCCCGAGCTCCAGCCGGCGCACGTGCCCGCCGACGGGGAACCGGCGTCGATCGTCGCCGTCCACGCGAACGGCGATGCACTTCCCGGCGCGCCAACGTAGACGCCCGTCTCGGTCACACCGACCGATGCTTGCAGCGTGTTGGCGGTGAGCTGCGCGAGCCCGTCGACGATCCGGATTCCATCGCGCCGCATCCACGGCCCGTCGTTCTGGAACCGGCTCGAGGCGCTCGTCCCCGCGACCGACAGCCACGCCTTGAAGCTCCGCGAATCGGCGATGCCGGCAGTCTGCGCCGTGCGCGACAGCTCGCAACCCGCCGGATCGGATCGAAGATTCGAGGTGTGCGGGCACGGGGACGGCCAGCGTGCGCTTCCGGCGCCCGTTGGTCGCTCGCCAGCGGCCTGGCGCGCCGCCGCCAGGCCCGAGCGAGAGAACCGGATCGGCTTCTTCCGCGAAATCCGAGATAGCCATGAAGTGCGCTTCGATCCTGCTTCAGCGTCCCTTGGATTCGAGAGGCTCGGCGTGTCTGCTATAAATCCGAACCGCCCCCCGCGGTCCGTCGAATACATGCCGAGAAGGGATTTACGGCCGGCGGCCGTCCCCGTGCCGCCCGACGACGAGCTGATGGCTCGGGTTGCTCGGGCCGAGAAGGAGGCGCTGCGATCCCTGTATGATCGCTTCGCGCACCGGGTCTATGCGAGCGCCATCAAACACACGTCGGATGGGGCAGTTGCCGAGGACGTCGTCCAGGAGGTGTTCCTGGCGGTGTGGGTCGGCGCGGGCGGCTACCGGCCCGAGCGCGGCTCGCCCGAGCAGTGGCTGTTCGCGATCACCCGCAACAAGATCCAGGACCACTGGCGCCGCATGGGGCGGCTCTCCTCGGCCCTGGGCGAGGCCGATGCCGCGGCCGACGAGGCTGCTCCCGCGTTTCGCGATTCGCTCGACGAGCGCAGGCTGGCCCAGCGCGCCATGGCGGTGCTCACCGCCGAGCAAAAAGAGCTGGTAAGTCTCGTGTACTTGAAGGATCTTCGTTTCCAGGAGGCGGCCCGCGTCCTGGGGCTGCCGCTGGGAACCGTGAAATCACGCATCCACGCCGCGCTGCAGGCCATGCGTGGGGCGCTCGAGGGGTCGACATGAGCGTCCCGCGCGCCACCCGGGTCTGTGAGCCCACGTTCCACCCGTCGGACCGGCGGATCGCCGAGTTCGCCGAGAGTCGGGCGTGCCGCACCGAGCGGATCGTGATGGAGGCGCACCTCTTCCACTGCAAGCGCTGCTCGCGGGCGGTCGCGGACGCGACGCCCCGCTCGGACGCCGAATGGAACGCCGCGGCCGCGGAGGCACGCGAGGGTGGTTCCAGCGCGCCCAGCGCCCGCTCCGGCCTGGCCTTCGATCGGCTCTGGGGGCGGGTGGAGCAAAGCGGCACGGTCCGCTGGCCCAAGGAAGCGGCGGTGCTGCCGCCCGGCGTCCTGGCCGAGCTCGAGCCCGCCGAGCGCTGGAGCTGGATGAACCTCTGGCCCAGCGGCACCCGCTACACCGTGCTGGTGCGCGAGCCCTCCGCGAACCGCGAGCTCTACCTGGCGTATTACGGCAAGGACAGCGCCTTCCCCATGCACTATCACGTGGAGCCCGAGGACAACGTGATCCTCGCGGGGGGATACAAGAACGGCACGCAGCAAGTGCTCGCGGGCGACTGGGTGGACGGCATCCCCGGCACCCGGCACTCGCCGCGCACGGCCAGGGACGAAGAATGCTGGTGCTTGAGTCTGGTCCACGTCGGCGGGTCGAAGCTCGAGACGTTCCACGGGCGGTTCCAGGCATGGCTCGAAGCGTGGCAAGCTCGTCGCGAGCGGCTGCCCTGACGATTCCCTCGCGCATCGCGGGGCCCAAGCAGGCTCAATTCGAGGCGCAGCATCCGCAAGGCTGATGCGCCTCTCAGGCTCGTTCTCGCGTGCGCTGCCTGGATCTCGCCCATGGGCTCGGGCGGCGGCGCTGCTGCTGGCCGCGGTGCTCATCGCTCCCGCGGCGCTGCCGGTCACGGCCTGGGCACGTTCGCTCGAGCCCGCCTTCGACTCCGGGCCGTCACCCAGCTGCGAGTCGTGCCACGCGGGAAAGATGGTCCGCACGATGGCGGCATCGTCAGAGTC
>CAZYWA010000325.1:4399-8949 GCA_964650975.1 uncultured bacterium
CGCCGTCTCGCACATCCAGGACGAACGGCCAGACCCGCTGGCGTTCGGCGTTGAGTTCGTCGGCCAGTCGCCGGGCCGCCGCCTCCCCTCGGTGATACGAGAACGCCACAGCGCAGCCTTCGCGGGCCATGGTCCGCACGATGGCGGCCGATCACGCGCACCGCGAAGGCGCGCTCGATCCGCAATCGGTCGGGCGAGTGTGCGGCTCCGGTGTCGCGGGGTGGAGCGTGTTCCTGGCGTCACTTGCGTCGTCGAAGTCGGCCAAGGAATCGGTGGCGCTGCTCTCCGGGGCGTGCGCGAGCTGCCACGTGGAGGGCTCCGATCCGCCCGATCCGGGGAACGCGGGTGCCGCGCCGGCGCGCGGCGCCGCACGCGGCGAGCCGTGCACCGGTTGCCACGCCCATGCGCTCGATCTGCTGCTCGCGGGCGGCTTTCCGGACGACCCTCGTGAGCGCGACGCGAGCGGAGAGCGCTGCCTCACGTGCCACGGTGGCGGGCTCGCGTCGGACGTGCTGGCGGCGGCGCGCAGCGCGATTGGCGACGGCGCGCGCGACGTGCACTTGCGCGGCGTCGACGCGTCGAGCCCCGCGGCCGTCGAGGCGGCTTGCTTCACGTGCCACCTCGCCGCTTCGCATCGGCCGCATACGATCGCGGCGCAGCCGGGCGGATCGCCGTCCGCCACCCAGCGCAGCGATCCGGCGCACGACCGGCGCGAATCGGCGTCCTGCGAGTCGGCGCGGTGCCACGTGGCGCCCATCCACCACGACGCACGCCTCGAGCGACACCAGGAAATCCTCGCATGCGGGGCGTGTCACAGCCCCAAGGTGCCCGCGCTCACCGTGGAGCTCGGCGGCACGGGGGAAGCCGTGAAGGTCACCGCGCGCGGGATGGAGCGGCCGCGGCTGCGCTGGGTGTGGGAGCGCGACGTGGCCGCCTACGGCGCCGGTCTCGAAGCCGGACGCCAAGGCGGATTCCGCGCCAAGCTCAAGCCCTTCCTGCCGCTCGAGGTCGTGGTGCCGGTCGACCCGCGTCGCCCGATGCCGGGCACTTACGCCGCGCCGTCGTTGCTGCCGGTCTCGTCCGACGCTTCCCCAGCGACCGCCGCGAGCTTGCACGTCGATGCGAGCGACGTGGTCACGATCGATCACGCGACCGCGCCCGCCGCGCAGGCGCTCCACTGCGCCGACTGCCACGAGCAGGCGGAGGGCCACGTGCTGGCGCGGGTGCTGCGCGAGGGGATTCCTCTCGACCCGTTCCACGACGGCAAGCTCCGTCCGGATTTCCCGCAGCGCAAGCCCTCCCAGAAACACGCCAAGCTCGAGCACGATTGCAGCGCCTGCCACGGATCGTTCCGGCTCGACGGAATCGACGTGCACTGCACCAACGGTGCCTGCCACCCGGGCATGGACGGCACGCATCAGGAGGCCGGGAAAGAGGACTGCGCCGCGTGCCACTTCGAGCATCGCGATCGGCTGACGCTCGCCACGCTGACGCCGCGGACCTGCCAGAGCTCGGGTTGCCACACGCTGGCGCACGGCGGCACGGAAATCGATCGGCCGCGCGGCCGGCCGCACCCGAGTGGGAACGGAACCGAGCTCCACACGACGCTCATCTTCTCGCACCAGGAGCATCTCAAGATCGACGCGCAGGAGCACCGCACCGGCGGCTGCCTCGAGTGCCACGAGGAGACCGCGAACCGCGAGTACACGATCCCGTCGCACGAGGGCCAGAAGGGCTGCGCGGGCGGCGCCGGCGAGAAATGCCACACCGCGGCGGTGCCCATCGAGGAAGCCAAGAAATCGCCGAGCCGTTTCTGCAAGGAATGCCACACCACTTCCGACGGCTCGCTGCCCAAGCTGCCCAGGCGCTCGGTGCACGTGCGCTTCGCGCACCGCGATCACCTGGAAGCGAAGACCGCGCCGTCGCTCTTCGACGCGAAGGGAACGCTCGACTGCGCGCAGTGTCACGCCGACGGCTTCGACGGCAATTCGGACTTCGACGAAGTGGTGCGGAAGGCCGGCGACTACCCGAGCTCGATGGAAACCTGCGTCGCCTGCCACCGCGACGGCCTCGCCGCGTCGCTGCGCTGCGAGTCCTGCCACAAGTACCACTTCCGCGCGAAAACCGCCGCGACCCCCGCGGGCACGAGAGACCACGCCCCACCCGCGGCCCACGGCAGGGCTGCCGCCCATGGGAGGGCTGCCGTCCCTCGCAGCCGCAGCGCCGCATCGCGACCGGCCTCCGCGGACGCGAGAGACCGCGTCCCTCCGACCCGGAGCACTCTCGACCGCTCCTGGAGGGCTGCGGTCCCTCGCAGCCGCAGCGTCCCATCACGATCGATCGCCGCGGACGCGAGGGACCGCGTCCCTCCAACCGGTAGCCCGGTCGAATGATGCGGCGTTCGCGCGCGGCGGCGCTTCTCGCGATGCTCCTCGTTTGGCCGATCGCGGTGACGTGCTCGGCCGAAGACGCCGCGAGCGCCAGCTCCGACGCCAGCTTCTGGGGCTCGCTCTCGAGCCGCTACCGACACGAGTGGGGCACCACCACCGCCCCCACCCACGACTCGGTCCACGACGACGATCTCTTCGAGGAGCTCAAGCTCTCCGAGAGCGGCTTCGGCATCGACGGCCTCTCGATGAGCGGCTCGCTGCGCTACGCCCAGGATCTCGACGGCACCGGCGCCGGCTCGCCCTTCGTCGACGCCCGCGACTACTACTCGGGCAATCGCGAGGTGCGCCTGATGGAGGCGTGGGCCGCCTACGACCAGCTCCCCGACGACGGCCAGATCAAGGTGGGACGCGAGTACCGCTATCTGGTCGAACCGCTGCACTTCGACGGCGGCGAGCTCAACCTCGCGGCTCCGCTCGACGGCCGCGTGGTGCTGCTCGCCGGCCGGCGCGTGACTTACGAGATCGATCCCGAGGACCGGCTGGTGGCCGGCGGCACCTGGATCTCGCGCCCTGCGCCGCACACGCGAGTCGAGCTCTCGGACGTGTATTACGCCAAGAACGAGGCCGATCTCTTCGTGTTCCAGGAGCTTTCTGATACCTGGAACGGCTCCTTCGAGGTCACGAGCCTGGGCGCCGGACTGCGCGACCTGAGCCTCAACACCTCGTGGATCGATTTCGGCGACGGCGGGCTCGAGGGCCGCGACGCGTCGCTCTACGCGTCCTATTACTACAAAGCCGCCAGCGCACACGACGATCTGCCGTTCGACTTCACCTCGGCGTCCCAGCTTCCGCCCGATCAGGCGAACCTCGACCGGCTGCTCTTGCCGCCGCTTCCGCCGTTTCACGAGCTCCAGCTCGACGGCTCGTGGACGCTGTTGCGTCCCAGCTGGGCGGCGCTCGGGTTGAGCGGCACGTTCGACGCGCGGGTCTTCGAGGGCAGCGCCGGAGCCGACACCAGCAACGCGGACTTCGTGGAGGCCGGCGGCGGCGTCTACGCCACGGACATCCACGGCGTCGGTCCGATCGAGGCCGTCGACACCTCCGTGACGGGCCTGCGCCATCAGACGTTCTTGAAGGACATCCCGCCGGATCTGGGCCCGGGCGATCTCTCGGTGACCACGGGCGAGGGCGAGACCGCGTACAGCGAGATCCTGGGCGAGGTGACGCTGCGCATGCTCACCTCGCGGCTCCTGGTGGTGCTTCGCCCCGGCTACCGGTTCTTCGACGAGTCGCGAACCCGTTTCGAGACCGCGCGCGACCTCAGCTCCTGGGACCTGACCGGCTACGTCCGCTATCGCTGGCCCGGGCATCTGCTGGTCACCGCGGGCTACGGCTATCTCAAGGATCTGGTGGTACGACTGCCGTCGTCGCCGATCACGCTGCCGCCCGACGAGTTCCCGACCGTGATCCCCGATCTCGAGCGAGTCCAACAACTGTTCGTCGACGTGACGGTCTACTTCTGACATGAAACGTCCACACCGGCTCCGCGCGTCTCTCCTGGCGTCGATCTGCGCTGGGCTCTTCGGCCTTTCGGGCGGTTGCTTCGGATTCGGTTACGACACCGGACTGCATTTCTCGCACGGCGAGCACCCGGGTCAGATCAAGGACGAGCCCGGTTACGACAAATGCGTGGCGTGTCATTCGCTCGACGCCGACGGCCGCGCCTACACGTTGCCGTCGCACCAGGGAGCCACGGGTTGCTACGGCAAGGAAGGCGGCTGCCACGACGTCGCCGTGCCGGTCGAGGAGGCGAAAGCCAACCCCAACCGCTTCTGCAAGGAGTGCCACACCGCCGAGACCGGCGAGGTGATCTGGAAGCCGCACGCGTTCCAGGACGTGAAGTTCCGTCACGCCGATCACACCAAGCTCAAGACCGACGAGCCGATCGCGTGCGAGCGCTGCCACCAGCTTCCCATCGACAACGAGAAGTTCGGCCCGGTGAAGCGCTCCGTCTTCACCTATCCGATGGCGATGGAATCCTGCCTGAGCTGCCACTCGCAAAGCGGTGCCTCGACCGACTGCGCGACCTGCCACCGCGATCGCCGACCCGACGTGCGCCCGCCGTCGCACCTGGCGGCGGGCTGGCTCCAGGCGCACGGC
>CAZYWA010000326.1:0-8945 GCA_964650975.1 uncultured bacterium
CTGCCGTCCGCGCGCGCCAAGTTCTACCTGAACGAGACGCGGCGCCGGCTGCTCAAGCGGCGCGGAATCGGACCAGAGCCGGGACCCGCCATCGAAGTCGACGGCGGCGAAACCTTCGCGACCCGCGAGCCGAGCGTGTGGCTCAGCGGGCACGCGCTCTCGGACCGGTACATCGAATCCATCGAAGTCAACGGGAAGAAGCAGCTCATTGAGCTCGCCGAAAGCGACCTTCCGTTCCGCGTCGAGATCCCGGTCGACCTCGGCGAGAACCGCGCGGAGGTGGTCGCCACCGACCTTCTCGGCAAGAGGAGCGAGATCGAGGTCCACATAACCGGCGACCGGAACGGCCCGGTCGTCGCGATCGAGGACATCGAACCGCTCGCGGGGGGAAGCGTCGACATCACCGCGACGGTTGAGGACACCTCCGGTGTCGCGGAGATTCGATTCGGCGACAAGCAGCCGCCGCCGACCGCCGGGGCCGGAGTACCACTGCACATCCATGTGTCCCCGCCACCCGACGGCCGAATCGAGTTCTCTGCCCAGGACAAGCTCGGCAACACCACCGAAGGCACGATCGTGCTGGAGGGCACCGCCACCGCCCGGCGAATAGGGATTCACTTTGCCGCGGCAAACTCGAGCGAGGGAGTGTTCCGCGGAACAATCCCCCGTCCCCAGGTCGCATCCCTCGATTCGGACCTACCCGAGCCAGCGACGCCCGTTCCGCACCAGGTCGCAAGCTCCACACTCAACGAAATCCACTGGAAACTAGGCGATAAGCTCTCGGCTGCGCTCGACCGCGACCCACCAGTCGTGCGCATCGACGGCCTCGCCGAGACCCAGACCGTCTACCTCGACCGCGTCCAGATCAGCGGCAACGCCTCCGACGACACCCAGGTGCGTTCGATCGAGGTCAACGGCAAGCCGCTCCAGTTCACCCCTGGCCGTTACGTGTTCTTCAGCAGCCTGCTGCCGCTCGCGGAGGGACCCAACCAGATCCGCGTCTCGGCCGTGGACCTGACGGGCAAGCGCGCCGACCGGGTCATCAACATCGAGCGCAAACGCCCCGCGATCGAAGACCCGAGCATCCGGCTCGCGGTGGCCGACATGCCGTTCGGCGAAGGCGACGTCCTGGGCGAGTTGTTGACCATGAGCGACCTGTCCCCCGCCCTCCAGGAGTTCTTGGTGGACGGACTCGTCGAGCAGCGGCGCTACCGGATCGTCGACCGGGAGACCATCGACCAAGTCCTCGCTGAGCTGCGCCACTCCCAGAGTGACCTGGTGGACCCTGAATATGCCCTGAAACTGGGCCGCCTCGTACAGGCCGAAGCGATCCTCGTCGGCCGCGCCTACCGTCGCGCCGGATCTGTGGAAGCGTGGGTCAAGATCGTCGATACCGAAACGAGTGAAGATCTTGTCATCCAAGACATCTACTCCGAGCACGCGGACACGGCAGACCTGAAGCGCGTCATGTCCTCCCTCGCGCAGAAGTTAGCACTGTCGATTCCGGCGCTGGAGGCTCCCGTCATCCGAGTCGATGGTGACCAAGTCACCATCGACAGGGTTGGACAGGAAAGACTCATTCCCAACGTGCGCGTGGCACTCTTCCGAGCGGCTATCCCCATTCCCAGCCCCGTCGATGGGCCTGTGCTGGGCCCCGGGTATTCAGAGATAGCCCGTGGGCGCGTAATCGCCGCGCCTGTTCCAGGATCCAAAGTCGCGGTCGCGGCGCTAAGTGCGAAGAAGGCACAGCCCACCGCGGGTGATCTTCTAGTTGTTCGGTGATTAGCGAACCCCGGCTCCCTGAATCGGTCCCCCACGTCACCCACTCCGCAGAACCGCGCGAGCTTCGCCCTCTCTTTCAGCTTTCCTCGACGGCGAAGAAGAATGGATCCACAGATGCCGGGCGTTGAAACCTCACGGCTCCGCCGCCGCCCGGAAGGAAATAATGACCATCCGGGTCGGGAGAATTCATAGCTGGGAAGCAACCGTAGAAGTTCGCCCCAACACCGACAACTCGCGAGAGATCACTCGCGAAATTCGTCGGCGCAGCCGTTCGGGCCAGCACTCTGTCATCCCAACTCGTGCCCGCGAACCGTTGGAAGTGCGTCTCGACTGGGCTCGATCCTGCCACCACCTTCTGATAAAGTAACCCAACCACGCCAGCGGCGTTGACTGCCATGCTCGGGAGCGTGGCATCCGTCACGCTCAGTATCAGAGTCCAGGTCACACCGGCATCCGTCGAGCGTGACACGTGCAATACGTATCTCGAGGGGTTCGCCGCATCATCGTTCGACGTCCACGCCACGTAGACAACCCGTGCCGCGTTTGCACCGCCCCTCGGATCCACCGCGATACTGAGATCGCAACTCGACCGGACACCAAGCAGGGTGTTGCCTCGGTTCAGCAAATCTACGGACGACACGACAACGCCCGGAACAGTCGCACTATCTTTCAAGGCCTCAAAGGGCCCGACTTCCGTCGACCCTTGGCCCCAATTGTCGTCCCGAACTACAATCAAGCTTGCGCGACTCCGCTGCGTATCGGGATCATAAGATATTAGGCTTTTGAATGCGACAAAGATATGACCGACCCCCCCGTGGATCGCCGTCCGTACCGGTGTGTCGTCCGCCGGGCTCGGCGCATGGCGGTCCAGTACAATCGTAGAAAACACCGGCGGCGCATTCCCGCTCGGATGGGCATCAAGACATACAGCCAGCCGCGCGGTTCTTCCCTCGGCGACATCCCCAAGAAGATTATACCCAACGTATAGCCGCTCCTTGCCGGCATCTGGCCCCGACGCCACGGTCACGCCATCGACCCACGGCTGATCCGCACCCGATTGCAGATAATAGACTCGAGACCCTTGTGCCGTTGCGGTCTGGAATCGGTAGACAACTAATTCTGAGGAGTTTTGATCATCTGGCACCATAGCAACATAGAGGGCGCCAGCAGGCCCTGCCCCTCTCGTCGCTGCGCTTCCTACGAACACGCACGTTTGGTTATGGCTACCGCGCCTTGGGATATTTGAGAGCGCTTGCCAGTTCTCGCCACCGTCTTCCGAAAGGAAATAAGGCGCTGACCCACGAGCACTGCTCTGAGCGGGCGAATAGGCCGTGACGACCATGGCACTTGGAAGGCCCGGATCGACGGCTAGGCACGGCTGAAAATCGTCGTTGCTCTCCGAAGAGGCATCAGCCGGGATCACGTTGACAACTCGGTACCTAACCATGTTGCGGTTCTCCTTAAATTCGGCTTTTCAGGCCAAATCGGCCCCTCAGGTCAGTCGCGCGTGATGCAAGAGTGCGATCAAGGATAATGCACAGCCGCATTGCAGTTATATGTCGTTCCACTACATGTTCCGCAGGGATGCGAACCTCCATTTCCTGAGGAAAATGTTACCCCCTCGTTTGACCCTTTCGTTCCGTTGCAATTGTAGTTTCCATTCCCCCCACAGGCAATCTGATTGCCGGGATTGCACTGGCAAGTTGTTCCCGCTGGCGGACCACCCGTGACCGTGAACGTCAAGATGCAAAGCGTATCCCCTGGGAGGCCCAGAGGTGGAACTGACCGCTTCTCAAACTTGGTCGTGTCCATGGGCACAGGATCGCACCCACTGGCCTCACCCGCCTCCGCAGCAGTGATGTTACTTGAGTCAACCACTCGCTTCGGATCAAGCGGGCTGCAAGCGTTTAGACTATTGGAAAGTTTGTCGACGATCACAACTTTTCTGACATCGTCCCCAACCTTCCAAGTCTCCTCGGTACCATAAAAAGTTGTCGAACACCCCTCGCCACCCAACGCAAGCACGCTCAGAACCATCACCAGGAAGTGCCATCGATTTCGTATCATAATTTTAGTTCTCCATTTTCAGTGTGATTCTTAGCTGGGCACGCCTCGCCCCAAAAGCGGTCGTTCGCTGTGATCCACTGGCGCCGCGCCAGCGTAGGCCTTGATGATACACAATCGGACCTGTGTGCGCACATCAGAAATACCGAATGAGCGACAAATATATCGTGTTCTGGATTGTATCCGAGGGAATATTCGCCACGTCGAGAAATTGCGTCGCCACGCTAGTATTTCTGGCGTCGAGGCCAAACCGGATTTGATAGGCCAAGTCCACGCTGAGGCTTGAAAATGTTAAGCCGATACCAAGGCTGCCTCCGAAGAATGACTTCGATGATCCACGAGCGGGCTGGGGATCATAGAAGACTCCACCGCGAGTCGCGATCGCATACCCCGGGCGCACCAAGAAAAGATACTCAGTCCCGACGCGGGGGGTGAACACGCCGTCCACAGAGGCGCTACCGGCTGGATCCCCAGTCACCAGATACTCGGTCCCTGCAGAGTCGACGGCTCGAAATCGGCCCCAGTCGACATAAGTCAGGTCTGAAGAGAAAGTCAAACGATCCGTTGGGCGCCAACTCAGACCCAGCCCGTAGGATGCCGGAAATTGCAGACGATGGCGCGCCCGCACAACTGTTGATGTCGGATCATCGAGGAGGCGGGAGATATGATTGACATGAGCGGTGAACGGCCATTTCCAGACGCCCCCAAGCGATATCGAACTGTCTAGCCGCCAGAGGAATCCGAGCGAGCCGTTTGCGCCCCTGAAGTGTTCGAATGTATCCTGAGAAAGGCCACCGGCGGGTACTACCGTGCCATCGGAAAAGGTCAGAGACACACTCTCGCTGTCAAGTTCTCGCCAGGCATAGGGGTGGTCGAGGCCGTCGATCCAATAGTTGATTGACGCGCCAAGGGACAGTCCGGGCGCAGCCTCCCCCGCAAGCCCGCAGGTGACCGCATCGACGCCCCCAGTCTGGACGATATGCGTAGCTCCTCTCGCCGTATAGTTGAAATTTGTATTGTCGATTCTGAAGCGAACGTTCTGGTCGAACGAAAGCATTTGCTGGTAACTCAAGGAAGCAACAAAGTTTCGGCTTGCAATTTCGGCTGGCACAGCGAGACTCAAAAAATTTAGCGAGGGCCGATCGAAGCTTCTCGTTTGCCCCTGATTGCCGTACTCCTGGCCTGAAGCATCGCCCGCCACTGCGCGTTCACCGGATCCAAGGTGGTCGACTTCAAAGGTATTTCGCCCAACCACCGACATTTCAGGACGCTGGAGCTGGATTAGCCCGGCAGGGTTCCAAGATACCGCGGTCGCATCATCTGCAAGGGCGATGAATGCTGAGCCCACACCGCTAGCTCTAGCACCGGCACCGACGGGGCTCGGCGGGGAACTGAATACGACCTCGACTGGAGCCTGGGCTCGAGCGACACCGCTAGACAGGGCTATCGCATACCAGTTCGCGATCACGGTAAACAGGAGGAGGAGCCTGCGAAATCCAGCGACCACTCGCCGAGATGCACTCCAGGTGGGTATCATCGCTGAAGCGTTCGCTGCAGGCGGCCGGAAGCGAATGCGAGATCTAGGGGCGAGCCTTCAAGCGTCTAGCCCGGCATTCTCAGGCACGGAATATTTACTTATCTGTCTTAGCAAATTCAAGTGGTATCGCGGACCCGGTCGCAATACCACCGCTGCTTACCTCCTCTAAGTGCTTCGGTACGAATCGCAGTAAATGTGCTTCCGCCATCGTCAACGGCTCATCGCCGCCTGAACCAGGAACCCGCGCAGCTCGCGAGCATCCAGCGGACGACTTGGCGTGGCTGTGGCAGCGCCGGCGTAGACGGACGTGATGAGCGCATGCTCCACGGTAGCGTCGCGCGCCGCGAGTACGGCTACACCTTCTTGACTTTGAGTGGGGAACAGCCCGACAGCGCTCCCAACGCGCAGGCCCACCTCGGACCCGACGTTGAGCAGAAGGGTGCCATCAGGTCGTACTTCCTTCACTCGGCCGCGGACAGGGTAGCGCTCCAGTAACTTGCGGTCGATCTCTTTCGCTGCTTCCGCCGCGGCATCGTTGGGATTGGCGGCTGTGTCAATGGTCAGCGAGTCCCTCGCAACGTCCTCGCTTGTCTCGACGTCGATCACTTTCCACTGCAGGGTCGCCCTGTCGTCCAGGCTGTTGAGCACCGCGCGGATGATGAAGCGTGCACTGATGAGCTTTCCCCGCTCGAGACTCTTGCTCGGGTCTGCGAGGGGTGACTTCGCTATGGTGAGCTCCGTGAGAAGCTTTTCGATCAGGTCCCGCTCGACGATGTAGGTTCCGGGGAGCGCCACGAGGCTCTCCTCCAGCGCCGCCTGCAAGGCGAGGGCATAGCCGGGGCGAAGCTCGGCGCCATGCTCGATCTCGAGCATCCAGATCGTTCGCGGCCGGCTCGTCCACGGGTCCCGAGGTGCTCGATCCTTCAGTGCACCACCGGTCAATGCATCGGGCTTGCTCAGCTCCTTCACCAGCTCGTCGATTCGCTTCTGACGCTCGGTGTCGGCAAGGAGCCGCTCGCGCTTGAGGAGGTCGGCCAGAAGAATCGCGGCGATGGAATCGCCGGGTGAGCGCGCGAGGACAGCTTTGAGCTGATCTGCCGCGGCTTCGTTCTCTCCGAGTTTCATGTCGAGCTCAGCCAAGAGCTGATGAACCTCGTTGAGTTGTGGGCCCAGTGCACTGGCCCACTTCAGATCCTTGCTCGCGGCGTCCAGGTCGTTGCGCGCGAGTGCGAGCCTCGCGCGATTGCATAGCGCGAGGGCTTGCGGGCTCGCACCGATGACGACGGCCGCGACCAGACCCACCGCACCCCCCAGAACCCAACGAGAAATTCGGCTCGATGCCGTGACGGGAGACCGAGGAATTCGACGCGGCAACACCTTCGTCACGACCCCATTCTGCGGCTCGGGATCGACCGGCGACGGTGTCGGCGTTCCGCGCTTCGCCAAGGCATCCGCGATCGCGTCGACCGGTACGCCCGCGTCGCGCGCCGCGGCGGTCAAGGCGGCGCGAAGCGCGGCAACGTTCGCGTAGCGTGCGGAGGGCGCCTTTTCGAGGCAGCGCATCACGACGAGGGCCAACTTCTTAGGTACCTCGGGGCTCACGTCCCGGATCGGCGGCGGTGTTTCGTATACGTGCGCCGCGGCCACGCCGATCGGGCTTTCGCCCCGGAACGGCAACCGTCCCGTGAGCATCTCGTAGAGCACGACGCCCAGTGAGTAGATGTCCGCACGCCCGTCGATGTCGCGCTTCCCCTGTGCCTGCTCGGGGCTGATGTAGCCGGGGGTCCCGACCATCGAGCCGGGGGTCGTGTGCGAGCTGATGGTGAGCGCCTGAGACACGCCGAAGTCGAGCAGCTTCACCTGACCCGACAGCATGACGAAGATGTTCTGCGGCTTGAAGTCGCGATGCACGATGCTCTGGGCGTGCGCGAACTCGAGCCCGGCCAGCACTTGCAGGCTGAGCGTGTAGATCCAGTCGAGCTCGGGTAGCGGCTCGGAGTCGAGGAGCGCGCGCAGGTCGCGCCCCTGGAGCAATTCCATCGAGATGAAGTAGAAGCCCGCGTCCTCGTCGATGTCGAAGATGCGGATGATGTTCGGATGGGCGAGCTGCTTACAGATCAGCGACTCGCGCTTGAATCGCTCGAGCCGGCCGGGCTCGGGGTCCGCAGCCGGAATCAGGACCTTGAGGGCAACCGCGACGCCGGTGATGGTGTCGTGGGCCACATAGATCCGGCCCATGCCGCCACTCGCAAACTCGCGGACGATCTCGAACTTGCCGAGACGCACTCCGGGCGAGAGCGGCAGGCTCGCCAAGGGCGGAACTGGGTCGATCGCAATTGCGGCTGCCGATGACATCGAAGCCCCTCGGATTTGGTGGGATCTTACGTCCTCGGGATTTGACCTTACAAGTAGCCTGCCGTTGGACGGAGCCGGGGGCGTCGGTCGAGTCCGCAATCAACTCGGGTAGTTCCACCGATCTACCCAGCCAGAGACAAGTTTTTGTGTCTGGTCACCGAATGGATCGTTCGGAAAGCAGACAGCGGGCGCGATCAGACCGGCGCACGAGAAACCCTGAAGCCCTGCTCCCCGCGCCGAGGCTAGCAGGGTCGCCGCCCGGCTCGCCCCCGTCCCAGCGCTGAGCCACCGGGACGGTCGCGTCCCCCCAGCGAGACGAACGAGTCGCACACTTCGCCGTCGCTTCACGATCGAACATCCCGCAAATCCAGCGGTTTCCTCCACGTGTGCGGGCGCTGAACCGGCCTCCATCAGAGGCACCGCGTTCGCATCGCCGCCCTCCGACTCGAATCCGCGCACCCGCCGATCGTCCGGGCGCACACCGCGACGGCGACGATTCGAGCCGTGCGCCCGGAGGAAACCCATGAAAGCGACATTCATCGGCGCCGCGCTGGCGATCGGTTTGACCGCCTCGCTCGCGAGCGCCACCACGTGGTCCCCTGGACCGGCCTCGGCCTTCTGGGACCCGAACGACGGCAAGCCGCTCGGGTTCGTGAACGCCACCTACAACGGCCCGACTTACATCACGAGCTTCAAGATGAACGGCCACGACGACGGCGTCTCGACCGGCAACGGCAACGCCATCAGCTACATCTTCGGCTACTGCAAGCCGGCCACGAACAAGAAGCTCAGCATCTGGCTCACGGTCGGCAACAACACCGCGGTCAACATCGCGAGCGCCGTCCCGGTCACGTTCGACGGCAAGTTCAGCCTCACGCTCAACCCGCCGCAAGCCGCCGTGGCGCCCGGTGGCTCGGTCACGATGTCGCGCTTCCTGCTCTGCGAGTACGTCGCGGGCACGCCGGGCGTGAGCCCGCTCGACAAGACCACGCTCTACTGCGGTCCGTGGGGCAGCGGCTCCTACTCCACCGACTACGACATCGTGAACAACGGTCTGGTGGTCGACAAGCAGAACAACAACCAGGACCGCATGACGCGCGGCACCCTCTACACCACCAAGAACAGCATCTGGCTGGCGCGGTCGTGGGTCTTCGACGGTCCGAGCACGCCGCAAAATCCGCTCGGCTATCCGGACGTGGCGCAGACC
>CAZYWA010000327.1:0-8927 GCA_964650975.1 uncultured bacterium
CCGTGAGCACGTGCACGACACTCACCAGCCCCGCCAGCACTACGAGCCCGCGCGACGGCAACTCCTTCCAGTGCCGCCACGCTTGCCACCCGAGCCAGACGAGCCACGGCTCGAACACCAGCGTGCCGCGCGACGGGCTCCACAGATTGCCGGCGAGACCGGTCGCGAGACCGGCCCACGAGAGCCGCCCCGCGGCGTAATACGCGGGCAAAACGCGACCGTGCGTCAGCTCGGACCAGAGCATGAAGGCGCCGATCCAGGCACCCCCGACCGCCCCGGCCAGGAGCGCAGTGCGCCGCCTCGACGCGCGCATGGCCAGCCAGCCGATCGTCCCCAGCGCCGCGATCGCGAGCGTCGGCCGGCAGAGGTAAGCCCACGCAAGCAGCGTCCCGAGCCAGGTCGGGCGCAGCCGCGCGGACCCGGTCTCGTCGCTCTCGACGCGCACCACGTGCGCGAGCGCCACCGCCAGCAGCACGATCGCCCAGCCGTGCGACCAGAGCCCGCGCGACGCCGTGCTCGCCACCTGCGAGCCCAGCATGGTTGCCCCGACCAGCGCGGCACTCGCGCGCATGCCGTGAAACGCCCGCGCGATGCCGTAGAGCGGCACCGCGAGAAACGCCATGAGCACCGCCGCAAGCAACCGATTGAGATGGTGCTCGCCGATCGCGTGGTAACGCCCCGCCGCATCGACACTCACCACTCGCACCAGCCGCAGCAGCCATACGGCGGGAGCCGAAAGAATCGCCGACCCCACCGGAAAGAGATGGTAGTAGTGCCCGTTCGCCACCTCGATGCGGTAGTTCGGCGACGTCGCATCCGCGCCTGGAACGAGCACACCCTCGGGCAACGTGAGTCCGTCGAGCCGGAGCGTGCCACGCCGCACCAACGAGTCGGACGCCATGAGCAGATACTTGTGATCGGTGATCTGCAGCACCGGCGACGCCACGAACACGAGGAATGAGACGGCGACCAGAGCCGCAACGGCGAGGCGGTCGCGTGCCGTGTC
This sequence comes from uncultured bacterium, assembly GCA_964650975.1. Lineage (GTDB taxonomy): Bacteria > JADJOY01 > JADJOY01 > JADJOY01 > JADJOY01 > CAZYWA01. The sequence continues at coordinate 1,007 of CAZYWA010000327.1, forward strand.
CACGTCGCCTCGCCCCACCCGTCCTCCCGCGGGCGAACCTTTCGCGCCCGTCATGGCGGCGGCGCCGGGAGCCCCTTCTCGAAATCCGCGATCTCGCGCTCGATCGAGCTGGTCAGCCGGTCGACGGCGGTGCCGGTGAACTCGGTGTAGGTCACGGTGGGCCGCACCAGCGCCCGCAACAGACGCGGCATGACCTGCTGCTGGGTCTTGTGCGCGGCGAGGGCCTTGAGCTCGATTTCGATCTCCGCGGGCGTCAGCGCCAGCGCCACCCGCGGGAGACCGCGGTCCGGCAAGTACGTGGGTAGATGGAGCGGTGCCAGGAGATCCTGCTGATCGACCGGCTGGTCCCACCCCGGTGGCCAGCCGGGCCAGTGCACCATGTAGGCGAGCACTCGCGGCATTCCCTTTCGATAGAGGTCGTGAGCGTCGGCCCAATCGTCCACCGCGAGCAGCGTGAAGATGCCCGCGGCGTGATGGTCCGGGTGCTTGTCGGCGGGGTCGGGAAACGCGATCAGCGTGGGCCGCGCCTCCGAGACCAGATGCTTGAGCTCCCGGCGCAGGTCGGCGCCGTCGTAGGGAGCGCTCGAGTCGTCCGCTTCGCGATAGGGCGGACGCGACGCATCGGTCGTCGACGATCGCTCGGGATGGATTCGCGCCCAGTGATCGCGCAAGAGCGGCAACAAGCCGCCGTCCGGGAAGCCCAGCAGGTCGGTGTGACGCTTCTTGGTCTCGCTCTTCCCGGCGAGGATCCGTGCCGCGTCGTGCGCCTCGCCGATGCGGCGTTCACCGTAGGCCACGAACTCGGACGCGCGCGGACGCAGCTCGCCGGTCGCGTGCTCGACCGCCTCCACGTATCCGTCACCGGCGGTGACCCACACGATCCGCACCGTACCGCCGCGCGCGAGCACGCGCTGGATCAGCGCGCCGGCACCGAGCGTCTCGTCGTCCGGGTGCGGCGCGATCACCAGCAGCCGCTCGTGCTCCGCGACGTCGAGCAAGCTCGTGTCGGGTCCCAGGTCGGGTGGCGGCAGCACCGGCGCGGTGGCCGCGGCCAGGCTGCCGCGCGCGGGTGGAGCGGAGTCGAGCCTGGGTGCGCGCGCCCAGCTCTCGGGCGTCGACACGATGGCAAGCAGCACGATCGCCACGAGCCCTTTCACCGCACGAACGAGCCGCCACACGCCGATCCGTCCCTCGCTCATCGTTCGGGCCTCGGCGCTCAGATCCGAACGACCACGCCGCGACGGTGCAGATGGCTCGCGACGCCGATCCAGATCGCCAGGTACACGGCTGCATACGCGAACGAAGCCAGCTGGGGCGGCGCCCACGACGCGAACAGATGCCCGAACAGGAAATCGCGGATCGATCCACCCGGCGCAGCGCGCGGGATCACGGCCAGGAGCTGATCGATCACCTCGGAGCCGATGTAGATCGCGAGTGGATTGCTGCCGAGCACCAGCAGCGGGCGCGCGATTCCGGTGGTGCCGGCCCGCTCGACGAGCGCCATGCAAACCAGCAGTGTCAGCAGCGAGAGACCGATCGTGAGCAGCGCGAACGACGCCGTCCAGAGGTTCTTGTTGACCGGCACGACCGTCGCCGCGCAGGCGCTCGCCAGGAGCGCCGCCGCCGCGCCCGCCTTGAGTCCGCGCATCCTCGCTTCGGAGCTCGGCGCACGCGTCATCCACGCCGCCGCGAGCGCCCCTGCGATCGAGTTCGCGATCGCGGGCAAGGTGCTCAGCACTCCCTCCGGGTCCCAGGTCTGCTTCCACAGGTGCGTGCCGAAGAGAAACCGGTCGACGTGAGCGGAGATCGTCGCCTCGGGAACGTCGAGATCGCTCACCCCCTGGCCGGCGATCGGCACGTAGCGCAGCAGCAGCGTGTAGAGCACCAGCAACCCGAGCGCCACACCGAGCTGGGCCGCGGGCGACGAGAGCAGCACCAGCGCCGCCGTGGCCAGATAGCAGACCGCGATGCGCTGCAGGATGCCGGGGATCCGCACGCCGAGGAGATCGAAATAGGGCAACCCGTGCACCACGTTGAGGGCGAGCCCGAGGAGCACCAAGAGCGCCGTGCGCCGCAGGATCTTGCGCCACGGCGCTGGCCGCGGCGGCACGACACCCGAGCGCGACACGCCGAGCGACAGCCAAACCGACATCCCGAGCACGAAGATGAAGAGCGGGAACACCAGATCGGCGGGCGAGAACCCGTTCCAGTCGGCGTGCGACAGCGGATCGTAGACGTGGTTCATGTCGCCCGGGTGATTGACCAGGATCATCCCGGCGACCGCGAGCCCGCGCAGCACGTCGATCGACGGCCAGCGCGTCCGAGGCATCCCGGTGGCGGGCGTAGCGAGGGACTCCATTCGCGCTAGCATGGCGCAATCGTGCCTGCGGCGATGACAGCGACGACGCGCATCCACCTGCCGCTCGGACGTGGCGGCCAGATCGTCGAGGCGGTGTTCATCGATCGGCCGAATCGCTTTCTGGTGAGAGCGCGGCTCGGCCACGAGGTCGTGGAGGCGCATCTCGCGGATCGCGGCCGGCTGGCGGAAACACTGGTGCCCGGCGCCCGGCTGTTGCTCGCGCATGCCACCGGGAACGCGCGCAAGACCCGGTTCCAGGCGGTCGGAGCGTGGCGAGGGCGAAAGCTCGTGTCGACCGACACGCATCTGCCGAACCGCCTGATCGAGGCGGCGCTCGGAGTGGGCGCGCTCGCTCCGTTCGACGGCTACCCGCGGGTACGCCGCGAGGTGAAGATCGGCGCCAGCCGCTTCGACTTCCAGGTGCATGCCGACGACGGGCGTTGCTGCACGATCGAGGTGAAGAGCGTCGGCCTCGAGATCGGCGGTGTCGGCCTCTTTCCGGACGCGCCCACCAGCCGCGGGCTCAGGCACCTGGGTGAGCTGGCGATGCGCGTCCGAGGCGGCGAGCGAGCCGCGGTGCTGTTCGTCGTCCAGAGCGCGCGGGCACGCGCCATGCGCGTTCACCACGCGATCGATCCGGACTTCGCCGCGGGCCTGCGGCGAGCGGCGGAGGCGGGCGTCGAGGTGCTGGCTTACGCCTGCCCGCTCACGCCACGTGGCCTCTCACTGGGACGGCGCGTACCGGTCCTCGACGTCGAGCGGGAGTGAGCTGTTCTCGACCTCCACGAATGTCGCCGGTGCCGGGCCCCACGATCAGACCGAGGGCGGCGCGAGCTTCGCGCTACAGCACGTCGCGGCGGGCGCCAAGCAGGCGCAGCGCGTGGGGCAAGATCTCGAACTCCGCCGGCGCGACGCCCGGCGCCTCGCCGTCGATGTCCATGTAGGCCTTGCGCTCGTCGAGCGGCTCGACTCGCACGTGGGCGCCGCGGAACACCTCGGCGAGCAGCGAGTCCTCGATCGTGCCGTCGTAGAGCTTGGGCGTTTCGGGCAGCGACCGCAGGATCGACGCGTGGCGCAGCACCGTGACGTCGAAGAGCCCGTCGCCAAGCCGCGCGTGGGGCGCGAAGTGCATGCTGCCGCCCGCGAACTGGCCGTTGCACACCGCGATCGTCGAGATGCGGAACTCCCCCACGGCCGTGCCGTCGACGACGAGCCGCACCTTGGGCGGCTTGTAGACCGGCAGCGTCTGCAGCGTGGCGAGCAGGAACGTGGCCTTGCCGCCGAAACGCTTGGTGGATCGGTTCACCGCACGATCCACCAGCCCGCTCACGCCCAGCGACGCGATGTTGAGGAAGTAGCGCTGCGCCGGCTGACCGTCGTCGGTCACGAAGCGGGTCAGGCCGGCGTCGATGGGAGCGTCGCCGACGGTCGGCATGGCGCGGGCGGCCGCCTCGATCGACGCGTTGTGCTCGAGCAAGCGCCGAAAATCCCCGCCCGTTCCAGCCGGCAGGATGCCGAGCCGCACCGAACCGGGCTTCTTCTGCGCGCGCAGGATGCCGTTCACCACCTCGTTGTGAGTGCCGTCGCCTCCCAGCGACAGGATCGTGCGTGCGCCGCTCGCGACGGCTTCGGCGGCGAGCTCGATGCAGTGTCCAGATCCGCGGCTCAGCACGAAGTGCACGTCGCCCAGCGCGCGGGTGAGCTCGAGCGCGATGTCGCGCCACTGCCGCCCGACGCGCCCGCCGCCCGCGGCGCTGTTCACCACCACCACGGTGCTCGACGCGTCCCAGCTCACCGGCTCGGGCACCCTGTCTCCTTTCCGCGCTGCGGCCTTGCGTGCGACGCGGGGCGGTTTCGCCGCGCTCTTCGCGGGCTTCTTGGTGCGGCGTTTCGGAGTCGGCGGCGGTACCGGCGCCCGCCCCACGAGCGCACCGCCCGCTCTCGTGCTCCGCGCGTTCGATCGCTTCGAGCTCACTCGCTTCCTCCGCCGGCTTCATCCACCACCGGGCGCCAACCGTGGCCCAGCGAGTGCTGCCTGAGCGCGTGGGCGATCTTGTACCACCGTTCGCGACCGGCGCGATCGCCGTTGGCGAGTGCGGCGACTCCGGCGCAAAGTCAAAGGGGCACTGGCGCGAGCTGCGTCCCGAGCGATCTCATGCGGGTGTTCGTGCCGCGGGCGACGGGCGCTTGCCGCGACTCGCGCGATCCTCGAGATACCCGCGCGAGTACTCGCCGAACACTCCGTCCACCCAGCCCAGGAAACCGGCGTAATTCCCGCGGATCTTGGCGTGGTGGAAGTCGTGATAGACGGCGCCGTCGTTGAGCGGCACCAGGTGCGTGATCGACCACGGGAGCTCGTAGCCGCAGTGGCCTTCGGCTGCTTCCCACTGCCGCCACACGATCCAGATCCAGAGCGTCACCACGTGCACGCCGAGCACCATCGGCCCGAGCAGCATGAGCCCCGCGGTGGTCAGGAACTCGACCGGATGCATGTAGTGCGCGGTGACCGCCCATGGCGTGGTCATGCGGTGGTGGATCGAGTGGACCTTCTTGTAGAGCCAGCCGTCGTGCATGCGGCGGTGCACGAAGTAGAAGAGGAAGTCATCGAGGTAGATGAAGAACATCACCTGACCCGCGATCACCCACCACCTGGGTAGCGGTCCGGCGTGGACGCCGGTGTGGCGGAGCAGCGGCCAGAGCGCCACGACGAGCAGCAGCTCGATCGCGTTGTTGAGCAGCCACAAGCGGATCGACGGGCCGACGATCTCGCCGCGCGCACCCTTCCGGATCTGGATGCGGTACTTGCGGAGCGGCTCGGGGTCCGCCCATGCGATCCACGTGAGAGGCGCCGCGAACACCAGGAACGCCCCCATGCTGATCAGGCTCGCCCCCACCGGGAAGAGCCAGAACATCGGATCGCGGTACGCGGCGAGCCACGCGTCGATCATGACCGCCTTCAGTCTGAGACATTCGCGGCGCCCGCGAAAGAACGGTCGGGGTCGAGCGCCACACGCGACCGGGCGCCCGATTCTGCCTTCGGGCTCGTCTGTGCGGTGATCGGGCGAAATGCCTGGCAGGTTCGCGCGCGAGGATCGGGCGAGGGCCCTCGGTCGATCGCGAGCTCGCCGGTTTTGCGAGTATTTTCCGGTCATTGGCCTCGTCACCGGGCAAATCGCAGGCCGGTCCCCACGGCCCCACCACGGGGCACCGGCCTTGCGAAGGTAGCGCTCGCGAACCGGATGGGCTGACCCACCCGGTTCGCACCGAGGACCCCATGAACCCAACCGCCACCCCGCCGGCCCAGCGCATCTTGATCATCGACGACGAGCCCGTCCTGCGCGGCCTCGCGCGGCGCGTGCTCGAACCGGCCGGATTCGCGGTCGACGAAGCGGCCAACGGCATCGACGGGCTGCAGATGTGGGAGCGCCGGCCCTACGACCTGGTGCTCCTCGACCTGCGCATGCCCGTCATGGACGGGTTCGAGACCTGCCGCCGGCTGCGCGCGCTGCCCAACGGCGAGGACGTGCCGATCGTGGTGGTCACCGGCTCCGACGAGTCCGACTCGGTGCGCGCCGCGTACGACGCCGGCGCCACCGACTTCCTCTCCAAGCCGCTCAGCATGCTGATGCTGGTGAACCGCGTGCGCTACGCGCTGCGCGGCGCCGAGACCGTGCAGCAGCTTCGCGACAGCGAGCGCCGCGTGCGCGACCTCGCGTATCACGACAGCCTCACCGGTCTGGGCAATCGCCGCATGAGCCAGGACCGCCTCGCCGCGGCCGTGGCAACGGCGAAACGCCACCGCCGACAGCTCGCGGTGATCATGCTCGATCTCGACAAGTTCAAGCGCATCAACGACACGCTCGGCCACGGCGCCGGCGACGCGCTGCTGCGCGAGGTCGGCCAGCGCCTCACCGACGCGGTTCGGCGCAGCGACCTGGTGACGCGCTCCGAGCCCGAGCTTCCCGCCGACATCGCGCGCCTGGGCGGCGACGAGTTCACGGTGGTGCTCACCGAGATCCGCAGCGGTGCGGACGCGGCGAGAGTGGCACGCCGAATCCTCTCGGTTCTCGCGGCCCCGCTCACGCTCGAGGGACACGAGGTGGTGGTCGGCGCCAGCATGGGCGTGGCGGTATTCCCGCAGGACGGCGAGGATCCCGAGACCCTGATCCGCAACGCCGACGCCGCGCTCTACCACGCGAAGGAGAACGGCCGCGGCAACTACAAGTTCTACGACACCGCCCTCAACGCGGTGGCGGTGGAGCGGCTGGTGATCGAGGAGGGCCTGCGGCGCGCCATCGAGCGCGACGAGCTGCGGCTCTTCTGGCAGCCGATCGTGGAGAGCTCGACCGGACGGATCGTGAGCGCCGAAGCGCTGGTGCGATGGTTCAGCCCCAGCCGCGGGTTGGTGCCGCCCGATCAGTTCATCCCGCTCGCCGAGGACACCGGGCTCATCGTGCCGGTGGGCGACTGGGTGCTGCGCACCGCGTGCGCGCAGCTGTCGCGCTGGCGCGAGAGCGGCATGGGTCCGCTGCGCGCCGCGGTGAACCTGTCGCCGGTGCAGCTCACCCGCGACGGGTTCGCCGAGCGGGTCGGCGCGCTGCTCGCCGAGTATCAGCTCGACCCGGCACAGCTCGAGCTCGAGATCACCGAGCGCACCCTCATGCGCGCGGAGGGCACGGTCGAGCACAACCTCCGCGAGCTGCGGCGGATCGGGCTGCGCTTCGCGCTCGACGACTTCGGCACCGGCTTCTCGTCGCTCAGCTACCTGCGTCGCTTCCACTTCGACACCCTCAAGATCGACCGCTCGTTCGTGCGCGACGTGATCGCCGACCCCGAGGACGGCGCCATCACCTCGGCGATCCTGTCGATGTCTCGGGCGCTCGGCCTGCAGGTGGTGGCCGAGGGCGTCGAGACCGCCGAGCAGCGCGCGTTCCTGATGGAGCGCGGGTGCGATCTGATGCAGGGCTATTACTTCAGCCGGCCGGTCGAGGCGCGATTCATCACCGGCCTCATCGAAGGCCCGCTGGGCCCGGCGAGCATCCCCACCCCACCCGGCGTTCGCGGCCCAATCGGCTCGGTGTCCGCCAGTGCGGCCGCGCACGTCGCGGCGTGACGCGGGCGCGATCTGCGCGCGATCAATCGCCGCTGCGGGCGCAACGGAATCCGCCGCCGTCGTCCCAGGTCGACCGGTCGCCGATCACGTGGCGGTACGAGGAGCGCAGGTGCTGGGTGTTGAGGAACGAGCCGCCGCGTAGGATCGTCTCCGTTCCCGTCCCCGGACCTTGCGGATCCCTTCCCGGACCCTTCGCGTAGTAGGTTGGGCTGTACCAGTCGGACACCCACTGGAACACGTTCCCCGCCATGTCGAGCGCGCCGTAGGGAGACACGCCGGCCGGCTTCGAGCCCACCGGCCACGTGCTGCCTTTGCCACAGCCGTCTCCGCCCGCGTCAGGATCGCTCATCACCGCGAAGTCGCAGGTCGGCGTCGCTTCGCCCCACGGGTAGGTCCGTGCGTCTACTCCGCGCGCCGCCTTCTCCCACTCGGCCTCGGTCGGGAGCCGC
>CAZYWA010000328.1:0-8916 GCA_964650975.1 uncultured bacterium
GAAAACCCCGATCGCTCGAGGACGGCGCAAACCACCCGGCGCACGCTGACATCGTCGTCGATCACCAGCACGCGACCGCGACGGGCGCCGGACACGTTTTCCAAGCTCGCGGGCCTCCGCTCGAACCACGAGCCGCACGATCGCGGTCGCGTTGCCGACCAGCCCGGGTCATTTCTTACGCTAGTGATCGGCCGAGAACCTGTCGATCGGGTCCGGCCGTCACGTCACGTCAGGTTAGACCTGACACGCCGCACGGGTGCATCGTACCGACCTCTCGTGGCGCCGCTATACTTCGCGCACCCTTGGTGGAGGGAAGGAATGGCGAAGAGCAAGCGAGCCAAGCGCCCGAGCCCCTCGAACAGTCGCAAGAGCACCAAGAGCCGCACGAGTCCAGACAGTCGCAACCCCGCGGAGCGCAGGGCCCGTCGGCGCACCGCGGTCGCTTCGCCAGCCGTTCGCGTGGAGAACCCGGTCCCGCCTGCGCCGCAGCCCGACGGCGACACCCATCCGGTGCCGGAATCCAACCGGCCCCTCGGTCCGCCGGTGGTGGGAATCGGTGCTTCCGCCGGCGGCCTCGACGCCTTCGAGAAGCTCTTCTCCGCGATGCCGCCGGACACCGGCGTCGCGTTCGTGCTGATCCCTCATCTCGACCCCAACCACCAAAGTTTCATGGTGGAGCTCCTGGCCCGCCACACGGTGATGCCGGTGACCGAGGCTCGGGAAGGGATGCCGGCGGCGGCCAACCGCGTCTACGTGATTCCTCCCAATCACTACATGACGATCGCGGGTGGCGTGCTGCGGCTCACGGGCCCGGTCGAGCGCGCCACGAGCCAGACCTCCATCGACATTTTTCTCAGGTCGCTGGCGGACGACCAGCAGGAGCGCGCGATCTGCATCATCCTTTCCGGCACCGGGTCGCACGGGTCGCTGGGGCTCAAGGCGGTCAAGGCCGCGGGCGGCATGGCCATGGTGCAGGATCCGGCCACCGCCGCGTACGACCGCATGCCGCTCAGCGCCGTCGGCACCGGACTCGCCGACTACGTGCTTCCGGTGGAGCGAATGCCCGCCGCGCTGGTCGGGTACGTGCGCCACTCCTACATGCGGAACGAGCCGCACGGGCAGGAGGCGGACGATCCCCAAGACGATCTCGGCGGGGTGGTGGCGCTGCTCCAGGCGCGCACCAAGTCCGACTTCCACGGCTACCGGAAGAAGACGCTGCTGCGCCGGATCGAGCGGCGCATGGCACTCAGCCACCACGTCGATCGCCTCGCGGATTACCTCGCTCACCTCCGCCAGCACCCCGAGGAGCTCGCCAACCTGGCCCGCGATCTGGTGATCGGCGTGACCAGCTTCTTCCGAGATCCCGAGGCGTTCCAGGCGCTCGAGGAGAGCGTCGTGACGCCGCTGGTGCGCGACGCGCCCCCCGACCAGCCCATCCGCGTGTGGGCGCCGGCATGCGCCACCGGCGAGGAGGCGTACTCGATCGCGATGTCGTTCCTGGACCAGCTTGCGGCCACGGGCAAGAGCGCCCCGCTGCAGATCTTCGCCACCGACGTCAACGAGGCCGCGCTCGAAACGGCGCGTCACGGGGTTTATCCGGGAATCGCGGCCGACGTGACACCGGATCGGCTCAAGCGCTTCTTCACGCGGGTGAACGAGTCGAGCTACCAGGTGACGAAGCCGCTGCGCGAGTCGGTGGTGTTCGCGGTGCAGAACCTGATCACCGACGCGCCGTTCTCGAAGCTCCACCTGGTGTCGTGCCGGAACTTGTTGATCTACCTGGAGCCGGACGTCCAGAAGAAGGTCGTGGCGCTGCTGCACTTCGCGCTGCGGGAGAACGGCCACCTCTTCCTCGGTCCCGCCGAGACGATCGGCCGCCAGATCGATCTCTTCGAGCCGCTCTCGAAGAAGTGGCGCGTTTACCGCAGGATCGGCGCCAGGGGCGCCCAGCAGGTCCAGTTCCCGATCGCCAGCCGCAAGGCGGCGTACGCGCTGGGCCCGCGCTGGCCGAGCACGCGCGACGACGGCCCGAGCGTCGACTTCGGCGCGGTGACGCAGCGGCTGCTGCTCGACGCGTTCGGCCCGGCCGCGGTGCTCGTCAACCGCAAGCACGAGGTCCTCTACTTCTTCGGTCCCACCACGCGCTACCTGGGCCAGCCCCCTGGCGAGCCCACTCAGGACATCATCGCCCTCGCCCGGGAAGGGCTGCGCACCAAGCTCCGCGTGGCGGTCCACCAGGCCATTCGCGAGGAGCAACCGGCCGCCACGGGAGTAGTCAGGATCCAGCGCAACGGAGGCCCCGCGCACGTCAGCGCTCAGGTGAGCCCGGTGACCGGGGTGCCGGGCGCCGAGGGGTTCCTGCTGGTCACGTTCCAGGACCAGCACCAGGCGCCGCCCGATCGCGACCTTCCCGCGCCGACCGACGATTTGCTGATGCGCCAGCTCGAGCACGAGCTCAAGGCCACGCGCGACGACCTGCAAAGCACCCTCGAGGAGATGGAGAGCTCGAACGAAGAGCTCAAGACCTCGAACGAAGAAGTGATGTCGATGAACGAGGAGCTCCAGTCGGCCAACGAGGAGCTCGAGACCTCGAAGGAGGAGCTGCAATCGCTGAACGAGGAGCTGACCACGGTCAATCACCAGCTCCAGGAGAAGGTCGAGGCGGTGGAGGAGGCCAACAACGACATGGCCAACCTCTTGAATTGCACGGACATCGCCACCGTGTTCCTCGACACTCGGTTTCGCGTCAAGCGCTTCACTCCCTCGAGCACCCGGCTCTTCAACCTGATCGCCACGGACGTGGGCCGGCCGATCCGGGACATCACCCAACGATTCGCCGACGACGATCTGCTGAGCGATGTCGAACAGGTGCTGCAGGACCTGAGGCCCCGGGAGCGCGAGATCGAGACGCACGAGCACCAGTGGTGCATCCGTCGCATCGTGCCCTACCGCACGCTCGACGATCGCATCGACGGCGCGGCGGTCACGTTTTCCGACGTGACGCGGCTCAAGCACGCCGAGGAGGGGCAGCGCACGCTCTCGATGGAGCTGGAGAAGCGGGTCGCGAAGCGCACCGCCGAGCTCGAGACCGCCAACCAGCGACTGCAGGCGGAAGTCGTCGAGCGTCAGCGCGCCGAGGAGGGACTGACCCAGCAGGCCCGGCAACAAGCGGCGGTCTCGGCACTCGGCAGCCGCGCGCTACGCGATCGACACCTTCGGACGCTGCTCGACGATGCCTGCCGCACCACGGTCGAGACACTGGGTTGCGAATTCTGCAAGGTTCTCGAGCTACGGCCTGGCGCCGGCGAGCTGGTACTGCGCGCCGGCGTCGGCTGGAGCGAAGGACTGGTTTCGAGCGCCGTCGTCCCGACGGGCGCCGATTCTCAAGCGGGCTACACCCTGCTGGTGGGTCAGCCGGTGGTGGTCGAGGATCTCGCCACGGAGACCCGATTCAAGGGGCCCACGCTGCTGCGCGAGCATGGGATCGTGAGTGGCATGAGCTGCGTGATCGTGAACGCGGGACGAGGCGGCGAGCCCTGGGGCGTGTTCGGCGCCCACACCAGACGGCGCCGGTCGTTCACCCCCGACGACGTCCATTTCCTGCAAACCGTCGCGAACCTGCTGGGCGGCGCGGTCGAGCGCGACGCGGCCGAGAAGGCGCTCGAGGAGAGCCGCGAACGTCTCCAGGCCATCGTGACGACCGCGGCCGATTCGATCATCACCATCGACCGGCAGGGCATCATCGAATCGGTGAACCTGGCCGGGGAACGGGCCTTCGGCTACGCCGCGAGCGAGATGATCGGACGAAACGTGTCGATGCTCATGCCGGATCCGTACGCCCGCGAGCACGACGGGTACCTCGCTCGATTTCTCGAGACCGGCGTCAAGAAAGTGATCGGCATCGGACGCGAGGTCGTGGGACGGCGCAAGGACGGCTCCCTCTTTCCCGTCGACATCTCGCTCAGCGAGCTACGCGAGCACCGGCTCTTCACGGGCATCCTGCGCGACGTCACCAGGCGCAAGGATCTGGAGCGCGAGGTCCTGGAAATCGCGGCCCTGGAGGAGGGGCGGATCGGCGAGGAGCTCCACGACAACGCCGGTCAGGAGCTGACCGGCCTCGGGCTGATGGCGAGCGCCCTGGCGAAGCGACTGGCCGGGCGCGACGAGAGCGAGCTGGCCCGGAAGGTGGTGGTGGGCCTCGAGCGAACGCAAGAGCAGATTCGCAGCCTCGCTCACGGACTGGTCCCGATCCAGGTCGAGCCCGATGCTCTGTCCCAGACCCTGGAAAACCTCGTGCAGAGGATTCGCGACCCCAGCTCGATCGAATGCTCGTTCGAGGATCCCGACGCGGTGCTCGTCACGGACAGCATCGTGGCCACGCATCTCTGCAAGATCGCCCAGGAGGCGCTGCACAATGCGGTTCGCCATGCGCACGCGCGGCACGTCCACGTCGCCCTTCGCGGAAGCGATGGATCCCTGACCCTCACGGTCACGGACGACGGAGTCGGCATGGAGACGGCGCTCGACCGGCCCGGTGGCCTGGGGCTCCGGCTGATGCGGAACCGCGCCGGGCTGATCGGAGCTCGGCTCTCCATCGAGTCGCAGCCCGGGCAGGGCACGCGGATCGTTTGCACGATGCCCTGGGGCGCCACACATGGCTGAGCGTGAGAAAGCCGCCATGAGCGCGCCGCCGGGCACGGCGCGGATCCTCGTGGTCGACGACCATCCAGTGGTGCGCGATGGGCTGGCCGCGCAAGTCGCCACCGAGCCCGGCCTCGCGGTCTGCTGCGCCACCGGCGATCCGGCCGAGGCGCTCGACCTGATTCATTCCAACGCGCCGGACCTGGTGGTCGTCGACATCGCTCTCGGAGACCGGAGCGGGCTCGACCTCATCCGGCAGATCCGCGCCCGCGGACATACCAGCCCGATTCTGGTGTGGTCGATGCACCCCGAGAGCGTCTACGCGGAGCGCGCGCTGCGCGCGGGCGCGCAAGGCTACATCGAGAAGAGCCGCGCGAGCCGGGACATGATCGAAGCCGTCCGCGAGGTCCTGGAGGGCAAGACTTACGTGAGCGCGGCCTTTGCGGCTCGCATGGTCCAGCGCCTGGGACACCGCGGACCGGCCCCGGAGCGCTCCGGTATCGAGTCCCTCTCGGACCGCGAGCTGCAAGCGTTCGAGCTGATGGGCGCGGGCACGGCGACGCCCGACATCGCCCGCCACATGAACGTGAGCCCCAAGACGGTCGAGACCTACCGCGCCCGGATCAAGCAGAAGCTCGGGCTCTCGACGTTCGCGGAAGTGATCCAGCGCGCCACCGCGTGGGTGCTGGAGCAACGCTGATCGGGCTCGGCCACGGCTCGCGCCGTGGGTCGTCTCAAGCCACCCGGTACGCGTTGAGCCGGTTGTAGAGCGTCTTGAGGCTGATCCCGAGCGTCCGCGCCGCCTTCGGCTTGTTGCCTTGGAAGGCGCTCAGCGTCGCCACGATCAGCCGATACTCGACGTCGGCGATCGTGCTGCCGACGATCAGCGTCTCGCGTGGCGCGACCGACGAGGCTATCGCCCCCGGGACGGCCTTCAAGACGATCTCGTCCGAGCCCAGCGCCAAGGCACGCTCGACCAGATTCCGGAGCTCCCGGACGTTCCCGGGCCAGCGGTAGTCACCCTGCTCGCGCAGCTCGGCCGCGGTGACACGTTTCGCCGCGTCGTAGCGCGCACCCAGGGATTCGACGAAGTGCTCGGCCAGGAGGCGGATGTCGTCGCCCCGGTCACGAAGCGGCGGCAGCTCGATGCCGACGACCATCAGCCGGTAGAAGAGGTCCTCGCGAAGCCGCCCGTCCCGAACCGCCTGCTCTGGGTTCCGGTTGGTGGCGGCGATCATTCGCACGTCGAACTGGATGGTCTCGTCGCCCCCCACGCGATTGAGCGTCCGCGACTCGAGGACGCGCAGCAGCTTCACCTGGATCTCGGGCGGCATCTCGGCGATCTCGTCCAGGAAGAGCGTGCCGCCGTCGGCCCGCTCGAAGGCACCCAGGCGCCGCCGGTCGGCGCCGGTGAAGCTGCCTTTCTCGTGCCCGAACAGCTCCGACTCGATCAGATTCGGCGCCAGCGCACCGCAGTTGATGCAGACCAGGGGCTGGTACGCGCGCCGGCTCAGCGCGTGGAGCGCCTCGGCCACGAGCTCCTTGCCGGTGCCGGTCTCTCCCGTCACGAAAACGGTGGCATCGGTGGGCGCCGCGCGCTCCACGAGCTCGCGCACCGCCAGCATCGCCGGACAGTTTCCCAGCAGATGCGCCGACAGGTCGAACGGAGCGGCGTCGAGGGGCAGCGGCGCCGCGCCAGCCAGGTCGTGCGAGGTGCCGTGAGCATGCGAGGACGGCGTCTTCGGGTGCTCGGCGTCGGCACGCCTCGTCCATCGATCGGCAGCACCGGCGTGGAGCACTCGGACCACCGACCCCGGCGCCTCGCTCCCGGCGCCGCTCGTCAGCTCCGCCGCGGGCGGGCTCGGTTCAGCGAGAACGATGTCGCGGGGACGGACGCATCCCGGATCGATCGCACTGTCTCCGTCCTCGGCGACCGTGCTTCGTTTCGAGCTCGACGAGCGAGAGCTCATGGCATTCACCCCGATCTTCCGTTTGGCCGGGCCTGGGCCAGGTACGGTAATGAGTGCCCGGCCCATCCGAAATCGGGACACGCCGTCCGTTCGTGTCAGGCAAGACCTGACACGCCATTGAACGGGCGGCGGATTCGTGTGTAAGGAAAGATCTCCTCCTCGACTCACGGAGCCGGGCCGACGTAGTCGACACGGCGCGACTCGAGCTCGTCCAGGTAGAGGGTGCCGCGGGCGACCGCCTGTTGATCGAAGGCGGCTGTGCCACCAACTTCGTCTGCACGGAGGAGCCATCGGCCAACACCGCGCCATGGCTCTGCGTGCCCATCGCCAGCGCGTGCGATCCGGACGCGATACTGAACGGTGTGGATCGGGCCGGTGGTGATGCGTCGTCCATGACCTGGAAGGCGCTCGGTCCGGTGTTGTGGCTCACCACGCAGGTGCTCACCGTGGCGGTCACGTCCTTGTTGAGATCGCCTCGTCGCGATGCTCGACAGAATCGAAGGCACCGCGAACGACAACGCGAGATTCCTGTCCACGGCCACTCCACACGAGCAAGCAGCGCGCGCCGGAATGGACGCGCGCTGTTCGCTCGCATTTCGTGCGATCAAGCCCGCTTGACGGTGTCCTTGACCTTGTCGACCAGCTTCTCGGAGGCGTCCTTCACCTTGCCCACCGCTTGATCCATCTTGCCCTGCTGCTTGAGCTTCTTGTCGTCCGCGAGCACTCCAGCCGCTTCCTCCACACGTCCCTTCGCTTGATCCAGCTTGCCGCTCATCGCTCGTCTCCGGTTGCGCCCTGAAAGCGCAGGTTGGTTTTCATCGACGCCTGAAGGTGCAACCGGTGGGCCGACTCGCGACACGCTGCGAGCGGCGCGACCTGTAACTCCAAGCGAGCATTGGTAAGGCCTACAAAGCCGTTTTCACCGCGTCACCGCAGAATTCCTCGCCGATGCGCGAGCTGATCGTTGGCGAGTGGCTTGCAGCCTCGCGTGCGCCAATGAAACGTCGCCGCGCACGATCGCATCGTTCCTCTAGAAGCCGCGGGCGCTACGGCCGCTTACTGGTGCTCGTCGCCGGCCCTGCGCTGGGTCTCGCATACGCGGGCCCGGCGCGAGCGAACCAGGCGCGATTCTCGACTCCGCCCGCCATCACCACGACCGCCGACGGCGCGGTCGATGCGGTGATGGCCGATATCGACGGCGACGGTCATCCCGACGTGGTCTCGGCCTCGTTCTTCGACGACAAGGTCGCCTGGTACCAAAACGACGGCGCCGGTAATGGCTGGGCCATTCACACCATCACCACCGGCGCTCACGAGCCGCGCTCCGTCATCGCCGCGGACATCGACCATGACGGCGATCTCGACGTCGTCTCCGCGTCGGTGCTCGACGACAGGATCGTCTGGTACGAAAACGACGGCACCGGCGGCGGCTGGGCCGTGCACACGATCTCGGCCACCGCGCCCGGCGCCTTCTCGGTGGCGGCCGGCGACCTCGACGGAGACGGCGATCTCGACATCGCCGCCGCGTCTTACGACGACGACACCATCGCCTGGTACCAGAACGACGGCACCGGGAACGGCTGGACCGTCCACGTGATCTCGACCTCCGCCGATGGCGCCGACTCGGTGGTCGTCGCCGACCTCGACCGAGACGGGGACCTCGACATCGTGTCCGCCTCTCGTTTCGACAACACCATCGCCTGGTACCGAAACGACGGCACCGGGATGGCCTGGACGGTCCAGACGATCTCGACCTCCGCGCACGGTGCCCGCAGCGTGGTCACCGCGGACGTCGACGGCGACGGCGACCTCGACGTCCTCTCGGCCTCGTTCGACGACCGCAAAGTCGCCTGGTACGAGAACGACGGCGCCGGAACGTTCGCCGCGACTCACACGATCACCCTGGCGGCGAAGGGCGTCTGGTCCGTCGACGCCGCGGACATCGACCACGACGGCGACCTCGACGTGGTCGTCGGGTCGACCTACGCGGAAAACGTCGCCTGGTACGAGAACGACGGAGCCGGCGCCAGCTGGACCCTTCATCCGATCTCGGCCGCACTCACCGACGTGCTCGCCGTGCGGACCGCGGACGTCGACGGTGACGGCGACCTCGACGTGGTGGCCGCCTCCTACGTCCACGACACGGTCACCTGGTTCCGGAACGAGATGCCCAACGCGGGCGCCCTGCTGACCTCGGTGTCGACGATCTCGACCTCGGCTCGAGGCGCCTCCTCCGTGGTCGCCGCGGACATCGATCGAGACGGCGATCTCGATACCGTGTCCGCCTCGAGTGCCGACCACGCCA
>CAZYWA010000329.1:0-8877 GCA_964650975.1 uncultured bacterium
CTGGGAGACGCTCTCCGCGACGCCGATCCTCTTCTGGGGAACCATGCTCACGCTGGGGCTCGGCTCGGGCTGTACGGCCGGCTTCGGCGCACTGCTGGCCGAGCTCTTCCCCACCGAGATCCGCGGCTTCGCGATGGGCACCACCTACAACTGCGCGCGCGCGGTGCAGGTGCTGGCACCGGTGCTGGTGCAGTGGGCGGTGAGCGTGCGCGGTCTCGAAGGGGGATTGAGCGTGCCGCTGGTGCTGGCGCTCTGCACCGCGAGCTGGGTGTGGGTGCTGCCGGAGACGCGCGGCATCGCGCTGCCGCGGCTTGCCGCGGCGACGGGCTGATTGAGCGGCGGGTCGAGGCACTCGATCGCTGCCCACCGAGGGACCGGTGGGCCTCCAATCCGTCTGGAGCGCGCGCGGTCCCTCGCGCGCGAAGCGATCGATCGGGATCGACCGCTCAGGGCTCCGCGGGATCGCCGAGCGACGTCCACAGGTGTAGCACCGCGTACGAGCGCCACGGACGCCAGGGCTCGGAGCGGCGCTCGGCCTCTCGCGCGGTGACGCCACCCAGGGCCTTGCGCACCGCGATGTCGCTCGCGGGGAAGGCGTCCGGCCAGCGCAGCGTGCGCATCGCGACGTACTGCGCGGTCCAGGCGCCCACACCCGGCAAGTCCTCGAGCGCCCGCAGGGTGTCGTCGACCGGCGCCGAGCGGTCGAGCTTGAGCGTTCCGTCGCACACGTTCCGCGCCAGCGCGAGGATGGCGCGTGCCCGCGCGCCGACGATGCCGAGCGACGCGATCTCGTCGACGGTCGCGCGCCCGATGCGCTCGGGAGCGGGGAAGAGGTGGGTGAGCGCGGCGCCGGCACCGTCCGCGGCGGCGAGCGGCGAGCCGAAGCGTGCCGCGAATCGGCCGGCGAGGGTCGTCGCCGCGCGCACCGTCACTTGCTGGCCGAGGATCGCGCGCACCGCCGCCTCGAACGGCTCGAAGGAGCCGGCCACGCGCAAGCCCGGGCGGCGCGCGACCAGCGGGCCGAGCACCGGATCGCGCGCGAACGCCTGCGAAATGGACGCGGGATGAGCGTCGAGGTCGAAGAGCGCTCGCAACCGGGCCGCGATCGCCATGAGCGAGCCCGCGAGCGACGGCGAGACCGTGGCGAGCAGCGCGCTGCGCCGCGGATCGTGCGCGACGGTGATCACCCCCGCGTGGCCATCCAGGAAAACGGTGCGGCGATATTCACCGTCGCCCGCACCCTCGACGCCCGGCACCGCGCGGCGGTGCAGGAACTCGAGCAAGCTCGCCCAGTCGAAGGGCGGCCGGTAGCCGAGCCTCAGGGTGAGGGGCTCACGCTCGCCGGGAGCGGCGCGCCGCGTGCCGTGCTCGTGGCGCACCGACGACGGCGTGCGCCCGAAGCGCTCGCGGAAGAGCGTGTTGAAGCGCCGGACGCTCTGGAAGCCGCTCGCGAACGCGATCTCGGCCAGCCCGGCGCGGCTGTCGTGGAGCAGCTGCTTGGCGAGCGCCAGCCGCCGCGACTGCGCGAGCTCGACGGGCGTGACGCCGATCTCGGCCTCCATCGCGCGCCGCAGGTGGCGGCCCGTGACGCCCAGCGAGAACGCCAGATCGTCCACCGAGCGCTCGTTGAGGTAGCCCTCGTCGATGGCGCGGGTGGCGCGCGCCACCAGCCGCGGGATCGAGTCGAGCGGCGCCTGGCCGGGCGCCAGCTCGGGGCGGCAGCGGAAGCACGCGCGGTAGCCTTGCCCCTCGGCTTCCGCGGGAGTGCGGAAGAAGCGCACCCGGTCGCGTCCCGGCGTGCGGGCGCTGCAGATCGGGCGGCAGTAGATGCCGGTGGTCGAGACGGCGACGAAGAACACCCCGTCGAAGCGGCTGTCGCGCGCCACCATCGCGCGGTAGCAGGTGGATTCGTCGAGCGTCACGAGGTACAGCGTGTCGTGCCGGGGAGACCGCGTCTAGCCGTTTTCGGACCTTGGTGCGAAGTTGCCAGAGACAGAGCGGGATCGGCCAGCCAAGCTCATTGGACGATGGTCGTACGCTGGGCGGTGTGCCGCCTCGCAGGGGTGGTGTCCATGGATCTGAATCGTGCCGTGGGAATGGTTCTGGTCTCGCTCGTCGCGCTCGCGGGCTGTGGCGACGGCGGCGCGGATGCGCCCTCCCTTGCCGGCGATCTGCGCGCGGGCGCGGTGCCCGAGGGCGTCACCGCCTGTCACGCCAAGGCCCATCCGCAGCCCGACGGCAGCTACGCGAAGCTTTCGGACACCGGCCTTTACTGCGACATCTCCCGCGGCATCGTCGATCAGGACGCGAAGGCCTACGCCCTGCGTTACTCGCTGTGGGCGGACGGCGCCGACAAGCTTCGCTACCTGAAGCTTCCCAGCGGCGCGCGCATCGACACCCGCGACATGGACGGGTGGATCTTCCCGGTCGGCACCAAGGTCTGGAAGCAGTTCAGCCTCGACGGAGTGAAGATCGAGACTCGGTTGCTCGAGAAGAAGAGCGACGGCGAATGGTTCATGATGCCGTTCGCGTGGGACGACGCGGAGCAGGACGCGTATCCGGTGCCCGAGGGCGAGCAGAACGCCCACGGCACGCCGCACGACATTCCGTCGACCGGGCAGTGCCAGACCTGCCACGGCCGCACGGCGGACGTGCTGAATGGCGTCGCGGCGCTCGAGCTCGCGTCCGCGAACCCACGCGGCGTGACGCTGGCGAAGCTGGTCCAGGAGCAACGGCTCACGGATCCGCCGCGCTCCGTCGTGCGCTTCCCGGGCGATCCCGTCGCCGCGAAGGCGCTCGGGTATCTCTACGCCAACTGCGCCGAGTGTCATCGTGGGCCGGAGGCACCCGCGGGTCTCGACCTCAGCACCAGCGTCGAGGACACCGAAGTCGAGACCACGCGGGCCTACGTGACCGCGGTGGACCAGCCGCTCCGGATCTGGGTCGGACGCGGCTACACGCTGCGCATCGATCCGGGCCACCCGGGCGGCAGCGCCGTGATCGCGCGCATGTCGACACGAGTCCCGGCGAACCAGATGCCCAAGATCGACACCGAAGTGGTCGACGAACAGGGCGTCCAGACCGTCAGCGACTGGATCCAGACGCTCAAGTGAGCGGCGAGGTGCGGCAGGGCGGCTGCGAGGGACCGCAGCCCTACGACTGCCATGGCTGCTGTTCGGAGGGACGCGATCCCTCGCGTCCGAAGCGTCGAGTGTGGTCGGTGGACTCTCGCGCTCCCGACGGACCGGCTCCCCAGGGCGCCTACAGCCGCTCGATCTTGTAGCTGAGCGTGTAGGCCGTCCCGCTTCCCTCGCAGGTCTCCCCGCCGGGGCAGTCCTGGTCGGTGGCGCACTGCTGGCTCGTGGTGGCCGAGCAGGCGCCGCCGCTCGCGCCTTCGCTCGGCGTGTCGTAGCTCTGCGCGCCCGAGCCGGCGCCGAAATCGGGTCCCGGATAGGTCACGTCGATCTGGCCGGGATCGGGGTTCTGGCCGTTGGTCAGCAGACAGTTGATGGTGCCTTCCGCGCCGATCTCGAGCACGTCGGTGCGCAGGTCCTTGCCGAACATGGTGTCGATGCAGATCCGGCTGACGCCGTTGGTGAGCAAGTGCACCGCGTCGTTCGCGTGCAGATACTGATCCCACACCAGGTTCTCGGCGATGGTGTCGCCGGTCGAGACGCTGTCGAGGCCTTGAAATGCCTGCCACTCGCCGTTGATCGCGGTCTGGAGCCGCCAGGTCTTCACGTTGGTGACCACCGGCTGCGCGGGGTGGAGACCGTTGGTGATCGCGACCTTCTGGACGGTGACGCGCACGTGGGTGAGATCGCCGGCGCCGGCGTTTTCCCAGCCGGCGAAGATCGTGGCCGCGTAGCCGGTGGGGAGCCCCTGGCCGGTCGATTGCGTCATCGCGACGTTCATCGAGAGATGCGGATCGGCACCGCCCGCCTTGGCGTTCACTTCCAGGTTGGCCGCGATTCCGCCCTGGCCGGCGAGCGGGCGCGGGACCACGCGCCACGACGGGCGCACATTGCCGCTCGGCTTGGGCGGGAGCGGCACGTCGAACGCGAAGTCGTGCCCGTTGATCGGCGCCACCGGATCGTGGAGCGGGTAGCAGTTGCGGTTCACGATCAGGTCGGTGAGCGGCTCGACGTGGGTGAGCGTGCAGCGATCGCTCGCCGCGCCGGCGTCGGCGGTCACCCACACGTCCACTCGGGTGGCCGCGGTCGGTGACGCATCCGACGCGTCCGACACCACCCCGCCGCGTCCTTCACGGATCACCGCGGTGGCTTGGGGCGGATGGATCTCGCTCGAATAGCGGAACACCGCGCCACCGCACGTTTCGCCCTGCGCGCAGTCCGAATCGAGCAGGCACTCGCCGGCGGAGGCGCCAGAGCAGTGGCCCGCATCCGCGTTGGGGTGGCCGCAGTCGAAGATCCAGCGGCCCAGCGCCACCACCCGGTCGCCCTCGCCGAGCCACGCCCAGTCGGGGCACTTGCCCGACTCGCACTCGTACTCGAGGCGCGCTTCACCCGCCGAGTTGAAGTTGCCGGTGCCGAGCAGCCCGCGGTCGGCGTCGTCGAGCTCGAGCTGCGCCGTGTGATCGCTGTAGACGTGGTTGACCGGGTAGTCGCCGCCGGTGTCGCCGTGCGGCACGTGCGCGATGCCGTGCACCAGCACCGGCTCCGAGTCGATCACCTGGCCGTTCAGGACCGGTGACCACTCGGGATTCACCAGCGTGATCTGCTCGATCTGGTCGAGCGGGCTCGGTAGCTTGGCTCTAAACCCTTGCGGGTAGCAGCCGCCGCCTCGCATGTAGGTCGCGAGGTTCGAGTCGACCGGGTCGGTCGAGCGCTGCGGTGCGGTCTTGCTCGAGTTGTTGCAGGAGGGGAGCGCCGCGAGCGCGAGAGCCGCGGCGAGCAGCGCTCGCGGCGCGCGCCGGCGAACGATCGGCGGCACGGTCGAAACCATGTCGCCATCGTAATGTCACGCCTCGTTCACCTCAATTGGGACGGCAGATGCGAACACGGACCGGCAGGAGCCGGTCCCTCCAAACTGCAACCCTGGCGTCCGGTTGGGAGGGACGCGCTCCCGCGCGCCCGCAGGGAACGATCGCGTCCGACCGCGAGCTGCCGCGCTTACTCTTCGTCCTTGATGCGGCTGCCGTACTTCTCTTTGAGGCCCTTCTGCACTTCGCTGGGCGCCGCCAAGTAGCGCGAGAACTCCATCGAGAACTCGGCCTTGCCCTGGGTGGTCGAGCGCAGGTCGGTGGCGTAGCCGAACATCTCGGCGAGCGGCACCTCGGCCTCGATGGTCGAGAAGTCGAGCTCGTCGCTGGTCATGAGGATCTGGCCGCGGCGCTGCATGACGGTCTTGGTCATGGCGCCGAGGAACTCGCTCGGACCCTGGACCTCGAGCTTCATGATCGGCTCGAGGGCCACCGGCTTGGCCTTGGCGAAGGCTTCGCGGAAGGCGCCGCGGGCCGCGGACACGAACGCGATTTCCGACGAGTCGACCGCGTGCGACTGGCCGTCGTCGATCGCCACGTGCACGCCGATCACCGGGAAGCCGATGAGGCGGCCCTTCTCCATGCAGCCCTTGAAGCCCTTCTCGAGCGCGGGGATGAACTCGATGGGGATGGCGCCGCCGCGGATCTTGTTCGAGAACTTGAAGTCGCCTTCGCTCGACGGCAGCGGCTCCATCCAGCCCGAGACGCGGCCGTACTGGCCCGAGCCGCCGGTCTGCTTCTTGTGCGTGTAGTTGAAGTCGGCGCGCTGGGTGATCGTTTCGCGGTACGCGACCTGCGGCTGGCCGGCCTCGACGATGCAGTTGTACTCGCGCTTCATGCGCTCGATGTAGACCTCGAGGTGCAGCTCGCCCATGCCCGAGATCACGGTCTCGTTCGACTCGGGGTCGAGTCCGGCGCGGAAGGTCGGGTCCTCGCGGGTGAAGCGGCCCAGCGCCTTGGAGAGATTGTCGGACGACTTCTGGTCGACCGGCTTGATGGCGAGCGACACCACCGGATCGGGCACGTGCATCGAGGTCATCGCGATCGCGACACCCGCGTCGGTGAAGGTGTCGCCCGAGGCGCAGTCGATGCCGAAGAGCGCCACGATGTCGCCGGCGCCGGCGTCGGCGATGTCCTCCATGTCGTGGGCGTGCATGCGCGCCAGCCGTCCCACCTTGTGCTTGCGCTTGGTGCGGCTGTTGATGATCGCGTCGCCCTTCGAGATCTTGCCCTGGTAGATGCGCAGGTACGTGAGCTGGCCGTAGGGTCCGTCCTCGAGCTTGAAGGCGAGCGCCACGAACGGCTTGTCGGAGTCGCTCTCGAGCACGATCGGCTCTTCGCCCTTGCTGATGTCGAGTCCCTTGTTGGTGCGGTCCATCGGCGCCGGCAGGTAGGCGGTGACGGCGTCGAGCAGGTTCTGGACACCCTTGTTCTTGAACGCCGAGCCCATCAGGACGGGCGTGAACTCCATGGTGAGCGTGCCCTTGCGGATCGCGTCGTGGATGAGCTCCTCGGTGACCTGCCCCTCGAGGATCGCCTCGGTGAGCGGGTCCGAGAACATCGACACCTTGTCGAGCATGTGCTCGCGGGCGGCGTCGGCTTCCGCGCGCAGGTTGTCGGGGATCTCGCGCTCCACGAGGTCCTCGCCCTTCACGCCCTCGAAGTAGTAGGCCTTCATCTTCACCAGGTCGATGACGCCTTCGAGGTTTCCCTCGAGGCCGATCGGAATCTGGATCGGAACGGCGTTGAGACGCAGCTTTTCCTTGAGCTGCTCGACGACGCGCGTGGGATTGGCGCCGGCGCGGTCGAGCTTGTTGATGAACGCGAGCCGTGGCACGTGGTAGCGGCGCATCTGGCGGTCGACGGTCATCGACTGCGACTGCACGCCCGCGACGCCGCACAAGACCAGGATCGCGCCGTCGAGGACGCGCAGCGCGCGCTCGACCTCGATGGTGAAGTCGACGTGCCCCGGGGTGTCGATGATGTTGATGTGGTAGTCGCCCCACTGCGCGTTGGTCGCGGCCGACTGGATGGTGATGCCGCGCTCGCGCTCGAGCTCCATGAAGTCCATGGTGGCGCCGACTTCGTCCTTGCCCTTCACCTCGTGGATCTGGCGAATGCGGCCGGTGTAGTAGAGGACGCGCTCGGTGAGCGTCGTCTTCCCCGAGTCGATGTGGGCGGAAATGCCGATGTTGCGGATCTTGGTCAGGTCGCTGAGCATGAAACTTCCTCGTGCACCGCCGCCGACTTGCGACGATTTCTGGACCGCGTTGGCAGCTTGTTTCGAAGACCTCGCCCACGGGGGCGGGGCCAATCGCAAAGCTCAATACTGTAACGCGACGCGCCAAGCGCGGCGAGGGGCGGAGGAACCGGGTCGGGGCGGCCGCCGCCGGGGCCGATGGGGTCAGCGGGAGTCGTGTGCCGGGAAGCGTCCTGCTGTACGCTGCCCGCCTCGAAGACGGGGGACGACCATGGCCCTGATCCAGTGCTCCGAGTGCCGTCGTGAAGTTTCGTCGCAGGCGCCCGCATGTCCACACTGCGGCATGCCGATCGGCGCCGCGGCCATGGCCGGGGCCGCGCCGGCGGGACCCGCCGCCGTGCCGGCCGCCTTCGCGGCCGCCCTCGGCTCGACACAGCCGGGCGCGGAGCAGACCCTGTGGGAGGGCAGCCCTTCGCTCAAGGAGCTGCTCGCCGGGATCGTGGGCACGGCTCTGGTAGTCACCCTCCTGCCGCTCGCGGTCTGGTTCGGGTTCCCCATCGCGGTCGACTTCGCGAGCGGCCTCTCGACGGACATCCAGCGCTGGATCGAGGCCAACCACTCGCGTCTGTCGCTCGGCGTCATGGCTGCGGTAGGGGTGGCGGTCGCGTTGCGAGTCCTGCACCTCGTGCAGCGGGTGATGATGCTCAAGAGCCACCACTACACGATCACCAACCAGCGGCTGGTGCTCGAGACCGGGGTGTTCTCGAAGCGAATCGACGAGATCGACATGCGCACCGTCGACGATCTCGAGTGCCGCCAGTCGGTGATGGAGCGGCTGCTCGGAATCGGGCGGGTGATCGTGGTCTCGGCGGATCGCAGCGCCGCGCGGGTGGCGCTGATCGGCGTGCCACGGCCGCGCGAGCTCCGCGAGCTGATGCGCGGCAGCGCTTACCAGGCGACCCGCGGACAGCTGTTCACCCGCCAGACCTGAGCGTGCGCGAGCGGCGCCGATGCGAGTCGTCGAATGTTCCGGTTCCCGAGACGTCCAACTCCAAAACCTCCGTGCGACCTCGGTCGAGGTCGAGTGGGAGTCCTTCCATGCGAATCCGAGCTGAAGCGATCCTGATCGGTTGCTCGATGCTGGTGCGGCCGCGGCGGCGCGCGCCGACACGCTCCTCGAGTACCAGCGCGTTCCGCACCCGGCCAAGGGTGAGGCGGCCGACCCGGAGGACAAGAAGCCGTCGCTGCTCTACTTCAACGACGCCGCGATGCGTTCCGGCGATTCCGACCACTACCTCATCTTCCGGGCCGACAAGGGCGTGCTCTGGACCGTGATGCCGGAGAAGAAGCAGTACGTGGAGATCGCGATCGCCGACATGGCGGATCCGTTCAAGGGCGCCGCGAATCCCTTCGTGAAGCAGCCGGCCGAGAAGCCCAAGACCGACTTCGAGGCGCACAAGACCGGCAAGACCGAGACGGTGGCCGGAGTGAAGTGCTCGGAGATCCAGTCGGTTCGCAAGGAAGCGGGAGAGGCGGACGAGAAGGGCACCGCGTGTCTCGCCAAGGCCGACGACCTGAACATCGCGCCGTTCGTGAAGGTGGCGCTCAAGTCCATGCAGGCGGCGCCCGGCGACTTCGCGAAAAAGCTCAAGACCGTCCAGGACGCGGTCGGCTC
>CAZYWA010000330.1:0-8874 GCA_964650975.1 uncultured bacterium
GTCCTGGCAGTAGGCGTTGTTGTTGCCGCGCTGGGTGCGGCCCATCTCGTCGCCGGCCAGCAGCATCGGCACGCCTTGCGAGAGCAGCAGCGTCGAGAGGATGTTGCGCTTCTGGCGGTGGCGCAGCCCGAGGACGGCGGGATCGTCGCTCGGTCCCTCGACGCCGCAGTTCCAGCTCTCGTTGCTCGAATTCCCGTCGGCGTTGCCCTCGCCGTTGGCCTCGTTGTGCTTCTCGCCGTAGCTCACCAGGTCGTGAAGGGTGAACCCGTCGTGCGCCGTGACGAAGTTGATGCTGGCGAACGGACGGCGTCCGCGACGGGAGAAGAGATCGCTCGACGCGGTCACTCGCGACGCCAGCTCGCCGCTCACGCCGCCGTCGCTCTTCCAGTAGCGGCGCACCGTGTCGCGGTAGCGATCGTTCCACTCCGCCCAGCCGGGCGGGAACTGGCCGACGCGGTAGCCGCCTTCGCCTAGATCCCAAGGCTCGGCGATCATCTTCACCCGGCTCAGCACCGGGTCCTGGGTGACCGCGTCGAGAAAGCTCGAATGCGGGTCGAAATCCATGTCCGAGCGCGCGAGCGTGGTGGCGAGGTCGAAGCGGAATCCGTCGACGTGCATCTCCTCCACCCAGTAGCGCAGCGAGTCGGTGACCAGCTGCAGCACTCGCGGGTGGGTGAGGTCGAGCGTGTTCCCGCAGCCGGTGATGTCGTAGTAGTGGCGCTCGTTTCCGGGCACCAGCCGGTAGTAGGAAGCGTTGTCGATTCCGCGCATCGAAACGGTCGGGCCGAGGTGGTTGCCCTCGGCGGTGTGGTTGTAGACCACGTCGAGAATCACCTCGATCCCCGCGTCGTGGAGCAGCTGGACGGTGGTCTTGAGCTCCTGCACGTGGCCGGTCGCGAGGTAACGAGGCATCGGCGCGAAGAAAGCGATCGGGTTGTAGCCCCAGTAATTCCGGAGCCCGCGGTCGAGAAGCGTCCGGTCGTCGAGGAACCCGTACACCGGCAACAGCTCGATCGCCGTGACGCCCAGGTCGCGCAGGTAGCCGATCACCGAGGGAGCCGAGAGACCCGCGAAAGTGCCCTGGATCCTGGGGTCGAGATCGGCGCGTCGCGCCGTGAAGCCCCGCACGTGAAGCTCGTAGACGATGGTCTCGCTCCACGGCGTGCGGGGTGAGCGCTCCTCGCCCCACGTGAAGGCGCTGTCGATCACCACGCACTTGGGCATCCGCGCCGCGTCGTCACGCTCGTCGAACGATCGATCCTCGGCGTCGTCGCCGATCCGGTATCCGAAGAGCTCGTCTCCCCAGGTCAGCTCGCCGACGAGCTCCTTGGCGTAGGGATCGAGCAGCAGCTTGTTCGGGTTGAAGCGGTGACCGGCGTCCGGGTCGTAGGGGCCATGGACGCGGTACCCGTAGCACTGGCCGGGGCGTGCGTCGGGAAGATAGCCGTGCCAGATCTCGTCGGTGTATTCGGGCAGCACCACGCGCTCGAGCTCCTCCACGCCGGCTTCGTCGAAGAGGCAGAGCTCCACTCGCTCCGCGTTGGCGGAGAAGAGCGCGAAGTTCACGCCGCGTCCGTCCCAGGTGGCGCCCCTCGGTTGAGGGAGGCCCGGCCAGACTCGGCTTTGTTGCTTCGCCATGAGGTGCCCGAAAACCTGGGATCGACGCAATTAGAAAGGCAGACCCAGACCCTGCCTCCGCAGCGTCGCAGGCGCCGGGATCTTCCGGGGTTCGCTTTCACGGCGCACCGCCCCATAGCGAGCAACCGATATGCCGCGCATTCGAAATTGCGGAACTTGCAGAAGTTACATGTGGATTCCGCGAATCCATGGGTGCCAAGCTGCTCGACACCAAGCGCTTCTGGGCCGTTTTGTGGATTTTGCAGTCGCGCGGATGGGCGCGATCGGAACCGGCGGCGCGGAATGCGCGGCGGTCGGTTCCGTCGTTCATCGAGCCGTCAGCAGGCCTGAATGTGGAAGCCGCGCAGTGCGGCGCTCGCCGTGGCGCGCACCTCGGCCTCCGGGTCGCTCGATGCCGAGCGCCGAAGGGCCCCACGTGGATCCGGCTCGTCCGACTGGCACTCGCCGAGGAGCGCGCAGCACCACACGCGCACCTCGGGACGCTCGTGGTGAAGCAGAAGCATCAGGTCGGGAATCCACTTCGCCGGAAGCGGGCTGGCTTCGAGCAACGCCCACGCGGCGAGCAACCTGAGCTCGGGATCCGGATCGTCGAGGGTCGCGAGCAACGGGCCGATGGCCTGGAGAATCTCGTCACGCCCGAGCAGCGCCAGCTGCCTGGCGGCGTCTTGCCGCCGCCGCGGGCTCGATGAGGCGAGATCGCGAGTGGCCTGAAGAAGGAAGTGGTTCATGGGCTGGAGATCGAGCAAGGCGAATGCCACGCGGGACCGAAGATTTCGCGAAGCTCAGCGCCGCGATGACGACGCGATGCGAGACCGGTTTGTACAAACCAGCGGAGCCGCTCGCGCTTTTCGCGTATCGGAAAACGCTGAGAGCCCCAGACCGTGCGCGAGCCGAAGGGTTCTGGCGGCACGGAGATTGCCTTTGACGATGCTCATGCGAGTGCAGCTCTTCCGACGTGG
Organism: uncultured bacterium; assembly: GCA_964650975.1. Taxonomy (GTDB): domain Bacteria; phylum JADJOY01; class JADJOY01; order JADJOY01; family JADJOY01; genus CAZYWA01. The sequence continues at coordinate 2,598 of CAZYWA010000330.1, forward strand.
CTCCTGGCGCCTCCTGGCGTCCGCGATGTCGATCTACGCGCTCACTCTCGGCTTTCGCTTGGTTCTTCCACCCGGTGTCAGCCGAACGATGGACGCGTCGAGCTTGAGCCTTCCACCTGCGCCGGAGAACAACGGGGAGCGAAGGCTCACGGTCACCGTCACCGCGTACAACTCGACCCGGTCCCAGACCGACTCGACACCGCGAACCACGGCCTTCGGGGACCATCTCGAGCCGGGGGTGAAGGCGATTGCTGTTTCCGACGATCTCTATGCGCTCGGGCTTCGCGAGGGGACGCGAGTCCGCTTCGAGGGATTGCCCGGCGAATGGGTGGTCGAGGACAAGATGGGCGATCGCTGGCACCGCAAGGTCGACCTCTACCTGGGCGACAACCGACAAGCAGCGAAGGAATTCGGCGTGAAACGCCTCACCATGCGCTGGCGCCCATGACGGCGCCCGCGGAGGGGAATCGCATGACTACGCTCAAGATGCTTCGAGATCAATCGGGACGCGCGGGAGCGGCGTTCATCCTGTGGTTGCTGGGCGCGCCAGCCGGAATCGTGCTGCTGGCGCTGCTCGTGCGCCGCTGCTGAGCGTCTCCCGGCGGTGTTCACTTCCATTCACGCAGTGCAACGTTTCGCGGGGACGCGGGACACGAGGAGCCAGAGCCATGAGCGGCGAGGTCGACAAAGCGAAGGGTCGTGCCAAGGAAGCAGTCGGTGTGCTCACCGACGACGAGAAGCTCAAGCAAAAGGGCAAGCTCGACCAGGCGGCGGGAGCCGTGAAGCAGAAGGCCGAGAAGGCCGTCGATGCCGTGAAGAACGCCGCGAAGAAGGCGACGGGCTGATCGCGTCGAAACCGGTTTGATGACCGAGCAAATCAAGAACGGACCGGACGGGCCGCGGCGCACCGAGGGAAGCAGCTCGCTTACCCCCGTCGCCGTGAGCTCGATCTGGCTCCCGGGGATCTTCTTCCTGCTGCTCGCGCACGCGATGTACCTGGGGAGATCTCTGCTGCTGCCGATGCTGCTTGCGGTGCTGGCGAGCCTCGCGCTGAGCCCCGTGGTTCGCCGTCTGGAGCACTTTCGGATCCCGCCCTACGCCTCGGCTGCGTTGTTGCTCGCGGCGCTGGCGGGGCTGTGGGGAGCGGGCTTCGTCGCCGTATCCGGTCCGGTGTCGGACTGGGTGGCGCAGGCGCCGGCGCACGTGCGCACCTTCGAGCGCAAGCTCGGATTCATCAAAGCGCCCATCGAGAAGGTGCGCGCCGCCGCCGAGACGGTGGAGCACGCCACCGGAGCGATCGAGGAAGGCAAGGTGGTTCGCACCCAGGACACCAGCCTGCTCGAGCGTCTGCTGACCCAGACCCAGAGTGCCTTGAGCACGGTGCTCATCACCGCCGTGCTGCTCTACTTCCTGCTGGCGTCCGGGGATCACTTCCTGCGCCGGCTGGTCGAGGTGGTGCCGCGGTTCGCCGACAAGCGGCGCGCGGTGGAAATCGTGCGTGTCATCGAGCTCGAGATCTCGCGCTACCTGATCACCATCAGCGTCATCTACATGCTGCTGGGCCTTCTGGTCGGGCTGGTGTTCATGGTGCTCGGTGTCGCGAACGCCGCGGTGTGGGGGATGGTCGCGGCACTGGCTCCCTTCGTTCCCTACCTCGGCCCGCTGGTCGTCGCCGCCTTGATCACGCTCACGTCGATCGAGGCTTTCGGCTCGCTGGGGCACGCCCTGCTGCCGCCGCTCTGCTACGTGACGCTGGCGGTGATCGAGGGGGCGTTCGTCACGCCGCTGGTGCTCGGCCAGAAGCTGCGGCTCAGCCCGGTGGTGGTGTTCTCCGGGCTTCTGGTGTGGAGCTGGCTCTGGGGAATCGCCGGATCGTTGATCGCCGTGCCGGTCCTGCTCACCGTGAAGGTGATGTGCGACGAGATCCCGAGCTGCAAGCCCATCGGCCACTTGATGGGATCCTGAGCATCCGGCAGCCGGATTGCACAATCCACAATGGGGTTCCTGGCGGGGTGCGCACGGGTCGACCCCGTGTCTGCCGCCGCGCCACGAAGACGCTGAAATGATTGACGGATACGGTACAGCCACACGCCTGGCCAGCGCCCGGCGGGCGCTCGGTCCCGGCGGGCGATAGCCGATTGTAGAATTTGGAATGCCAAATCCGGCCCCGCAGCCCACAGGAGGAACCATGGCTCTCGCACTGGTCGTGGAAGACGATCCGGCGTCCCGCTCGTCGCTCGCGGAGTGGGTGGAGCAGCAGGGATTCAAGACGCTGCAAGCCGGCGATCTGGCGGAAGCTCGCCAGCTGATCGCGAACGAGCGCCTGGACCTGGTGCTGCTCGATCTGGAGCTCCCCTCGGGGAACGGCCTCATGCTGTTGCCCGATCTCGAGAACCAGCCTTCGGTCGACGTGATCTTCGTCACCGGCCGCTCGAGCGTCGATTCGGCCGTGGAGGCGTTCCGCGCCGGCGCGGTCGACTACCTGACCAAGCCGCTCGATCTCAAGCGGCTCAAGAGCCTGCTCGCCAGAACCCGCCGCACCGCCGACCTCAACGCGCAGATCGGGACCCTGCGCCAGGAGCTGCGTGGCCTCGGGCGATTCGTGAAGCTGATCGGCACCTCGCCGCCGATGCAGAAGGTCTACAACCTCATCGAACGCGTCGCGCCCACCGACGCATCGGTGCTCGTGACCGGCGAGACCGGCACCGGCAAGGATCTGGTCGCGCAGACCATCCATGCGCTGAGCAAGCGGGCGCAAGCTCCATTCGTCCCGATCAACTGCGGCGCGGTCGCGGCCACGCTCATCGAATCCGAGCTCTTCGGCCACGAGCGCGGCAGCTTCACGGGCGCCGACCGCGCGCACAAGGGCGTGTTCGAGCGCGCCACCGGCGGCACGCTGTTCCTCGACGAGATCACCGAGATGCCGATCGAGCTGCAGGTCAAGCTGCTGCGCGCGCTCGAGACCGGAAAGGTATCTCGCGTGGGCGGGAACGGAGAGACCGACGTGGACGTGCGCGTGATCGCCGCCACCAACGTCGATCCGCGGAAGGCGGTGACGCAGGGCAAGCTGCGCGAGGATCTGCTCTACCGGTTGCTCATCTTTCCGATCGAGCTTCCGACTCTGCGCGATCGAGCCGCGGACATCTCGATCCTGGCCCAGCACTTCGTGGACCAGCTGAATCTCGCTCACGACACCACGAAGCGCATCTCGGCCGCGGCCTTCGAGCGGCTCCAGACGCATTCGTGGCCCGGAAACGTTCGCCAGCTCAAGCATGCGATCGAGCGCGCGTACATCCTGGCGCGGGACGAAGTCACCGTGAGCTGCATCCAGCTCGGCGACGGACCCGCGGCCAAGAACGACTCGACGGTCGTCGAGGTCGGCGCCACCATCGCCGAGATGGAGAAGCGGCTGATCGTCGCGACACTCGACCACACCGGGCAAGACAAGAAGAAGACCGCCGAGCTGCTCGGTATCAGCCTCAAGACGCTTTACAACCGGCTGAGCGTCTACAAGGCGAATTGAGTTTTTCGGGGGGCTTTCCAAGCCCCCCACCCCATGAAAAGTGCGATTTTCATGGGGCCCCACCCCCCAAGTCGGCTCACTGCGTTCGCCGCTCGCCTGCGGCGCGGTGCTTCGGCAATCGACCCACCGCCGCTACGGGCGTGGGACGCGGCCTCTTGTCTTTCGGATCCATGCTTACGGGTTGGGCACGACGCTTGCTCGGTTTCGATGCCAGACGGCGCTCCTGTAACGGCAGGGCGCTGATCGACGGCATAAGGGCTGCACCCATCGAACATGGAAGATCGCGATCACGGTGAGAATCGATGACGACCAAACTCGACCGACCCCTGAAGCGTGAGCTGGAAATCGGGGACAGCACTTACACCCTGACGCTCACGCCGGCCGGACTGAAGCTCACGCAAAAAGGCAGGCGGAAGGGTTTCGAGGTGGAATGGCGAGCCATCCTGGCTGCGGAGTCGACGCTCGCCACGGCATCGTCCACCTCGTCGGGACCGAGCGATTCAGCCGCCGAGAAAGACTCAGCCGGCGAGAAAGACGAGGAGGATGAGGAAGCAGACTCGTCCGGTTCGGCCGACTCCTCGGGCTGAGCCAGAACGTTTGGGGGGTCGCGGTGCGTGCGCCTGCGTACCGGAGAAATCACCATGAATCGTCTGACGGCGGTTTGCAGTCTGTCCCTGGCAATGCTCCTCGCGAATACCACGGCGAAAGCTCAGTTCGCGGCCCCCGTCCAGCCACCGCGGGTGGAGCCCGCGGGCACGTTCATCGTGTATCCGAGCGTCGGTGTCCTGGACGACTCGGACTTCACCGACGCCGCACTGATGCTGCGAGGCCGCTACAGCGTGCTCGACCAGGTGTCGCTGAGCGGCGAGCTGGGCGGAGCCTTCGGCGATACCGACGAGTTCGAGATCGGGTTCGGCTCGAAGCTGCAGCTCCTCGAGCAATCGGTCGATCTCCCCATCGAGGTGTCGATCTTCGGCGGTTTCGACGCCGGCATCGGTGACGTCGATTCGGAGACCCTGGCCTTCGGCCCGCTGGTCGGCCATCGGTTCGACGTCGACCAGCTGGGAGTCACGCCCTACGGCGGCTTCGCGGTCGGCTTCACTCACGTGAGCAACGAGGACGGTCGTCGCGACGACGGGGGCGACGGGAGCGACACCAACGTGCTCTTCGGTCTGATCTTCGGCAGCGACATCGCGTTCACGCCGCAGCTCTCGACCACGGTGGAGTTCGAGTTCGGCACCACGGACGGGATTCCGGCGCTCAACTGGCACTGGGCTCTGGCGTACGAGCTCTTCCCCGCGCCCCGGTACGTGCCGCCGGTGTCGAGCCCTTCCTGATGGGGAGCAAGCAACAGGAGCGAGCACCATGTACGACGTGCCACCGAGATTCACCGCAGCAGTGACCGAGGAGCCGACCGACACGTCGCGCCGGGCCGCGCCACCTGCTCCGCGGGCCGGCCACGGTCCCGGCTATGCGCTCTTCCTGGTCGTGTTCGTGGCACTCGCCGCGCAGCTCATCCAGCGCAGTCCGGTTCGGGCGTTCGAGGTGATCTCGAGATCGATGGTGCCCACCATCGTGCGCGGCGATCGGGTCGTGGCGCTCGCCTGGGACCTGTTCGCGCGCGCTCCCGCGCCCGGCGATCTGGTCACGTTCCATCCGCCGACCTGGATCGGTGCCGATCCACCGGTGGTGAAGCGCGTGGTCGCGACGGGGGGCGATGTCGTCGCGATCCACGACGGCGGCGTGTTCGTGAACGACCGGCGCTTGCTCGAGCCGTACGCGCGAGCGTACGCACCCGGTTACCGCTACGGACCGTTGCAGGTGCCGCCTGGAACGGTGTTCGTGCTCGGCGACAACCGTCGGATCAGCGAGGACTCGACCACGTTCGGACCGGTGCCCATTCCTCGTCTCGATGCGATGGTGTGGTTGCGCTGGGCCGCCGACGGATCGGTGTGCTCGCTTGCGGGCACCTTCCCGGGCATGAGCGAATGTTGAGTCAGGTCGCGGGTTCGGCGAAGGGCTCGGGATCGACCTTGCGCCCGAGCCGCGCCGTGGAGGCTCGCGTGAACTCGGCGCCGAAGAACACGATCTGCGCCGAGTAGTAAACCCACGTGAGCAGCACGATCGCCGACGCGGCCGCGCCGTAGGTCGATTCGAAGCCGCTGCGGCCCAGATAGAAGCCCACCACGAACTTGCCGGCCAGAAACAACGTGGTGGTGATGAGGGCACCTCCCCAAACGTCGGTCCATCGAAGCAGGACGTCCGGCACGACCCTGAAGATGAGCGCGAAGAGCACCGTGAGGCCGCCGAACGAGACGAGTGTGTTGGCCGCCTCGAGCCACGCATGAGAGATGCCGGCGGCGGTACCCAGGCCGGCGCCGAGGGCGCTCAAGGCCGCGGTCACCACCAGCGACACCGCGAGCAGGAAGCCGAGACCGACCACCGCGGCGAGCGACACGACGTATTTCCGCAGGAACCCGCGGACCCCGAGCCCGGGCTTGGGCTTCACTTCCCAGATCGTGTTGAGCGCGTCCTTGAGCTCGACCACCACTCCCGTGGCTCCCACGAAGAGCGTCACCGTTCCCGCCATCGTGGCCAGCACACCGGAGCGCTGGTGGCGTGCACCGGCCAGCAATCCCTCGACGGCGTGCGCGGCCGTGGCCCCCATGAACGCCTCGAGCTGAGCCGTGAGCTCGCCCCGAGCAGCACCACGTTGGCGCGCTCGCCGGGTGGCGGACCGCCGGCGTCGCGCTC
>CAZYWA010000331.1:0-8851 GCA_964650975.1 uncultured bacterium
CGGGAACTGCTGCGTCACGTTGAGCGTCGCGAGCACCACGATGCCGATCACCAGCCGGATGGCAGACGAGTCGGCGACCGATCGGTCGCCGCGCACCAAGATCACCGGCAGCAGCGCGAAGGTCAGCATGGTGCCGATCCCGGTCGCGAGCCCGCGCACGTTGCGGAGCGCCTCGGTGGCCTGACGCCACGCGATCGGCCCCACTCCGCCCCATCGCCGCCGCGGCACCGGCAGCGAAAATCGACCGCGCGCCGGCGAGACGCTGGTGTAGAGGCTTCCGCCCGAGCGCATGCGGGTGAGCCGCGCCTCCATTTCCTGCGTCACGCGCACCGCCGATTCCTGGAACGACACGTCGAGCGCCAGGATCGCGGCCAGCATCGCGCCCAGGATCGCGAGCACCGCGGCCAGCGCGCTGCCGAACGCGAGACCGTCGTGCGCGAGGAAGAGCTCGAAGAAAGGCCGCGTCGGCGCGGTCAGCACCCGTCCCAGCGGCGTGTGCGAGAGCCGTTCGACGGTCTCGCTCACCGTGACACCGCCCTTCACGCGGCTGGTCGACGCGACGCTGATCCCCGCGAACATCGCCAGGATCACCAGCGGCGCCAGGTACGGGCTGCGGGTGCGCACCTGCACCGAGAGTGCCGTGAGAATCAGCACCGAGAGCTTCGCCACCCACTGCAGGAACACCACGATCAGCAGCACCGCCACCGCGCCGGCCCACGGATTGGGCGCATGGTTCGCGAGAAAGAGCGCGAGCCACAGCGACGACATGGCGCCGACGCCGAGCCTCGCGATCACGTTGTAGAGCACCAGCTCACGCCGCGAGAGCGGCGCGGGGAAGAGCCAGTCGATCTCCGCGGGCCGGAAATGAAGGCCGTAACCCACCACGATCCCGAGCAGCGCCAGCATGGCGAGCACCAGCGGGCCCCACAGACGGAAGCCGGGCTCGGCCAGGCTCGCGACCTCGCCGCGCCAGGGCGCGAAGAACAGGAAGACTCGCCAGCCCACGATCGCGAGCATCACCAGCCCGCCCACCACCGAGAGCACGCGCCGCCGCGTGCCGCGGGTGCGTCGTGCCACGTGCCGGAGCTGGCGGAGCGGGCCCTTGGCGAGCAGATACCGGAGGCCCGGATTCACGGCTCGGCCGGCGCGGATCCGGGAGACCCCGGCGCGCCCTCGGTGGCGTGGAAGAAGATGTCTTCCAGGGTCGCGTCGCCGTGCAGGCCGCCGATCTCGGCCACGATCTCCTCGCGCGAGCCGAAGAAGAGGCGCCGACCGCGCACCAGGATCAGATAACGCGTGCACAGCGACTCGAGCTGCGCCAGGAGGTGCGAGCTCACGATCACCGCGGCGCCCGCGGCGGCGCGTTCGCGGAGCACCGCGTAGAGCGTGCGGATGCCGCGCGGATCGAGGCCGGTCATGGGCTCGTCGAGCAGCAGCGCCGCCGGATCGTGGAGCAGCGCGCACACCGTCGCGACTTTCTGGCGCATGCCCCGCGACAGCTCGTCGGCCAGGGTCTCGCGGCGGTCGCCGAGATCGAACCGGTCGAGGAGCTCTCCGCCGCGCTGGTGCCAGCCGGTGACGCCGTACACCTGGGCGGTGAACTCGAGGTGCTCCCAGACGGTGAGGCTGGCGAAGAGATGAGGATCGTCGGGAATGAACGCCAGCCGCGACTTGGCGGCGATCGGATCGCGCACGATGTCGTGGCCGTCGACGGTGAGCGCACCCCCGGTGGGCGGGAGAATGCCCGAGATGGCGCGCATCATGGTGGTCTTGCCCGCGCCGTTCGGGCCGAGCAGTCCCAGCACCTCGCCGCGCTCGACGGTGAAGGTGACGTCGTCGACCGCGAGGCGCTGGTCGTAGGCTTTGGAGAAGCGATCGACGCGGATCATGGCGAGGCCGGCTCGCGGCTCGCGCAGCATAGCCCCATTCCTTGACCGCGCCGCGACGCGAGTGGTACCCAAGGGCGGTTGCCAGACGTGACTCGCATTCACCCAGGAGCGAACCCGTGAACGACGACTCGACGGCTCCGCCGGCGGCCGGCACCGCGGAGACGCTCACACCGGTACCGCCCGGCTACCAGCCACCCCGCGTCGAGGCCGCGCTGGGCGAGGCCGACCTGGTCCGCGAGAGTCAGTACGCCGGGCAGGTGATCAGCGGTACCTGAAGGCCAACCCACTGGATTCCGAGGAGGCCAGCGATGCCGATTCCCGAGCCGCAAGTCGCGCTTCACGACACGAACGACCGCGAGCCCACGGATGGGTACCAGCCGCCCCGAGTGGAAGCGGTGCTGAGCGCCGAGGAGCTCGAGCGCGAGAGCCTCTACGCCGGAGGACAGAGCACGTGACGCCCGCCGAAACCACGCCGAGCCCCGCGGTTCCCGCCGCGCACCCGCGCGACACCCAGCCCCAGAGCCCGGTTTACGAGGCTCCGCGAGTCGAATCGGTGCTGACGCCGGACGATCTCGAGCGCGAAGCGAGCTACGCCGGCCGACTTACCTGAGCAGGCGCTCGCCGCGCGCGTGGTCCCGCGTCGCGCGCACCGTACCCGAATTCATGGAAGCGAGCGCCGTCCGGTTCCGCGCCGCGGCGGATGTAGAGACGTCCGGGGTCGGCGATCGCGTGGTGCTCTATCACCGCGGCTCCAAGAAGGCCCTGGTGCTCAACCCGACGGGCTCCTTTCTCTGGGCGCGGCTCGACGGACCGCGAAGCAAGGATGAGCTGACCGGATTTCTGCTGGAGCGCTACCCCGCGCTCGAGCCAGCGCGCGCCCGCCTCGACACCGACGCCTTCGTGGCGGAGCTGGCCCTGCACCAGATGCTGGCGTGACGACCGCCTTCGAGACGATTCGCTGGGGGCAAGGGCCCTTCGCCTTCGAGCTGATCGCTCACGATCGCGCGCTCGCCGAGCGCGCTCGCGCGGTGTTCCGGCCGTGGCTCCTGACTGGCGGCCCGGAGCGCACCGCGCGGTTCGAGATCGAGCCCGCCGCGAACCCGGGCGACGGCGCGCGCTGGCTGGTCCGGTCGACGCTCCTCGCCGAGCCCACGGAACGAGGGTCGGTGGACGAGGCGCTGCGCTGGGTCGAGCTCAAGGCGCTCGAGACCTTCGTTCCGGCCACCGACCACGCGATCGCCGTGCACGGAGCGCTCACCGACCTGGCGGGCCGCGGCGTGCTCGTCGTGGGCGCGACCGAGTCCGGGAAGTCCTCGCTCGCTTGCGGGCTGTGGCTCGAGGGCGCCGCGTTGCTCGCCGACGACGTGGCGCTGGTCGAGCTGGCGAGCGATATCGCGCGGCCGGGTCCGCGACGAGTGGCGCTCCGTCACGCGAGCCGCGCGCTGTGGGGCGATGCGCTGTGGGAGCGGATTGCCGGCGCGCCGTCGGCCGCTCCCACCGACGAAGGCGTGTGCTTCCACCCGGACGACCTGGGCAGCGGCACCCGGCCCGCGTCGACCCCGCTCGCATGCGTGATTTTCTTGCGGCGGAACGGGCGTCCCGCGGGGGAGCCCGCCGCGCTCACCCGCATCGAGCCCGCTCACGCCGTGCTCGCATGGCTGCCGTTCCTGGTGTTCGGTGCGCGCCTCGACGCCGGCGAAGCGATCCGCCGCGTCGCACCCTTCGCCGCGCGCGTCCCGGCCTTCGACCTGGAGCGCGGCCCGCTCGCCGCCATGGTCGCGCAAGCCCGCCGCGCGGCCGGCCTGGAGACCTGACGTGGCGAGCGACGTCACGCTGCCCAGCGGGCCGTTGAAACGTGCTCGCGCCGCAGCCGCGCGGCGAGCAGAGCCAGCCGCCATCGCCATCATGCTCACCCGCCGCTGCAACATCGCGTGCGGTCACTGCAGCGTGGTGAGCGGGCCGGACGTGCGGGACGAGCCGAGCGAGGCCGCGCTGCTCGAGCGAGTCCGCGCCGCGGCCGCCGCTGGCGTGCGTGCTCTGCAGCTCACCGGCGGCGAGCCGATGCTGCGCGAACGGGTGCTGCTCGACATGATCCGCGAGGCACGCCGCCTCGGTCTCGTGACCACGGTCACGACCAATGGATTCTGGGGTGCCACACCCCGCGAGGCACGCGAGCGGCTCGACATGCTGGCGAAGGCGGGCCTCGGTCAGCTCACGGTGAGCCACGACCGCTGGCACGAGGCGGAGCTGGGCCGCGACGCGGTGCTCAACGTGGCGCGAGCCGCTCACGAGCGGGCGTTCCCGGTGCAGGTCAACCTGGTGCGCGGCGCCGACGACTCGGAGATCGGGCCGCTCACTCGCGGCCTCGCGGATCTCGCCAGCGTGCGGCTCCGCTTCTACGACGCGCAGCCGGTGGGACGCGCTCGCGCGTTCCCGGGCGTCTCGTTGCGGAGCGCGGTGGACGGTTTTTGCCGCGCGGCCGCGGCACCCGCGATCACCGACGACGGACGCCTGACCGCGTGCAACGGCCCGTCGTATTTCGCCAAGGCGTCGTCGCCGCTCAACCTAGGCTCGATCGCGCCGGCGGGCGCCGAGAAGGGCGCCACGCTGGCGCAGCTCGCCGCGCGTCACCGCGACGATCCGGTGCTCCGCGCGATCCGGTGCTTCGGGCCGTCCGGCCTGCGCGCCGAGCTCGAGGCGATGCCCGGCTTCGAGCAGTTCCCGTGGCGCGACCGCTATGCCGGCATGTGCGATCTCTGCCTTCACGTCACCTCGAGCCCGGAGGCGGTCGAGGCGCTGCGCGAACGCTTCGCCGCTCCCGCGCTCGCGGCACGAATGGTCGCGGCCGAGCGGGTCATCGAGGATGGGCGCGACGACGGAGTTCTGAGCTTGCGCCATGCCAATGGAGCTGGCGCCGCACGGGTGTTCTTCCCGGCGGCGCGCGACGCCGCGTCAAGGCTGCCGAGCGGTGCGGACCGCGTGCTCGGCCGCCCCGATCTCGATTGGCGGCGGCGCGCCGACTACCTCACGACCTGCGGCCTGGCGCGACCGCTCGCGCGGATCCTCGACGATCCGCAGCTCACGCGCTGGGCACCCACGTTCTTCCTCGAGATGCTCACGCGTTCCGCGCGCGGCGGAGCGATCCTCGACATCCGGAAGCGCGAGGTGCTCGAGCGCATCGACCAGGTGCTGGCCTCGCTCGGCGCACGCGGCGTGCTGCTCAAGGGCACGGCCTTCGCGGCCACCACGCCAGCCGACGAGCAGTTCCGACTCCGCGCCACCGGCGACGTCGACGTGGTGGTGCAGCGCGGCGCCGCGAGCGAGCTGCGCCGCCTGCTGATCGACGCCGGATTCGAGGGCTCCGTCTCGGACCCACGCAGCGCGCCACATCACCTGGCGCCGGTGCGCTCGGCCGGCGTCGAGATCGAGATCCACGAACGGATCATGCCGCGCTTCTGGGGTCTGCCGGAGGAGCAGCTGCTCGCGCGAGCGGTCCCGGTCGAAGGCCGGAAGGCGCTCGCGGTGCTCGACGCGGAGGGCCAGCTCTTCCACGCCCTCGTCCACTGCACCGCGCACCTCTTCGCATTCGGCCTCAAGACCGCGTGGGACGTGGCGTGGATCCAGGATCGAAAGCCGTCCCTCGACTGGCAGCGCATCGCTGGCTGGGCGCGTGCCAGCGCCTTGCCCCGCGCGTTCTGGACTCCGCTCACGGCGTTCGCCGGCGGACTGGCGCTGCCGATTCCAGGGGAAATCCTGAGCCAGGCGCCTTCCGATCGCCGGCAGCGGGTGCTCGACAGGATCGCCAGCGAGCGGATCTTCACCGCGATGGAAGGCCCGTTCGAGTTGAACCCATTCAGCAAGACCGCGGTGTTCCTGCTGCTCGCTGACTCCCCGAGCGCGCGGCTCGCCTACCTGCGGGAGATCGCGGGCGGCGAAGCCGCCGAGGCGCGGCACCGCGCGCAGCGCGAAGTGCCGTCGCAAGCACTCGCAGAGCTCCCGCGCCAGCTTCGCGAAGCCGCAGCCCACGGCCGCGCGCTGCTTCGATCGTTGCGACGGCCGCTCGTACGTAGTTGAACCGCCTAGCGAAGCCCCAAGTACTTGTGGGTCTGGACCGAGAGCTGCCAGCGCGGGTGGGCGCGACAGTAGGCGAGCGTCATCGCGAGGTTGGCGTCGTAGTCCGGGCCGTCCATCGGTTGCAGGAAGAACGTGCCGAAATCGAGCGCCTCGAACGAAGCGGGCTCGAGCGGCTGCGGCCAGATGAGCTTGAGCTCTTGGCCGCGGAGCTGTACGAGCGGCGCTCCGGCCTTGGGGCTCACGGTGAGCCAATCGATTCCGTCGGGCGCCGGGAGGGTACCGTTGGTCTCGACCGCGACCTCGACACCGAGCCGGTGACAGGCGTCGATCAGGTCGGGACGAAGCCGCAGCATGGGCTCCCCGCCTGTGAACACGACGTACGGTGAATCCGCATCCCTGGCACCGCTCAGCGGCGACGGAGCGCCGCCTTCCGGGGCGGGGTTCGCGGCTCCGACATCCCAGCAGGCGCGGATCGCGGCCGCCAGCTCGGCCGCCGTCGCGAACACGCCGCCTCCAGGGCCGTCGGTGCCCACGAAGTCCGTGTCACAGAAATCGCAAACCGCCGTGGCACGATCCGCTTCGCGCCCCGACCACAGGTTGCACCCCGCGAACCGGCAGAAAACCGCGCGCCGCCCGGTGCGCGCTCCTTCACCCTGGCGGGTGAAGTAGATCTCCTTCACGGCGAACGGCCTGGCGTTCGCCGGGCTGCCGCTCATTCGCCGGTGACGGAGACGCCGTCCACGAGCACGTGCGGGCTGCGGATGCAGCCGTCGGCGATCTCGGAGGTGTCGCCCACCGCCACGATGTGCTCGAGCAGCTCGAAGAAGTTGCCCGCGATCATGGTCTCGCGAACCGGCCGCCGCGTCCCGTCGGGCATGTGGAGATGGCTCGACTTGGCGATCCCCGAGAAATCGCCGCTCGCCGCGGTCACGTTGCCGCTGAAGCGATGCACCGCGAGCACCGGCGTCTCGCCGCGGGTGAGCTGGTCCCAGGTCGCGTACCCGGGCTCGATCACCGCCGCGTGCAGGTCGAGGCCCGCGTGGCCGGTGAGCGCCCGGCCGCGACGCTTGGCCGAGTACGCGTTCTCGATGTGCGTCACCAGCCGCCCGGCACGCACCACGTCGAGCGCTTGCGTGGGCACTCCCTCGGAGTCGAAGGGCGTCGCCCCCACCAGCTCGAGGTCGTTGGGATCGTCGCGGACCGTGAGCAGCGAGCTGGCGATCGCGGTGTCGCGGCGCTCGTCGCCGAACGACGACTTGCCATAGAGCACCTGCAGACCAGAAAGGTGAAATTGCAGCGGCGAGAGCAGCAGATCTCCCACCGCCCGCGGCGTGAGCAGCACCGGGCCGCGGTAGCTCTCGCCCTTGGTGGCGCCGAAGGTCGAGAGCACGTTCCTGGCCAGCCGCTCGCCGTCGACCGCGATCCGCTCGTCGCAGCCGGCGAGCGCGAACGAGCCGCCGCTCTCGTAGTCGAAGCTGGTGATGTCCTCGCCGTCGATCCCTTCGATGAGCGCGGTCCAGCCCAAGTGGGTCCAGGTGTCCGACGCGCGGATGCCGTAGCTGTTCGCGATCCACAGCTCGCCGCTCTCCCAGGTCACCTCGCCCTGGTCGATCGACACGCGGGGATCCACCTTGAGGGCCTCGAGGTAGCGCTGGGCGAGACGGGTGAGCCCGGCCGCGTCGAGCGCCGCGAGCGCCGGATCGAAGCGGCGCGTGGTGGGACGGAACGGTCGCGCCGCCGGCATCGTGAGGAACTCGTCGGGCGGCGCGAAGCGCGCGATCTCGAGCGCCGCCGCGACCGCCTCGCGAAGCTCCTTCTCGTCCGCCGAGTTGGTCTGCACCGCGCCGAGCCGGTGATCCTTGTGGACCCGGATCGAGAAACGCGTCTCGGAGCCGGCGCTGGCGAGGTGCAGCGAGCCGCGCTCGAACCCCACGCGGCGATTGGAGCCGCGCTCGGCGCGTACTTGCACCTCCTCGGCCCCGGTCTCGTGAGCGAGGTCGAGCAGCCGCTCGGTGGCGGCGCTCAGATCGAGCGTGCTCAAGACCCGGCTCCGTTCACTGCTGGACTCCGCCGAGCATGAGCTTGCAGCGCAGGTAGGGCCCGCCGGCGTCGACCTTGGCCGGTTGGCCTTTGCCGCAATGGCCGGCGCCCAGGTCCCAGCGGAACTCGCGGCTCACGGCATCGACGCTGCCCAGCACCTCGAACGCGATTCCGGAAAGCGTCACCTCGCGGTGCAGGCGCCCGAGCTTGCCGTTCTTGATCTCCCACGCTTCGCCCGCTCCGAACATGAACTCGCCGGTGGAATCGGCCTGGCCCGAGTTGGGGTTGTCGAGCAGGTAGCCGTCGGCGGTGCCGGCGATCATCTCCTCGAGTGTCAGGCTGCCCGGCTCGATGTAGGTGTTGCGCATCCGGATGAGCGGCTCGTCGGCGTACTCCCACGCGCGGCCGTTGCCGGTCGGCGCCACGCCGAACTGCGCCGCGCTCTCGCGGTTGTGCAGGTAGGAGACCAGGCGCCCGTCGCGGATGATCTCGACGCGGCGAGTGGGGACACCTTCGTCGTCGAACGGCAGCGAGCCACCGGCGCCGGGCGAGTGCTCCGAGTGGCCCGAGTCGCAGAGCGTCACCAGCTCCGACGCGACACGCTCGCCGATCTTGCCCTTCGCCACCGAACCGGCGAGCACCATGTCGGCCTCGACCGTGTGGCCGATCGCCTCGTGGGTCAGCAGCCCGACGATCGAGGGCGCCAGGATCACGGTCTTCACGCCGCCGGGTACGTGAGGCGCATCGAGCATCTCGACCGCCCGTGCCGCGGTGCGCTCCGCGATCCGGTCCGCGGTCGCGTGATGGAAGAGACAGCTCCAGCCGCCGGTCACGCCGATCGCGTTGTT
>CAZYWA010000332.1:0-8835 GCA_964650975.1 uncultured bacterium
CGGCCAGAGCTACGTCGACCTCACCACCCTCAAGAGAGGCGATCTCCTCAAGAAGCTCGCGGAGGGATCGGGTGAGCCCGATGCCGGCTGAGACTCTCCGCAGCGGCTTCACCGCGGCGCAGACCGACGCCATCGGTGCGAGCGGCGAAAGCCTGCTCGTTTCCGCCGCCGCGGGCTCCGGGAAGACGCGGGTGCTCGTCGAGCGCGTCATCGAGCGCGTGCTCGATCCCGTCCGTCCGGTGCCGATCGACCATTTCCTGGTGGTCACGTTCACCGACGCGGCCGCGGCGGAGATGCGTCAGCGCATCGCGCGGCGCCTCGACGAAGAGCTGACCAAGCGGCCCGACGATCGTCATCTCCGCGAGCAGCTGGTGCTCCTGCCGCGCGCGTCGATCTCCACGATCCACTCGTTTTGCCTCAAGATCTTGCGCGAGCATTTTCACCGGATCGCGCTCGATCCGGCGGCCACGGTGCTCGGCGAGCACGAGGCGCGGCTTCTGGTCGCCGAATCGCTGGAAGCGGTGTTCTCGCGTCGTCATGCGCGCGAGGAGCCGCGTTTCCTGGCCTTGGTCACGGCGTACGGAGGCGGCGAAGCGCCGGTCGCGGTGAAGCGCTTGGTGGTCGGTCTGCATTCCTTCACGCGCAGCCTCGCGCGACCCGAGCGGTGGCTCGACGAGGCCGCGAGACGGTTCGAGGTGCCGGCCAACGGAGGAATCGCCGCGACTCCTTACTGGAACGCGATCCGGCAGTGGCTCGAAGTGGAGCTGGGGCGGTTGAGGGCCGAGCTTGCGGCGCTGCGCGTGGCGGCGCTCGCTCCTGGCGGACCGGCGGCGTACGCGAGTCGCTTGACGGTCGAGCATGCGTTCTTCGTGCGGGCGTGCGCCGCGCTGGAACGAGTGGCGAGCTGGGACGAGCTCCTCGCCGCGTGGCCGAGCGATCCGTTTGACCGGCTGCCTCCCGCGAAGAACGTGATCGACGAGGCGCGGAAGGAATGGATCAAGAAGCGCCGCAACTGGGCGAAGGGCCGGTTCGACACTCTCACGGCGAGACTCGGGGGCACCCTCGAGCCGCAGTGGCTCGACGATCTCGCGAGCCTGGCGCCGCACGCGCACGAGCTGGTCTCGCTGGTGAAGGCGGTCGACGCCGAGTACGCCGCGCGCAAGCGACGTCGCTCGGCGCTCGATTTCGACGATCTGGAGCACGCGGCGCTCGAGGTGCTCGGCAGCTGGGACGAGGCGCGGCGCGAGTTCGATCGCACCGACCTGGCACGCGAGCTCAGCACGCGCTTTCACGAGGTGCTGGTCGACGAATACCAGGACGTGAACGGTGTGCAGGAAGCGATCCTCGCGCTGGTGTCGCGCGATGCCGGCGACAAGGGCGACGGCAACCGCTTCCTGGTCGGCGACGTGAAGCAATCGATCTACGGATTCCGCCACAGCGATCCGGCGGTCTTCCAGGCGCGGTTGCGCGAGTACCGGCGATCGCCGCGCTCCGCGGCGATCGGTCGCGCGATCGTGCTGTCGGAGAATTTCCGCAGCCGTCGCCCGGTGCTCGCCGCCGTGAATTTTCTCTTCCGGCAGCTCATGACCGAAGCGGTCGGCCACATCGCCTACGACGACGACGCGGAGCTTCGCTACGGAGCACGCTACCCGGAAGCAGGATCGGTGGTCGCCGACCTACCCGTCGAGCTGCACCTGGTCGAGCGCACCGACGCGAATCTGGCCGGAGAGACCGGTGAGGACGCCGCTGTCGACGCGGTGCTCGCCACCGATCCCGACGAAGCCGACGAGCAGCCCGATGCGGCGGTGGGCCCGGAGGCCGACGCGGCCGCGCTCACCCGCTGGCTCGACGACGCGAGCGCGGCGGAGCGCGAGGCGCAGGTGGCGGTGGCGCGAGCACGCGCGATCGTGGAAGGCGACTCCGCAACGAACGCACCGCCCGCGCTGGTGTGGGAAAGGCACGGAATCGACGCACCGTGGAAGAGCCGGAAGGCTTGCTGGAGCGACGTGGTGGTGCTGTTGCGCTCGGTCAAGAACCGCGCCACGTCGTTCGTGACGGTTTTCGAGGCGAGTGGGATCCCCGCGCACGCGGACGTCGGCACCGGATGGTTCGCGGTGACCGAGATCGAGACCATGCTGTCGCTGCTCACGGCGCTCGAGAATCCGCGCCAGGACATCCCGCTGGCAGCCGCGTTGCTCTCGCCGCTGGGTGGCTTTCGCGCCGCGGATCTGGCGCGGATGCGGCTCGCCGACCGGCGCGCCGATTTCATCGACGCCGTGCGCGCCTCGGCCGCCGGCTCGGGCGACGGCGACGCGACCGGCCTCGATGCCGAGATCCGCGACCGCTTGCGCACGTTCCTCGCCAGGCTCGACGAGTGGCGCACCGCCGCGCGCCGCGAGCCGCTCTCGCGGGTGATCTGGCGCATCTACTCCGAGTCGCGCTTTCTCGACGTCGCGAGCGCCATGCCAGGTGGCGCGGGCCGTCGCGCCAATTTGCTGGCGCTCTTCGATCGCGCGCGCGAGTTCGACCACTTCGCGCGTCAGGGCCTCACGCGTTTCCTGGCCTTCATCGAGAAGCTGGCCGAGCGCGATCAGGATCTGGGCACGGCCTCTCCGGTGGGAGCCGGCGAGAACGCGGTGCGCGTGCTCACCGTGCACAAATCGAAGGGGCTCGAGTTCCCGTTCGTGATCGTGGCCGGGCTCGGCACCGAGTGGAACGACCGCGACCAGGCCGGCGACGTGATCTTCGACCGCGACCTGGGCCTCGGCTTGCGGGTGGTGAATCTCACGCTGCGCGCGCGCTACCCGTCGCTCGCCCATCACGCGGTGCGCGCGGCCCGCGCCCGGGCGCTGCGCGCCGAGGAGCTGCGCGTGCTCTACGTGGCGCTCACCCGCGCCCGCGAGCGGCTGGTGCTGATCGGTTCGGTGCGAGGGCTGGGCGCCGAGTGCTTGCGCTGGGCCTCGATCGCGAGCGCTTCCGGCGCGCGGCTCGACGAGGCGTTGGTGGCCGGCGCGCGGCGGCCGCTCGACTGGATCGCGCCCGCCGTGGCGCGCCATCCACACGGCTCGCCGATCCGCGATCTGCAACCGGCCCGGCCGGCGCCACGTCGCGCGACGGATTCGACGGCGACGGCCGCGCCGCGCGAGGACTCCGATTGGTCGGTGCAGCTCTGGACCCGGACCGAGCTCGAACGTGTCGTGCGCGTCGTCGACCGGGCCGCGAAGCCAGCGGCGGACTGGAGCGGGATCGCCCGGCTCGACCCGGCCGCCTTCGGCGAACCGTCCGATCCTCACGCGGACGAGGACCGCCGGGTGCTCGCGACGCGCTTCGCCTGGAGCTACCCGCACTCCGCGGTGACCGGCCAGTTCGCGAAGCTGAGCGTCACCGAGCTCAAGTCGCGGTTCCCCGCCGCCGCGCCCACCGACGATGACGCTGAGCAAGTTTCGTCGGAGACGATCCACTGGCCCGTGGCCGGAGTGAAGAGAGCTCGCAAAGCGAAGCGGCCGGCCTCACAGGCGGTTCGCGAACGCCCCAGTTTTCTCGACACGTCGCCTCGCACGCCCACCGCCGCCGAGATCGGCACCGCGACCCACTTGGCGCTTCGCCACCTCGAGAGCGCCGTATGGGGAGACGCGAGCGCCGCGGCCGCCGCCATGGACGATCTGGTCGCGCGCGGGCTCATGAGCGCCGAGCAAGCGCGCGCCGCGCGCCTCGACTCGATCGTCGCCTTCGGCAGCTCGGAGCTCGGCCGTCGCCTCGCCGCCCATCCCGAGCGATTGCGCCGCGAGGTCCCGTTCACCCTCGGCATTGCCGCGGGCGAGGTCCACGACCAGCTCGCCGGCGCCGCCGCGCGCGACATCGTGGTGGTGCAGGGTGTGATCGATCTGCTCGCCGACCTCGGCCCGGAAAGCGGCTTCCTGCTGCTCGACTACAAGACCGACCGCGTCTCGCCGGCGGACGTGGCCGATACCGCCGAGGCCTACCGCGGCCAGATGGCGCTCTACGCCCGCGCCGTCGAGCAGATCTTCTCCCGCCCCGTCACCGAGCGCTGGCTCTGCTTCCTGACCGCCGGCACAGCGCTCAGGCTGTGATCGGCGTGCGACCTCACTCAGCGCCGAAAATGGGCCTGAAAAGCGGCCGAATCAGCTAGTTCGAGCGTCTGGAGATCCGTCGGTGGTCGTTCTTGGTAGCGACTTGCACCAGTTTTTGGTAGCGATGGCGTCGTTGCGTTCGTGACCTCGGCATCCGGGAACGGCAACCTCTTCTCTTGGCCTCACTCAGGCGGCGCGACGGGCATCGCGGCGGGCGACGCGATCTGCCAGAAGCTCGCGAGCGACGCGTTGCTCGATGACCCTGCCCAATACAAAGCGTGGCTCTCGGATTCGACGGTCGACGCGAAAGCCCGATTCCAAACGAGTGGACCCTGGGTACGCCCGGACGGAACACTCATTGCGCGCGACGCGTCCAGCCTGACACAAGGCGACCTTCTCACTGCGATCGATCAGACGGAGACGGGGCTATACTTCGGTGCCGCCACCGTTTGGACCGGTACTTCCAACAACGGCACCAAGCAGACGAACACCTGCACGAATTGGACGACCGCTTCGAGCGCGACCCAAGGGGTTACCGGCCAGGCGGACGACTCAACTTTCTGGACAGATCAGGCCCCAAGCACACCCTGCAATATCACGACCGCGCACCTTTACTGTCTAGGTGGGGCATCGCTGAAGCTCTTTTCGGACGGTTTCGAGCTTGGAACGACGGCCGCTTGGTCTCACACCGGGTTCTTCTGAGTCACGCGCGGCTTCACCGCAGAAAACCGGGGATGCTTGGAGGGCCGCGCTTCCGCGCGGCCGGCGTCATACCTGCCGGCTCAGTACGCGCTTGAGGAGGAACGGCAGCTTGAGCAGCGCAAGCAAGTTGCCGCCGAGCTGGCTCACCACCGCGCGCATGAGCTTCGTCAGGTCGTCGCCGTAGGGATACCACCAGGTTTCCTTGGCGCCGGAGCTTCGGTCGATCAGCAGGAACGCGGGCCGCGTCATCTCGAGGAGTCCGTACTTCGAGTTGGTGACGCCGTGGCCGGTGTCTTTCACGCCGCCCCACGGAGCCGACGCGAGGGCGCCGCTGAAGACGCAGTTGTCGACCATCGCGACGCCCACCTCGAGACGCCGCGCGAGCGCCTCGCCGCGCGCGAGATCGGCGGTCCAGATCGAGCCCGTGAGCCCGAACTTGGCGCGGTTCGCCTCCGCGATCGCCTCTTCGGCGTCGCGCACCCGCACGATCGGTAGCGTGGGGCCGAAGGTTTCCTCGACCATGAACGTGGCGTTCCGGTCGGCCACCTCGATCACCGTGGGCTGGAAGAAGAGCGACGTCCCGACGCGCTCGCCCCCGGCCAGGATCCGGCAGCCGGTGTCGCGCGCGTTCCGCACGTGATCCTCGACCAGCTTCATCTGCTTGTCGTTTCGTAGCGGGCCGACGTCGGCGCCCGTGCGCAGCTTCTTCACGCGCTCGACCAGCGCCGGCACGAAGCGATCGTAGATCGCGTCCTCGACGTAGAGCCGCTCGATCGAGGCGCAGTTCTGGCCGGCGTTGGTGAAGGCGCCCCACAGCACACCGTTGAGCGCGCGCTCGAACGGCGCGTCCGCGAGCACGATCGCGACGTCCTTGCCGGAGAGTTCGGTGGAGCAGGGGATCAGGCGCTCGCCGCAGCGCTTGGCGACCTCTTTCCCGACACCCACCGAGCCGATGAAGTTGATCTTGTCGGCGTGCTCGATCACCACCGCCGAGACCTCGCGCCCGCCGTAGCCGACCACCAAGAGATCCTTGGGGAGCGTCTCGATGAACACCTGCGCCAGCTCGCGTCCGATCAGGCTCGCGTCGACCGACGGCTTGAACGCGACCGCGTTTCCGGCGACGAGAGCCGGCACGATCGCGCGCATCGGCAGCGCCACGGGGTAGTTCCAGCTGCTGAGCACGCCGACCACCCCGAGCGCGCGATGCTCGATCGAGCCGCGCTTTCCGGGGTAGTTGATCGGATTGATCGGCACCCGTTCGGGTGCGAGCAGCTTGGCCGCGTGCTTGAGGTAGAAATCGAAGAGCTCCAGGTTGGCGATGATCTCGCCTCCCAGGATCTCCGCCATCGGCTTCCCGGTCTCGCGGCGCACGGCGTCGACCAGCTTGTCGACGCGCGCGTGAAACGCCTTCCGGCAGCGGCGGATCGTCGCGAGCCGCTCGGCGAGCGGAGTCGCCGCCCACGCATGCTGCGCGCCCGCGGCGGCGCGCAGCAGCGTTTCCATTTCGGCCGGTGGAGTGCGCTCGATCTCCGCGACCACCGAGCCGTCGAGCGGTGATACGACACGCAGCGGCGCCTGAGCCATCGTCATCTCGTCGTCTCCTCGACGTGGCTTGCATCCACGCCTGAGGCGGGATCGTGGCAGAGATCAGTGATGTGTGTCGCCGCTTTTCTCGTCTGACGCGAGAGACAGGTAGTGGACCGGAGCGGCGTCGTCGGTTGGCTCGAGGCTCGCGAGGATCGGGCTCAGCTCCTCTTGACGGAGCGGCGGGCCGTCCTTCACGAGGACGTGAAAGCGCAAGAAGCGATCACCGGGAGCCCAGGCCTCCACGTGGGCGAACCAAGGATCGAGAGGAGGCGCCCCATCCTGGAAACCGTACGCTCGCCCGTTGTCGAACCAGAAGACCGCGTGCGGCAGCGGGGCCATGATCATCGAGGGGGCGGTGAGGGTTTTCAACGCGAGCAGAAACCCGAGCACAGGGACTTGGTAGAAGGGCAGGGCGTGGAGCATCTGCTCGGGAGTCTCGCCGAGAACGGCACGGGCCAGGAAGAAGGGACTCTCCATCACGCGCGGGCCTCCGAGATCCTCGCATTTGGCGCGTTGTTTGTCGGAAGCACACTGGAGCGTGTCCCGGTAGTCGGGCCCTCCAATGGGGTCGAGATGGATCAGGAGTCGCCGGTCGTGCTCGAACTCCACGAAATCGTATTCGGTTCCCAGGTGCTTCTTCGTGGTGCGGTTTTCCACGTGAGACCAGGGCACGTGGATTCGCCAACCGGCTCCGACGAGGGAGATCCCGGAATCCGTCGAGCGGGTCGGGAGCGGAAGCGGCTGCGGCACGACGAAGGCCTGGGGCGCTTTCGACGAGTAGAGCCGAAGCCACCAGACCTGGAGGAGGACGCGCGCTGCAAACCCCAGCAGCGCGATCGAAACGACGATCCGCACGACGACACGCAGTCCGCGCTTCGCCTTGCGCGACATTCAGTCCGCCGCCGTCAGGAACCCCAGATACCGCCCCATCCAGTAGGCCTGGATGTAATCGGTGGGCGAGTTCTCGAAGGCGGCGTCGTCGGGGCCGCAGTCGAAGTCGTACGGGCTGCCCTGCCACATGTAGTTGACGTTGCAGCGCTCGGCGAATGGATAGGGATAGAGCGCCTGCGGCTGGAACTCGCTCGGGTCGACGATCTCTTGGAGTCCGAGCGCCGTGATGAGCGCGGGGACGAGCACGCTCACCGGATCGACCTGGGTGCGCGGGTGCGGCGGCTGGATCGCGCGGCGCGGAGGATCGGGATAGGCGTGCAGCGACGTGCGCGCGTCGTCGATCAGCCACGGGTCGATGGTGCCGGTCACGTCCATCTGCATGTAGTCGAAGAGCGTCTGGTGGGTGTAGCCGGTGAGGTTGTAGAGCCGCTCCTCGAAGATCGCCGTGTGGTACTGCTTGCGCGCGGGATCGGTCTCGAGGCGGATCAGGTTCCACAGGTTCATGTAGCTCAGGTGGAAGCCGAAGTACTGCCAGTAGCGGGTGAGGGTGTCGATGGTGAGGATGTACTCGGGAAGCTCGAGCCGCTCCGATTCGCTCTCGAAGAACGCCTCGCGCGCCGGATCGCCCGTGACCTGCGCCGCGACCTTCAGGTAGTCGAGCGCGAAGATCGGCAGGATCTCGGGGCCCTTGGTGGTCTTCTCGCCGTCGACGTCGACGATGAGGTAGTGGTCGGCGATCAGGCGGTCCATGACCTCGGGCACGTCGGAGGCGATCGTGGCGCGCATGTCGGAGTCGTCGATCAGGTCGTAGACGAGCGACAGGCTGTAGAACCAGCCCGTGTACTGGTCGCGGCTGGTGTTGCCGCGCCACAGATTGCCGGCGTACGGCCCGTCGCCGAGCACGTGGCAGTCGGTCTCGCCGACGCAGTCGTTGAGGCCTAGCTCGGGCACTCCGAGCGGGCCGACGAAGCGCGCGATGAAGCCGGGCTTGCCGGTGGCGTGCAGCAGCGTGTCGAGATACGCGACCTCCCTGCGCGCGTTCTCCTTCGCCACGGGCTCGCCCGTGACCGCGTAGCGATACGCCTCGCCCGCCAGGTACTGGCCGGTCCAGATGCAGCTATCGCCGGTATCTTCCCACTGCACCACCTCTGTGGAATCCGGGGACGCGAACACGGTGCGCAGGCTGCCGCCCAGGAAGGGCGCGTGCCATTCCTGGAAGTTGGCGTCGTAGGCCCGTGCCTTCGCGGCGAGCGGTCCCTCGACGGAGGCGTGCGGCGACGCTCCCGACGAGCCGCAGCCGGCGGCGAGCGCGGCGAGAAGGCAGGCCCCGAGCGAGCCGAAGCGACCCACGCCGCCGATGCTACACCGGCCTCGGGCTCGCGGGCGGGGTCCAGTCACTCGGAGCCGATGGAGGGACCGGCTCTGCCGGTCCGGGCTCCTTCTGGTGTGCCAGCGAGCGATCGACTTGGAGGGACGCGGTCCCTCGCGTCCGCAGCGGCTGAAGCAAGATGGACGTCTGCGGCTGCGAGGGACCGCAGCCCTCCGACTAACCCGGATTATTCAT
>CAZYWA010000333.1:0-8814 GCA_964650975.1 uncultured bacterium
GGCCAGTTGGGGTCGTGGAGCTCCATCAGGTTCACGAACAGGAAGAGCGGCGAATCGGGATCGGCTGGAAGCCAGCGCCCGATCTCGTCGACGGTGTCCGCCGCGCCCTCGTCCGGTTCGATCCCGCTCGCGCGGCGACCGGCGCGCACCAGCAGCAACCGGTCCCAGGTGCCGCCGTGGCCGCGCCACATCGGATGGACCTCGTCGAAGCCGCGATCGAGACCTGCAACCGGTCCGATCCAGGGATTGTTGGTGAACGCGGCGGTGCGGTAGCCGGAGTCGCGAAATACCTGCGCCAGCGTGCGCATCTCGGGTCGTAGCGCCATCCAGCCCCAGTCGGCGCCGTGCCGATGCGGCAGCTCGCCGGTGAAGAGCGTGCCGTGAGAGGGCAGCGTCCACGGCGCAGTGCTCATCGCGTGCTCGAAGACCGTGCCGCGCTCGGCGAAGGCGCTGAGACGAGGGCTGGTCTCGCGGCTCGCTCCGAACGTGGAGAAGCGGTCGGCGCGCGCGGTGTCGAGCACCACCAGCACCACGTCGGGACGCCGCGACCCCGTGGAGGGCGACGCGGTCTTGCCGGCCGTGGGATTCGCGGCCGCCGGCGATCCGAGTGAGATCGCGACCGCGGCGAGCGAGAGCAGCAGCATCGCGAGCCAGCCGATCCGCTCGCCCCGCCGCGCCGCGCCACCCCACCCGCGACGCGACACCACCGCGCACGTCTCGCTCGCCGCCCATCCGATCGCGACGGATACCGTGAGCGCAACCGCCGCGCCGGCGAGATCGCGAAGCGCCGGTGCTCGCACCGGCCACAGCGCTCCGGGCCATCCGTTGCGAATGGCGAGGTACTCGAGCGCCGCGATCGAGAGCGCCGCGATCACCAGAGCGGCGGCTCGCGCGTCGCGAGACGAACGGCCGAGCTCGGTCGGGCGGATCGACCGGGTCCGAGCGTCCACGAGATCCACCGCCAGTCCCAGCAGCCCGAACACGGCCGCGCCCACGACCGTGTAGAGGAGCACCGCACGCGGCAGCGCCGTGACATCGACCAGCCGTCTCAGCACCGCGGACCGGTCGGCGCCCGGCCCCAGGTACATCGCCTTGAGGCGGGTCTCGAGGGCCACGCCCGCGGTCGCCTCGATCGTCGCCAGCGATCCGAGAGCCAGCGCGCCGAGGCGCGCCGAGGCGCCCGCGATGCGCGGAGCGCGGTGCGCGAGGCCGGCCGTCACGGCGAGCGCACGTCGTGCTGCGGCACGATGGGAATCCGCCGCGACGGCGGTCGCACCGTGGGAACCGGCGGAATCGGCACGTCGCCGGGCTGCGGATCGTCGGCGTCGTGGGGCACCTCGAACGTCGCCACGAAGATGGCGCCGCCCGCGTCGAACGTGACGTGGTGACCATCGGGCGACACGTCCGGCCGGCGCTCGGCGCGATCCGGTGTCGAGGTGAGCGACGTCGCGTGGTCGGTGGAGGTCTCGTACGCGATCAGCTCGGCGCTCTCGCCGCCCGACGACTGCTGCAGCGAGCGAGCGGGAGTCTCGCCGTCGGGCAGGTGATCGAAGACCAGCCATCGTCCACCAGGCGAGAAACTGCCGCGCCCGGCGGGACCGAGGTAGCGAAGCGGTCCGCCCCAGGTGTCGAGCAGCACCAGTCCGGCCTCCGCCCCGACCACCGCGACCCAGCGGCCATCGTCCGAGATCGCGGGGTCGCGCCAGTGATCGCGCGGCAGATCCCAGCGCACGAAGCTCACGTGCTGGAAGACTTCGAGCTGGTGGTCGCGAATTCGTACGCCGCGCCACACCGGCTGATCCTCGCCACGGCGCATGTCGGTGGCGCCGGACGGGTCGACGGTCATCCACCAGCGCCCGCTCCACACGTCGGGCGCGGCGTCGAGCGCGAGCCCCTCCGGCCCGAAGCGCCACTCCTCGCCGACGCCGATGCCGGGAATCGCGAGCACCGGAACCGGGTTGTCGAGCCCCATCCGGTAGAGCCCGAAGGGCGCCGTGGCGCGCACGAAAGCGATCTCGTCACCCTTGAGCGAGAAGCTGGGCGACTCGAATCCGAGCGCCCCGGTCAGCTGACGCGCGGGGCCGAGGTGCGGCACCCGGGGCGCGGACTGAGCGTCCACGCGCGCGGGACCCGCCACCGCGAGCAGCACCGCGATCCAGATCGCGCTCCACATCGAGAACGCCGTGCGGCGCCGCGGCGGGTTCATCGCGCGCCTTTCGCGGCGGCGCTCGACACGTCGTGCAGCAGGCTCAGCGCGGCGCGAGTGGTCTCGACGTCGCGCGCCGGGTTCGAGAGCAGGTTCACCAGGTCCGCCGACGCCTCCGCGCGCCGGCCGGCGTCCGCGAACGCGCGCGCGCGGCGCAGCCGGCAGCGCGCCCCGGGCGCCGCCGTGGCGTGGCGAGTGGCGCATTGGTCCCACTCCTCGAGCGCCTTGGCGGGCGCGCCGGGCAGGAGTGATTCGCCTTCGGCGAGCGAGGCGCTGACACCCCATTGCGGCGCCAGATCGGCGCGCGCGGTGATCGTGTGCCAGAGCTGCTGCGCCTGCGCACCGCGCCCGCGCCCAGCCTCGAGGTCCGCGAGCCTCAGCGCGGCGGCGGGCCAGCGCCGATCCGACGGATCGTGGGTCACGACTCGATCCAGGAAGGTGGCCGCGGAGGCCACGTCCCCCGCCGCCACGAGCGTCTCGGCGGCGTCGAGCAGCAGGCCCGCCGCATCGACCGTGGTCGCACGGCCCGCGATCTCGAGCACGCGAGCACCCAGGCTGGTTCCCTTGGCCTGCGACGCGTACCCAGCGCGCAGCCGTTCGAGAACCCGCGGCCGCTGCCAGGGCACGCCGTTCGAGCCTCGTTCGAGGAGTGCCTCGAAGAGCGCGATCGACTCCTTCCCCTGGTCCAGATCCCCGAGGCAGCCGGCGAGGTCGAAGGCGTACGAGGCCCGGTCCGGGGCCAGCTCGTGCGCGCGGCGCGCGGCGTCGCAGCCCTCGCGCGTGAAACCCGCGAGGCTGAGCACGGTGCTCGAGAGCGCCCACGCCGCAGCGTCGCTCGGGGCCTCGCGGCTCGGAGCGAGGCCGGCCTCGAGCGCCTCGTTGCTCTGGCCCTCCTGGCGGAGCGTCGCGACCAGCCCCGTGAGCGGTGCTCCGCGCCGCGGCTCGCGCTCCGCCCACGCTTGGTAGTGTGCCGCCGCGCGGTCGAGCTTGCCGCTCTGGCGCTCGAGCTGCGCCAGCCGCTCCAGGATCTCGGGATCGGCGGGGGCGATGTCGTGCGCCACCTCGAGCTCGCGGATGGCGCCCGCTTGATCGCCGGTGCGAGCGGCAAGCTCGGCGAGGAGCCGATGAAGCTCGCCCGACTGCTCGCTGGGTACCACGATGCCGCGCAGCGCCGAGCGCGCCGCGGTCGGATTGGGGACCTGCGTCACGACGCTCTCGAGCGAGGCGCTGCGCCGCTCCGGCCCGCGCCCGGTGACCCCGTCGAGATAGATGCGAGCGACATCCGCCCATTGCCCGCGCTCGAGCTCGACCTTGATCAGGTCGGCACACACTGCGTCGTGGGTGCCCAGGTCGAGCGGCTGGCCGGCCAGCGCGCGCAGATCCTGCTCGGCCGCGGCCGCGTCGCCCGCGGCGCGCGCCGCTCGCGCGCGCCGCTCGAGCATCCGGTCCCAGCCGGGCATGAGGGTGCGGGCTTGCGAGAACGCGCGCATCGCCTCGCTGCCGCGGCCTTCCGAGAGCGCCACCTCTCCACGCAGCGCGAACGCGGATGCTTCGTCCCGTCCGGCGCCGCGCAGCAGATCCTCGACGCTCGCGTCGGCGCGCGCGAAATCGCCGACCCGGAGCGCGATCGACGCGAGCACCAGCGCCGGCCCGATCGCGAGCGCCTCGCCGCCCAGGGTACGGCTGGTGGCGCGCTCGACGCGGAACAAGGCGCCGGCCGAGTCGGACGATTCGAGCAGCGCGTCGAGCAATCGCCACGCCAGATCGGGATCGCCGATCGAGCCGAGTGCCGCGCCCCAGTCGACCGAGTCCCAGGTGTCGGCCGCCGCGACCAGCGCGAGCTGACGCCGGACGGCTTCGGCCTTGAGCGGTGGCGCCGCGTTGCCGCGCCACAGGTCGCTGAGCGCGGTGAGGGCCGCGTCTGGCTTGCCGCGGCGAGCCTCGAGATCGGCGAGACCGAAAAGCACGGACGCGTCGCCGGGCGCGCTCTGAAGCGCGCGCCGAAACTCGTTCCCGGCGTCGTCGAACCGCCCGAGCGCCGTGAGCACGTGCGCTCGCATCGCCGGCTCGACGACGCCACCCGTGGCGCTGCCGACCAGCAAGCGCTCGAGCGCGGCATTGTCGCCGCGCAGCGACAGCCGGTGGACGAGCCCGAGGAGGCCGGCGTTCGAGTCGTCCGCGCGCGCCGCGCCCGCCAGCGTCGCCAGGAACGCCGCTGCCCATCCAAACCGGCGCAGCGTCGTGAGCGAGGAGACGCCAGCCCGGCGAGTCATGTGCGAAACGAGGTCCAGCGCGCGACGCCGGATGTTATACAATGCCGGCGCTGCGGCAGCCTGTTCCGTGCGTCGAGCCTCGCGCGCCTTCTGCTCCACCCACTCCTTCCGCGGGTTTGACTGGAATCGAGTCGAGCCAGGCCGAGACCGAGATTCGAGAATGAAGCGCAAAACCCCGTCGGTGTTCCTGTGGCTGTCGATGGTGCTCGCGAGCGGCTGTGGGCTGAGCAGCATCGGCACGGGTGGTGGAGGCGGAGGGGGCGGTGGAGGCGGAGGCGGCGGGACCGGGGGTGGTGGTAACGGAGGCGTCGGTGGGGGTGGCGGTGGAGGTACCGACCTGGTGGTCGGCGAGCTGGGCGAGCTGACGGCCACCGTGCCGTTCTCGACCACCATCGCCTACACCGGAACGGTGGCGAGTGTGGTGTCCGGAGACACGATCCAGCTGGGTGACGGCACCCAGATCCAGTTCGGCGACTCGGTCGCGCCAACGACCGGGACTCGCTGCGCGGCCGACTCCATGGAGCGCGCGGCGGAGCTCGCGGTCGGACAGCAAGTGGGCATCGTGTCCTGCACACCGACCAGCTCGGCCATGGAGGCCACGGCCGATACCGCCACTCCGACACCCGTGCGAGCCCACGTGGTGCTGATGAGTTCGAACAACCTGCTACCAGGGACGATGGTGCTCGAGGGCTGGCTGCAACCCGATCCGCTCTCCACCTGTTCGAAGGAAGCGCACGAGTTTTACGTGCAGCTCGCGGCGCAGGCCGACATGGCGGGTCTCGGAAGCCACGGCCCCAACTGCCGGGAAGACCCCGTGGGCTCCGGGGTGGCGTCGATCGATGCCAGCGCCAGCGTGTTCGACGCTCCCGGCGACGACCCCTCGAACCTGAACGGCGAATACGTGGTGATCCGCTCCGACGGCGGGCACGTCGACCTCACCGGCTGGCAGATTCGCGACGAGCTCGGGCAGATCTACACCTTCCCGTCCTTCATCCTCTACAGCGGCAAGGAAGTGAAGGTGCACACCGGCGGCGGAACGGACACCGACACCGATCTCTACTGGAACCTGGGCGTACCGGCCTGGAACCCGAACGGCGACGTCGCGTCGCTGATCGACAACCTGGGACGGCTCATCGACTCGATCCCCATCGGCTGATCAGCGCCTCGAGCCGCCGAACGTCTCGCCCGCCGCCAGCTTGCGGCGGTGCACCGCGAGAGTGCGCGCGTAGCGGTCGAATTGCTGCTCGTTGGTGCTGGGTAGTCCCAAGAGCCCGGCTCCCGCATCGAATTCGGGTGCGACGAACCGGAAGTGATCGTCGAACGCCGCCAGCGGGCTGGCGGCCATCAGGTCGCGGATCAGGAGCTTGAGGTTGAGCAACGCGGAGGGGCGCTTGCGCTCCTCGAGGCCCGTGAAGTCGAACTCCGCGAGGCAGAACCGGATACGCGGACGGTCGCGGCGGTGGATCTCGACCAGCGGAAAGTCGCTGCGCAATTGCTCGAGCGCCTCGCGCGACGGCGAGCTCCACTGCAACGCAGTTCCCAGGCCGCGGCTCGAGTCGCTCGAGTCCGGAGTCGACACCAGCAGGGTGCCCTGAATGACGAGGGTCGTGTCGCCAGGAGCGACCAGCTCTCGCTCGGATTCGCGAACGAAGCACACGGCACCGGGCGATCCCGCCGATTGGTTCGCAGGCGCAAGCCCCACTGCTGTCCACGGCTCGCCGACCTGGGCGAGCTCGGCCGGCGAGATGCGCGTGACCACCAGTCCCTGCGCCGCGAGACGGGTCGCGGTCTCGGTGAGCCGCTCGGGCTCGTCGCTGCGCGCCACGACGCTCGGTTGGCGGCTCGTCAGGTGCTTGCGAGCGAGGTAGGCGTCGGTCTCGAGAGCCTGGGCGACCGCATTCACCTGGTCGGCGGAAGGAGCCGCCGCGACGGCGTCTCCGCCGCGATCGAGCACCAGCAACCACTGCCGCCTGGAGGGACCGAGACCGACTCCGGCCTCTCGATCGTCCGGCTCGAGCGCCGCTTCGCTCGCGCCTGGATGGGAGACCTCATCCGGCGCGCCCAGACGAGCGGCGTCTTCGGGACGCGGCAACAGCGCGCCGCAGTAGAGGCACGCGTCCAGCCGCTCGTGGTTGGAACGGCCACAGTCCGGGCAATCGATCGGCATGCGGGCGAAGACTTCGCGATCACCCGTCCGGACGAGACCGCCCCGACGCCTCGTACACGGCCTCGTCGAGGCGGCGCAGGCCCTCGAGGATCAGCGCGTCGTTGGAGCCCTGAATCGTGCGGGAAACGACGTCGATCAGCGGGTCGATCCGGAACTGGCCGTCCGACCACGTGACCAGCCGGTAGAAGGCCTCCTCGCCCGAGCGCCCGCCGAGCTCCGCGTGCACGATCTGACCTCGCTCGAGCTCCACGACACCCATCGAGCCACCCTGCTGCATGGTCACGCGAACGGTCTTTTGTCCCGCGCCGAGGACCTGCAGCAGATCGGGAAGGCCGAGCTCTGCGAGCGAGCCGCTCGCCGCCGCGCCACGCGCCGGCGAGAGACCGGAACCGACCGACGCCGGGCCGAGCCCCAGCTCGGCGTCGTCGCCGACGGTGGGAAGGACCGCGGTGTAGAGGCCCTTGGCCTGATAGCTCGCGACCAGCGACTGGATCTCGCGGTTCGACGCGTCGATCGCTCGCCGCGCGACCTCCACCGACTCCTCCATCCGGTTCAGACGGTTCAGCAGGTCGGCCTTGGTGAGCAACGCCTTGGCCGAGGTCTCGTCGATTCTGAGCGCGCCGTCCACCACGTCGAGGGCGCCGCCCAGGTCACCGGAGGCCGCGCGCCGGCTGGCCTCCGCGATGAGCGCGTCGAGCCGTTCGCGCGCGGGTAGCGCCACGTTCCGCTCCGCCTCGGCCGCGATGCGCGTCACACCGTCGCTCGCGGCGGTGAGGTTCGGGTCGAGCTCGAGCGCGGTCTGGTATCCGCTCCGCGCGCTCTCGAGATCACCGATGAACTCGTCGAGCTGTGCCAGGAGCGCGTGGTAGTTGGCGTGACGGCCGCTCAGCGCGATCGCTTCGAGGAAATCGGCGCGGGCCCGATCCAGATCGCGCTGCACGGTCGAGTCGGCCAGATCGCCCACCATGGCGAAGCGGCGCCTGGCGTTGGTGAGATGGGCCACGCCGCGGTTCGAGTGGTAGGTCGGATTCTTGGGAGCCCGCTGGATCGCCAGCGAGAATTTCTTCACGGCGTCGTCGACGCGGAACACCGTGCGGATCTTCTTGAGGATCTCGACCGCCTCGTCGTTGAGCCGCTCGGCATCCTGGAACCGGGTGGGCGCGGCGTCGGGCTGATCGCGGCGCGGCTCGGCGCGCTCGCGGGGCGCGGCCGGGGCCGCGGCCGACGGCGCCACCGCGCCCGGCCTCTCGGCGCCGCAGTGCGGGCACACCGGCTCGCGCTCGACCTGGTACTTGCCGTAGCACTTGGGGCACCGGACCACGCCGCCCTCCTCGGGACGGGCGGGCGCCCCCCGAGAAGCGGAAGCCATCGCCGCGTCGCGGCTCTTGAACTGGCGCTGCGAAGCCGGGACAGCCGCCGACGCGGCGCTCGCACCTTCGTCCGGCGACCCGGCCGCCGCGTGCGCGGCACGGCGGAGATACGCCTGCAACGAGCTCAAGAGCACGACCGCCAGGGCGACCAGGACCAGCGCTCCTCGCCCTTCGTCGAAGCGGAAACGCTGACCCTCGAAACTCCGCGCCACGTCGAGACGCGCGTGCGATTCGAACCGGAGCCCGGAGAACGTGGTGCTCGCCACGCCCGGACCCGACCAGGACCCGTCCAGCAGCTGGGTGCCGTTCATTCGCTTGGATCGGGAACGTGGCTCTCGCTGATCTCGAGAGATGCGAGGCCTCGATCCCGTGGCAGTGTAGCTCGCGCGAGCCAGGTCCCAACGACGTGTCGAGTCGCAACCCGAATCGGGCCGGACGCGCGGAACGAAGTGATCGGCGGCGCCGCTGCTCGGGCGGGCCAATCGATTCAAGGCTGCGAGGCTGCAACAGGCGGCGATGGCTCGGCTGTCGCCCCGGGCCAGCCGGATTGCGGCGGCCATTCGGCCGTCGCTTCCCCGTCCGTGAGGTGAACGATCGCCGTCACGTCTCCGCGGAACCGCCCCGAGTCCGACCGATAGGCGCCCTCGTATCGCACCAGCGCGTGCGGCGCGGCATCGGCCACCCACACGTAGACCGACGTATCGATCCCGATCGCGTTCACCATCGTGGCCAGCGGCCAGGGCATCACGGGCTTGAGCGTCACGCGGCGCAGCACGGCGTCGCCGGACGAGGTGTTCC
>CAZYWA010000334.1:0-8808 GCA_964650975.1 uncultured bacterium
CCAATAGAAGGTATCTTTCTCCATCCAGGTTCGAACCTGGAAGACCCTCCCCCACTCTACTGGCTGGATCGAATCCAGGGACCGATCTCGATCGAGTGGTGGAGAATAGCCTCATCTCTCCCGCCGTCAGCTCATCAGACAGGGATCGCTCTCTGGCTCTTCCGCAACATGCGTCGTGCCCATGCCCCCATCCGATGGAATCGAGATCGCCAGCGGGTGCTCGGCACTCCGCTTCAGACCGCTCACGATGGCCTCCGTCAGCTCGACCGTGCCGGGCTCGTCCACGTCGTGAAAGGAAGCCCGGGCAAGGTGTTGGAGGTAAGCCTCGCAAGCCCAACACCCGATCCGGTTCTCGAAGGCACGCGCTGGAGCAAGAAGTCGTGGACCGCCATTCGCGGACCCATCTCTCTCCGATGGATCGCACGGGCAGCACGAGCTTCCGGCAAGCGGGGAACACCAGGGAGCGGATACATTCGATCGGGGGCCACGATACCGATGGCGCTGGCGCTCTGGGCCTACCGAAACCGCGATCGGACTCCGACGAACATCGTCCCGGTGAACGCCGACGTGCTCACGCTGCTCGGCACGAAGCCCGATGCCGCGCGACGCGCACTGCGTACGCTCGAAGCCGCTGGGCTCGTGAAGCTCGAAGCTGACAAGAAGTTCGAGATCGTGTCACCGGAGCCAGACCCTGTTCTCGACGATCAAGCGGAATGGCGTCGATTCACGATGGAGAAGTACGGCCTTACCGACTGGCCCGGTGCCGCCAGATAGACGTCGCTGTCGGTCTCACTGGGTCGCGGCACGACCTTCTTCTCAGACACGATCGGGAACCGTGCCGCCGCTTGTCGTGATCCGCGCCCGCGATTTGTGGGCTCAACTCCGTTCTTCGAGCGTGTGGGCGATGTGGGACGACGCCACACGCATCCAGCTTCGTGGCCTCATGCCCACCGACTACGGCGTGCTCCCGATCGGCATCCCTACCGAAGAGCGACGATTGCTCGAACGCCGCCTTCGAGCGAGCTACCTGCGATGGCTCCACTTCGACCTTACCCTTGGTGAAGCACGAGAAGCTGAAGTCTTCCGTCTTCGCGTCGCACCACCGCGTCATCTCTCTGTCGCGGATCTCGAAGAGCTGGTGGTCTGTCGTTCCCGCGAGATCGTGTGCGAACGAATCGTCCGCGGCAGCTTCGAATCGATCGACCTTCCCCCACTTGAGCTGTTCCCGGCTGAACCTCTCGAACTCCCGGTTCCCATCCCACCCATGACTTGCCGCGCTTCGTGGCCGCTCGTGCGAATCCACCAGAAGAAGCATCTTCCCAGGAAGCCCGAAGATCGCTATAATGCGCCTTCAAACGCGACTTTGACTCTGCTTGGTCTGCGTTGCTCTGCGAAGAGCAGAAAGACCTAAAGAGAGCACGTTCCCCGCGCGGAACGTGAAGATCGACAGATCTCGTCGATCCTAACTCTCACGACAATCTGGTGGATGTTGACGAAGGTGGCGTCGCCTCCGTCACGATCGCTCCGACGAGAATCACCAGATCGAGCGAGCCAAGATCGCGTTCAACCTTCAACCCAAGGAGGAAGAACGTGCCCGAGACCCCTGTGGAGCGAGTGATCACCGTTCTGATCGTTCTCAGCGTGGCACGCCGCGGATTGACGAGAAGGGAGATCGGCGAGAAGTGCGGTCGGAGCCAGAAACAGACGGGTCGCTACTTGGACACGTTGAGCCGCCTCGGGCTTCCCATCGTCGAAGAGCAGGGACGCTCCGCGGTGAGCTACCGCCTCGATCTCACCGCACTACCCGATTGGGTTACCCGGCTCAGCGGTGATGCCGGGAATCAACGGAACCGACGTCTCGCGTGACATGCCGCGAGCCCGCCAAGAGCGACGAGTATCGCTAAGAGATCCCCCGGAGCGGCGGCACCGATCGAGCCGCACCCCGAGTTCTCGCACGCATCGCCGATTCCGTTGGCGTTGGTGTCGGCCTGATCCGCGTTCGGTGTCTCCCAGCAGTTGTCGCCGATGCCGTTGGGCTGGCTTGGGTCGTAGTCGGGGATGCCATCGCCGTCCGTATCAGCGCTCATCCTCACGCTCGTATAGATCGCGAAGGTGCCCGGTGAGTCTCGATCGGAGAGGAAGAACAAGCGCGAACCATCGGGTGAGAGCGCCGGTTCCATCTCCGCCGCACTCGTGTTGATCGGGCCGGGCAATGCGATCGATGTCGCCCACGAAGATCCCGCCCAATTCGCGTATCTGATGTCCCAGCTTCCCGTGCCGGTGGGCTTCGAAGCGAAGTAGAGCCGCGAACCATCCGGCGTCACGTAGGGTCCGGTTTGGTGACCGCCGTCGTTGACTCCGGCGCCGAGGTTCACTGGGGCGGACCAATTGCTTCCTGACGCGGCTGCGGAGAAGAGATCCCAACCCCCGTAGAAGCCAGAACGCTTCGACGCGAAGAAGAGCTTCGACCCGTCCGGCAACAGGTAGGGATTCGTGTCTGCGGACTGCGAGCTGTTGAGGGTGGTAAGAGCAGTAGGCGTGTCCCACGCGGCGCCGTTCCACGCAGTCGACCAGAGATCGAGCTGACCGGGGACGTCGGCAGTTGGCGGCGCCGAGAAGATCAGGTGTTCGAGATCCGTGGAGACGGCGACGCCACTGATCGGGAGGCTGAACGG
Organism: uncultured bacterium; assembly: GCA_964650975.1. Classification (GTDB taxonomy): domain Bacteria; phylum JADJOY01; class JADJOY01; order JADJOY01; family JADJOY01; genus CAZYWA01. The sequence continues at coordinate 2,676 of CAZYWA010000334.1, forward strand.
GGATGGAACGAATGCGGATGGAGCAGACCAGTCCTGGGTCCAGCTTCCCGTCGCCCCCTGCGACATTTCGTAGATCACGCCATTCGCTACGAAGAGAACAACGCCACCATCGAGAGCAACGACGTCTTGCGCGGAGCCAAGCGAATTCACCGCGGGGCCGAGGCTGATTGGCGGAGACCAGTCCTCTACTACACCCGGGTCCACCGTCACCTTCGTCGACTTCGTCGTGGTGCCACCCGCGCCGGTGCAGGCGAGCGTGTAGGTCGTCGTCGCGTCTGGCGTGGCACTCGTGGAGCCCCCGCTCGTGCTCTTAGATCCCGACCATCCTCCAGATGCGGTGCAGGAAGTGGCACCAGTCACGGTCCACGTGAGCGTGCTCTGCTGCCCCTGCATGATCGAGGACGGGTTCGCGGTCAGCGTCACGCTCGGCGGCGGCACAACGGTCACCGTGACCGACTTCTGAGCCGGGTTGCCAGCGCCGGAGCACGTGAGCGTGTAGGTCGAGGTCGACGTGGGACTCACGCCCTGTGATCCCGAGGTCGGCTCAGTTCCCGTCCATGACCCGCCCGCCGTGCAGCTCGTGGCGTATGCAGTCGACCATGCCAGCGTGCTGCTCTGCCCGGCTGCGATCTGCGTCGGGGTCGCGGTGAAGCTCGTGATCGACGCAGGTGGATCGACGGTCACCGTGGCCGAGTTCGAAGTCGGTTTCCCCACGGCGTTGTTGCACGTGAGCCCGTAGGTCGAAGTGGACGCTGGATTCACGGAGACGGAGCCCGAGAGCGGCTGCGATCCCGACCATGCTCCTGTCGCCGTACAAGAGACGGCGTGCGTCGTCGACCATGAGAGCGTGCTCGATGATCCCTGTGGGATCTCCGAGGGCGTCGCCGCGATCGACACCGTCGCGACGGATGCCACGACCACCTTCGCGGACGCTTGAGCCGAACTCGTGGCGTTCGAGCACGTCAACGTGTACGTCACGGTCGACGACGGCTTCACCGACTGCGACCCAGACGTCGCCTTGCTTCCAGACCAACCGCCGCTAGCGGTACACGAACTCGCGTTCGTCGAAGACCAGGTGAGCGTGCTCGACTCGCCGACCGTGAGCTGCGCCGGATTCGCGGTGAGCGTCACCGTAGGCACCACCGGGGCGGTGATGGTGAACGTGATCGAGAGCGAGTTGCATCCCGTGAGCCAGGTCTGCTGCCCCACGGGTCTCCACTGAAGACGTGGGCTGATCGTCTGGGCGCCGACGCCGTAGTTGCTCGGCACGATGTGGATGCTCGTCGAGGAATCGGGAATCGTGGAGCTGTTGATCAGGTTCGCCACGATCGCGGCCCAATTCCCATACGGCCACCAGTACCATTGGGCTGTCGAAGGATCGGGCGGGATGTAGCCCGGCGTGTAGTAGTCCTCGTCGGTGGTATCGCCCGGGGGGTACTTGGAAAAGAGCCCCACGTTGGCTCCGAACTCTGGCGTGCTCTGGGAGAAGCTCCCGAGGTTGCACGTCGTCAGACCGACGCAGTTCACGCCGGTCGGTGCCGTGTTCGCCTGCCACTTGCAGTCGAATGACGCCTTCGCCGACGAAGCTGCGACGAGGAGCACGAGCACGCCCTGAATCAGAGCCGATACGAGACCTCGCGAACAGCTCCCGTCGCGTCGTCGCTGATCACTCGCCGTTACCGCCATTGCTCCCCCTCTCTCCTCCACTGGACGCCCACCCATCGGCGGGTCGGCCCACGCTCCGCGTCAATATCAGGTCGACCGCAGTCGTCGGCTCGCCCGCGAAACCGAGCGAGCAGCTACCGTCCAAGGGCCTCAATTAGTCCGAGCCTGCACGGGATAAATCCCGGCCTGGATGCAGAAGACTACACATGTAGAACTCTACCTTAGACCAGAAGGGAGAATGCCGGAAAGTCTCGGGGATGAGAGACCCCGAGGACTTCAAGGCCAGGCTTGCGGCGAAGCTCCGCATCCTCCGCCATCGCCGGGGTCTTCGCCTGGTCGACCTCGAAGATCACGGATTGAGCATCCGCGGCGTGCAACTCGCTGAGCGCGGGCTGTCGTTCCCGACAGTCCTCACCCTGCTTCGACTCGCCGGTGCCTACGAGGTGGAGCCGTACCAGTTGCTCAAGGTAGACAAGGTGAACCCGAACGCGATGCTCGTGCCTCAAGGCGGACGACGAGCGAAGGGACTCCCTGCGTCGCGGGCGCGGAGGCGGGGCAAGTCCCGGTAGCGCCCGGTGCGGCCGAGGTCAGTCGCCCGAAGATCCGGCCGCACGTAACGCGGCTCTCTTCGCCTGAACGACCCTCTCGACCAGCCCAAGCAGGCCATCGACATCGGCGGTGGCGACTCGCGGCTCGATGCCGAGACGAGTCGCGGGGGCGAGATGGCAGTCGATGTATCCGACCTCGACTGCGGGTAACGCGCACTTCAACACGCCGCCAAGGAACTTCCACAAGAGCCAGTCTCTGGTGGCTGCCTCGAACTCCCAAACGAGCACCACAGGCTGATCGCCGTCATAGCTCTCGATCTCGCTGGGCTGGAATGTGACGCGCAGGCGAGTAGGTCGTGGCCATCGAAGTTTGGTTTCCATGACCTCGATCTTGGGTCGATCGAGGGTCTGCTCTCGACCCGGCGCGGCTGCACGCTGCCGCCGTGGAGCGATCCAACCCCTTCACGACGATCGCTGGATGGTGGCTCGGCGCCGGTCGACCCGAGCTGCGCGTGGCGGATCACCGACTCGCGATTCTCGCCAACCCTGGCATGTTCGGGATCGACACCGATGCGATCGATCGCGTCGGTCGCGGGAACCGCGTCGCGCTGCTCAAGCTCGCGATGGCGGCGGGCTGGGTTCGAGTGCGCGTGGCGCCGACGCGAGGAATGGAGATCCACATCGAGATGGATCGGCTCGACGGTGCTCGCCTACAGCGAATCGAGAGCTGGCGCCGCCGTCACCGCGTGCATCGCGAAACGCGGGTCATCGTGGGGATCATCGCCGCGGGGCAGAGGATCGAGAGGGTCGGGAAGCTCTCGACGCTCGTCGGCGGTGACGGCGCCGATCGAGACGACGCTATTCACCAGATTCCCGCGTTTCGAGATCTCCGTCCCGGGCGACGAGAGAGAGAAACCACTCGCGTTCGTAGAACATGAAGAACGCGGCTGCGGCGTTCGCCTCATCCGGGACCGTGTGAAACCAGTAAGAGAAGACGTCCTGCCCCACGGTCGTGGATGGTCCGGCTGTGAGGGTGGTGACGAACCGCGCCAAGTCTGGGCCGAGAGTGCTGTCGACATGCTGCAAGCCTGAGCCGCAAAAGGATCGAACTCCATACTCCGAAGGAATTCTACGACCGAGATGACGGAAGTAGAGCCCCTTCATGACGCGCGTCACCACGCGGTCCAGACGGGCGAGGTCGACCTTGTAGCCCAGCTTCAACCCTTCCGAGTCAGCCATCGAATCCACTGGCTTGATCGCGAAGGCGGACTCGACGAAGGCACGCGCCATCCCGGCTGCCTCGGGGCGTAGAAGCGAGCGATGTGCGGCCGGAAGAACGACCTGCATCTCCGGGTGCTGGTCGAAACCTTCGCGGAACGCCAGCATGTTCCGAAAGTACTCGTCGTCTTGGCTCGCCTGCCGGTTGCAGGTGGAGCAAGCAGGCACCGTGATCAGGTTCGACGGCGGGTTTCCGAAGAGGTTCGCCGGAGGAATGTGATCGCGTTCCGAGGGCGGGTCCGCACCGCAGTAGGTACACGGTTGATCACGCAGCCTCCGACTCATCGCGGTTACTCGGCGTTGCGGATCGGACCGACTTCAGTCGTCGACCGGTGAATCAGTGCTTGAGGAAGATCCCGAGCACCGCAGCCCCGGCCTGCACGGCGGTGAAGATCGCGATGGCCAGCGTCAAGCTGCTCATAGCCCTCGCCCACTTGTCGTTCGAAGCGGCCAGATTCTTCTCGGACTCGATCATCCGATCGACGGCGGTCTCGATGTGCTCCACCAGAAACGTCGCGACTTCTCTATTCGCTGCCATGGACCGATCGACCTGCATCTGTTGCTGCTTCACGGCGTAGATCGTTCCGACAGCACGCGAAAGGGTTATGTCCGTCGTCGATGGCGTGTACGAGGTCTGGAGGTATCCCTGTTCTGCACTCGTAAGTGGCAGGTCTTCGAGGATCGCCATCATCACTTTGTTCATCTCATTCCTCCGATCACCAGGGGAACGCGATCGTCCCCGCCGCCTCAAGGATGGCTTGTTCTCCACGCCGATCGTAGATCTTCGTCGTGTCCGTGCTTGCGTGACCGACCATCCGCGAAACGAGCAGCGCGTCGGTGCCGCGTTCCAGATGGCTGGTGATGAAGCTCCGCCGCAGATCGTGAGCGGTGAACGGATTCACGCCGGACCGTCGCGCAAGGCGCACCAAGAGCCCCACGATCGCTTCCCCGGTCATGGGCTTCCCGGTGATCGTGCCACCCTTCCGCACCTGCTGTAGTAGCGCACCAGCGCCGTCACCACGGATCTGGAGCCACGCATCGAGCACATGGGCGGCGCCGTTACGGAGACCGACGACTCGATCCCTGCGGCCCTTGCCGGATCGAACCACGAGACGGCCAGCGTCGCAATCGTAGTCGTCGATCTGCACGGCGACGATCTCTGACCGGCGCAGGCCACCAGCCCATCCCAGCGCGAGCACGGCGGCATCGCGGATCGACGACGGCGTTCCCTTCTTCCTGCACGTCTCCACCATCGCCAACACCTCGCCGTGCGTGACGGCTCTCCCCTTCGGAATCCGGGTGGCCTTCACGTTCGCGATGTCGGCCGCACGCTCGTACTCGTTCGAGTCGAGCTGACCGAGCCGCCACGCCTCCTTGAGCACACCACGGAGCGCCGCGATCGTCGTGTTCACCGTCGAGACGGAGAAGTGGGGCTCTTGGTCGACGTCGAGCGTCACGACGAGCTTCGAGCGAATCGCGGTGGTGTGGGCGTAGCGGAGCGAACCCCAGGGGAAGCTCGTGACATCCTCGTCGGTGCCGAGGAGCCGCAGGATGCGTTCCAGCGCGATCCGCATCGAGCGTCGGCCGGTGGACGCGAGCTTCGAGAGGTACAGGAGGGCGGGGTTCGGGTCGTGGTGATCAGGAAGCGCTGGGTAAGTGTGCGTGGAGAGGGTGAGGGCTTCGGTCGTCATGGGCCTCCGGATCGGTTCTGAGAACCGGAGTTCACAGTACCGATCCGAGGGGTCAGGTCATGACCCGATCTCAGCCCGTCGTGCTAGGGTCCCAGCCTGTCGAACGCGCTTTCGGAGGCACCGGTGGTCATGAGTATCAACTGGCCGGAGATGTCGATCGGTTTCGTGCTGGGCGTCGTCGCATCCGCCGTCTTCTGGGGCATGCAGATCGCAATACGGCCTCGAATCGCCGTCTCCGACAGCGTAGCTATGCGATCGTCGAGGAATCCCGCGGTTCCCTTCTACGAGATCAAGGTGGTGAACAAGAGCTGCCGGCACGTTGTGGACTTGATCCTGAAGCTCCAGATAGACGAAGACGTTCGCGATGGCCGCGGGCCGCGCCGTCGTCGAAAACACATCGTCGCCGTCACCACAAGGAACGCGACGCTGCTCGGCCCAAGCTCGGGCCAGAAAGACATCTGGGCAGTTGGCCCCAGCCACTACTTTCAGACCGAACCAGATCCGCGGGTAGATCAACTCCTGAGCGGTGACAGGCGTCTCGTCGCGACGATCCAGGCCACCGATGCCTTGAGCGGTGCTCGCGTGGTGATCCGCCGCTCGTACACTCGCTCCGACATCAAGCACGGGCGCTTCGAGCCGGACTCCGGCCTTCAGGTCAGACCGATCGATGCCTCGTCACCCGCGGAACTGGCCGCGGACAGCGGTGACGACGAACCGGAACTCTAGATATCGACGAAGCCTTTCGGCATTCAGACGAGGAAGCTCAAGGCTTCGGGGGTTCGTCGGTTACGGGGCTGGTGCGATCTTCCGAACCAGAATCTCTCACAACAGGTGCGTGCGCGTAGCTGGGCTTCGAGGGCTCGTCGGTCCCCAGGGTGATCACCGTGTTCGCTTCACCGTAAGTCCTCGCCGGACCCCGTCTGGCGATCGTGAGCGAATTGGCTGATCCTC
>CAZYWA010000335.1:0-8776 GCA_964650975.1 uncultured bacterium
GCGAGCACGCTGCAGTCAGAGCTCGGCGCGAAAGCCTCGAGTCCGGTGATCCGGACGTGCTCGAGCGAGTGAAGAAATCGTATCCGCAATCGCAGGCCGCGGAGGCGCTGCGGGCGATGCGCCGCCACGGGATCACCAGCCACGCGGGCTGGATCGTGGGCTTCCCCGACGACACGCGCGAGGCGCTGGAGCGCTCGTTCCGCTGGTTCCTGACCCTCGAGCTCGATTTCCTCACCATCGTGTTCGCGACGCCGTTCGGCTCGACACCGCTGCTCGTCGAAGCGCGCGAGCGCGGGCTCCTCGTCACCGAGGACACCGATCAGTACACCACCAAGGAGCCGATCATCCGGCCCGCGGCGATCCCGCTCGACGAGCTGCGCGCGCTCCCCGACCACTACATGCGGCGCTTCTATCTGCGTCCGCGTCAGTTCGCGTCACTCGCGCGCTGGGTGCTGGCCGAGCCGGCGCGCTGGCGCACGCTGGGCGAGATGTTCGTCGAGCAAGTCTGGGCGCAGCGACGGCTCGCTCGCTACTCGCGCCGCGATCGGGCAGCCACCGACTTCAAAGCCTCTCCGTTCCACATCGATCCACGCTGGCACGCTCCGCTCGGCGCGGTCGCCTGAGGAGAGCGCGGGAGCAACCCATGGCCACGAGTGCCCGGAACCTGATCGAGAAGCTGCCCAAGCCGATCCGCAAGCGCGCCGAGGCGGTGCGTGTGATGGCGGCGCTGGGTGTGTTCTCCGATCCGGTGAAGCTGATGAAGCAGTGGCGCCATCGCGTCGAGTTCCAGCGGTTGCAAAAGGCGCTTTTCTATCATCGCTACGCGACCGCGCTGCTCATCGCCCACGAGGTCGGTGTGTTCGAGGCGCTCGCCGAGAAGCCGCTCACGGCCGAGGAATGCGCGGCCGATCTCAAGATCGCGGCACGCGCCGCCGAGGCGCTGCTGCGCATCCTGGAGAGCGAAGGTGCCGTCGTCCGCCACGGCCGTCGCTACGGCTTGTCTCCGTTCGGCGAGGCCTACCTCTCGCCCACGAGCCCGTTCACCGTGTCTCCGATGCTCGATCTCATGGCCGCGCAGGCCTCGGCGGTGGCCGAGGTGCCGCGCTGCATGAAGAACGGCCGCCAGCCCAAGGTGCTCGACATCTTCTCGTCGCGCGGCCGCTACAAGGCGTTCCTCTCGTCGGTGAACGCGTTCCTCGATCTCGCCGGCCGCGACCTGCTCGAGCAGCTCGAGCTGCCGCAGGTGAGCGATTTCATCGTCGGCTCGATGGGCGTCTCGATGAGCGCATTGATCCTCGAGCGCTTTCCGAAATCGCGCGTCACCTACGGTTGCCTCGAGCACCTGGTGCGCGAGATCCCGCGGCTGCGCGACGAGTACGGCGTCCCGCCCGAACGCGTAGCGGGCATGCACGCGCACGGCGGCGATCCGTCGGCGGACCGCTGGGGCGACGAGGCCTACGATCTGGTGTTCCTGACCAAGAAGATGATCCTCGAGCCGGAGCAGCGGATCGGCGAGAAGTTCGCGGCCAAGGCGTTCGAGGTGCTGCGGCCGGGCGGCGCCGTGGTGCTGTGGGAGACCATCCACGGCGATTTCCGGCCGACGCCGCTGCCGCGCGCGATGGAGGCGGTCATGGACCTGATCGCCAGCCCGACCGGACTGGTCAACACCGAGAACGGCGTGCGCTCGACCCTCGGCGCGATCGGCTACCGGGACATCGAGATCGTCCCGTGCCTGGGCGGTCAGACCACCTTCGTGGTCGCGCGCAAGCCGTAGACCCCCGTGCAGCCTGGCTGCATGAAGGCCAATGAGAGCGTGGGAGGGATCCCTTGTCAGTCGGTTCGGGGACGCTTTTCACTCGCCGTCATCCCCGAACCGACTGCTCGCGCGGATCTCGTGCCGGCGCCGAGAGACGCCCGACGAACGCAGTGAGCCGACTTGGGGGTGGGGCCCCGAAAGAATCGCACTTTTTTCGGGGCGGGGGGCTTGAAAAGCTCCCCGGAAAATCTAGCGCACGCCACACGTGCTGCAGCCGAAGGCGTCGCGGATGAACCCGGTGAAGGCCTGGCCGTTGGAGCGGATCGAGCCGTCTGGGTTTTGCAGCGCACGCGCGTCGGTACCGTCGACGCTCGCCCACACCGCGATCGGCAGGCCGAGCCGGCGGATGCTGGTCAGGATCGGCGCCACGCGATCCGCCTCCGAGTCGTGCTGGCCGATCTCGTTGCTGACCGCGGGCAGGCCGGTCGCGTGGCGCAGGAACGTCACGGCCTCTTCGAGAGCCGTCGGGTCCGAGCCGTACCAGTGGAAGTTCACGAAATCGGCGTGCGCGCTGGCGTAGCCGGCGAGCAGCGCCTTCCCTTTCTCGATGGATTTCTGGACCTGCTCGCGGCCCGTGGGTCCGCGCATCGCGACTCGCTCAGCGTCGGTGAGTGCCCGGCGCAGGAAATTCTCGGCGGCGTCGGCGTGCCCGTCGGCCTGCATGTGATCCCAGGCGAGCAGCGCCAGGAGCTGGCCCCCGAGCCCGCCGTTGGTGCAGCGCAGATCGTGGGCGTGCGCGACGGCGCACGCTCGGCCCAGCAGCTCGCCGTAGTGCTCGGGCGTACTGTTCCAGGTGAGCGGCGAGCTCTCCTCGTCCTCCACCACCAGCAGCGCCGGCCGGTACTTGGCGAGCACACCCGCGAGCTTCTTCTCGTAGCTCGCGGGATCGGAGGGACGCACCGACGGCTTGGGCGAGATCCCGCTGTGCCCCGAGTTCCGTACCGTGAGCACCAGCCGGAAGCCGGCTTCCTGGAATGCATCGGCGTCCCGGTGGAACCCGCCCCATTCGGAGAGAATCAGGTCGTAGGGCCGCACGTAGGTGACCCCGAGCTGCTTCGCGAGCGCGACGCGGCTCTGCGTCACCAGGCCTCCGCCGCCGATCTGCACTCCGAACGGGTTGCCCCCTTGCGCACGCGAGGTTCCGGCGAGGCACGCCACGAGCGCGGCCGCCAGCAGAGGGCGTCGTATGACCCTGTGTAGAGAGCAACGCCTCGACGCGGTCATCTCCCAGAGCTTGGCCCACTCGCCGTCACTTGGCGCCGCGCGGCGATCCCCAGCGGCTCGTGGCTCTTCGCGGCTTCCGCGTGCAGCTGCCTCGCGCGTGTCGCGTCGTGATTGCCCCGGCCCAGCCGCGTGCACGCGGAGTGCACGCCCGGTGCCGGGGTTGGTCACTCGAGGTGCAGCCGCTTCTTGAGCTCGGCCAGCTTCTCGGGCGAGAGCCCCTGCGTGTCGAGGGCGCGGGCCATCCCCGCGGCATTCCGCGCGATCGCGCGGTAGCCGCACTCGGGGAAGAAGTCCGGCCAGGCACCTTCGAGCAGCACCCGCGGATAGTCGCGGCAGATGCCGGGACGTGAATCGTAGCTGTCGCAGGTGCGTAGCGTGCGGTCGAAGTGGGTACAGCGGAACACGAAGACCCGTGTCGCCTTTTCCTCGGCGGTCAGCTCGAAGCCGTTCACGGTGCGCTGCCAGCCGAGGAAGAGCTTGCGCAGCGTGGGCAGGAACCACACCGGCCGGCCCACCTGAATCGCCGGGGCCTCGCAGCACCTGGCGCTCTTGCAACAAGTTCCGCCCAGCTCCCAGCGGGCGTCTCCGCGGACGCGCCGCCACGAGCGCGTGAGCCGCAGATCGAACGTGAACGCGGCGCGCGCGAGCCGTTTCACGACGCGGCGAAGCGGTCCATCGCGCATGACGTGGCGAGCGTATACTCGCCGCGCAGCTTCGCGAAACCGGCGACCTCGTTCATGACGACTCTCTCACGCCGCGCTCGTCGCGCCTCGGCGCTCGCGATGATGCTCTGCGTGGTCACGGGTTGCTCGAAACCGCATCCGGCGGCGCGGGCGCGTGTGCCGGAGGTGGTGCGGCAGACGCGTGAGGCTGCTTCGGTCGCGGCCCCGAGCCAGATCGCGACGCCCGCGCCGGCGAGCGACCGCATTCTCTTCGGCGACCTGCACGTCCACACCACCATCTCGATCGACGCCTTCTTCATGGCGCTGCCGATCATGGGCGGCAGCGGCGCTCATCCTCCCGACGAGGCCTGCGACTTCGCGCGGTTTTGCTCGGGGCTCGATTTCTTCGCGATCACCGATCACGCGATGTCGATCCTTCCCGCCGACTGGAAGGAGATCAAAGAATCGATTCGCAACTGCAACGCGCTCGCGGGCCCGGCCTCGAACCCCGACGTGGTGGCGTTCACCGGCTTCGAGTGGACGCAGCACAACTCCGACCCGGCCGAGCACTACGGCCACAAGAACGTGATCTTCCGCGAGACCGCCGAGGACCGGCTGCCGCGCCGCGCGATCGAGGCCACCAGCCGCGATCAGCGCCAGGCCACCGCGGGTCAGGCCAACAACCTGTTCTTCGCCGTGGCCGGTGATCCACGGCATGCGGGCACGTATCTCGACTTCCGCCGCCACATGCTGGACCTCGCGGCGTCGAAGCGCTGTCCCGAGGGCGTCGACACCCGCCAGCTTCCCGACGACTGCCAGGAAGAAGCGCCCGATCCGCAAACGCTCTTCGAGAAGCTCGATCAGTGGGGTTTCGACGCGCTGGTGATCCCGCACGGCAACGCGTGGGGAATCCACGTGCCGCCGCGCGCGTCGTGGGACTTGCAGGCGCGGCCGGGCTTTCACGATCCCAAGCGGCAGCGCCTGATCGAGGTCTACTCGGGCCACGGTAACTCGGAGGAGTTCCGGCCGTGGCAGGAGTGGGACGTGGTCGATGGGCAGAACGTGTGCCGCGAGCCCACCAAGGAATACCTGCCGTGCTGCTGGCAGGCGGGCGAGATCGCGCGCTCGCGCTGCCTCGATCCGAAGTCGCCCGAGTGCGACGCGAAGGTCGGCGCCGCTCGCGACGCGTTCATGAAGGGGGGAGTCTTCGGCGCCAGCACCATTGCCGACGCCAAGCCCGAGGAATGGCTTGATTGCGGCCAGTGCCGCGATTGCTACCTGCCCGATTTCAGCCTGCGCCCGCGCATGACCGTGCAAGCGGCGCTCGCCAAGACCGGCTTCGACGATCCTGGAAATCCGGTGAATTTCCGCTTCGGCATCATCGCGTCGACCGATACCCACAAGGCCAAGCCCGGCCACGGCTACAAGGAAAAGCGCGATGCGTTCACCGACGGCGCCGGCGCGCGCGATCGCATGGTGGAGTGGGTGCTCGACAGAGGGCGCGCGCGCAGCCGCGGCAAGGGATTCTTCGACTGGGAGTTCGAGCGGCAGGGGAGCTACTGGTACACGGGCGGCCTGGTGGCCGCGCACGCCGAGAACCGCTCGCGCGAGGCGATCTGGAAATCGCTCATGGATCGCAACGTGTACGGCACGTCGGGCGAGCGGATCCTGTTGTGGTTCGACTACCTGGATCCGGCGTCGCCCTCGACGCGTCGGCCGATGGGCTCCGAGGTGAGCGGAAGTGCCACGCCCAGGTTCGAGGTGCGTGCGGTGGGCGCCTTCAAGCAGAAGCCGGGCTGTCCGGCCGACACCGTCGCCGCCGCGGGCCAGGAGCTCGTCGACAAGGTGTGCATGGGCGAGTGCTACAACCCGACCGACGAGCGCCGCCCCGTCGATCGGATCGAGGTGGTGCGCATCCGCCCGCAGATCACCAAGGACGAGCCGATGGAAAAGCTCATCGAGGATCCCTGGAAGGTGATCAAGTGCCCGGAGGACCCTGCCGGCTGCGTGGTCACGTTCGAGGATCCGGACTTCCTCGCCAGCAACCGCACCAACGTCTACTACGTGCGCGCCGTCGAGCCCGACACCGACACCGTGAACGCCGCGACCCTGCGCTGCACCTGGGACGCGAACGGCAACTGCACCAAGATCGAGCCCTGCTACAGCGACTACCGCACGCCCGCGAGCAACGATTGCCTGGCGCCCGCGGGCGAGCGCGCGTGGTCGTCGCCGATCTTCGTGGATCAGGGGCTCCGATCGACGAACGACATCGAGTGATGAGCCGCTTGGAGGGCTGCGGTCCCTCGCAGCCGCAGCGGTCGATCGCGAATCGCGAGCGCACCTTTCTCTTGCTGGGCACGCTCGGTGGCCTGGTCCTCACCGGCGTCGGCCTTTTCGGCGGCCCGCGAATCCCGCCGCTCTTGCCGCCGCCCGACGCTGAGCCCGCGCTCGCGATCGTGAACGGGGTCGCGGTGCCGCGCTCGAGCGTCGACAAGCTTTTCGAGGCCGTGTCCGCCGAGCGGCCCGACCTCGCCGGTCACCGGGATCCGACCAGCGACCTGCTCGCCGCGACGATCCGCCGCGCGATCTCGGACGAGCTGCTCTTCCAGCGCGCCGAAGCGCTCGGTTTGCCGAGAAAGGAATTCCTGGCGCGGAAAGAAGCGATCCAGGCGCTGGTCGACTCGATCGTCCGCGAAGCCGGCGCGAAATCTCCCACCGACGACGAGCTTCGCTCCCTCTACGCGAGCGAGCCCGAGTTCTTTCGCCGCCCGGGCCGGACCACCGTGCGACAGCTGCTGTTTCGCGACGGCTCCGCGGCGCACCCGAGCGCGCCCGCGCCGGCGCGCGCCGAGAAAGCGCACACGCGACTCGCGGCGGGCGAACCGTTCGACGCGGTCGCGGCCGACCTCGCCGATGCGCCCGTGATCCCGCTTCCCACGGGTTCGCTGACCCCGAACGAGCTGCGTCAGTACCTGGGCTCGACCGCGACGGCGGTGGTGCTCGGTCTCGATCCCGGCGGCGTCAGCGATCCAGTCCGCTCGAGCGCGGGTGTCAGCGTGCTGGTGGTCGACGCCAAGGAGCCGGGCGCCGTCCCGCCGTTCGACGAAGTGAAGGATCAGGTGCGCGAGTTCGCCAAGCGTCGCGCGGGTGAGAACGCACTCGACGATTACGTGGAGGCGCTGCGCCGCCACGCGCTGATCGAGATGCCTTCGCCATGAGCGCGCGCGCTCGCGCGGTTTCCGCGGTGGCGGCCGCGTGGCTGCTGTTGCGCCCGACGGTGGCGAGTGCCGAGGGCCCGACGCATTCGGTGTCGGTGTGGACCGTCACGGGACGGAAGGTCGACGTCGAGCTGTGGATGCCGGCGGGTCTGCTTTCACGCTTCGGCGCCAACGCCGACACCGGTGGCGAGCCCGCCGCGGCGACCGACGATGCGCTCACCCGCTCCGGCTGGCTCGCTGGCGACTATCTGTCGCGCCGTCTCACGCTCGCGACCGGTCGCGGTGCCTGCTCGATCGCGGGGGCGGGTCCGAGCGCGGGTGCGCTCGACGGCGGCTGGCTGCTCCAGTCGTGGAGCCTGGTGTGCCCGTCGTCCTCCGGCTTCATTCTTCGCGACGATGCGTTCTTCGAGGACGCACCGTCGCATTCGCACGTGGCGCGGGTGCGATTGGTCTCGTCGAACGACGCAACACAGGGATCGCGCCCGTCGATGCTCGAGCACGTCTTCACGACCGGCGAGCGTGTCTGGCACGTGGGTGCGGACGCGACACCGGCGCTACGAGGGTCGCTGGCTCGTGGCGCGCCGCTCCTGGTGGTGCTGCTTACCGCCGTCGTGGGCGGCGGAACGACGCAGCGCCGCGTGACGCACCGCCTCCTCGCGCTGAGCGCGGGCCTCGCCGCGGGTGGAGCAGCGGGCGCGGTGGGGCGAGGAAATGCGTCGCTTGGCGCGGTGCTCATCGGCGTCTGGGCTCTGGCGCTGGATCCGTTCGTGCGTGGTCGTCGCACGCGCGTCGCGGCGGCGATCCTGTTCGGCGCCGGTGTCGTCGCCTCGCTGGCGCGCTCGTTTGCCGGCGTCGCGCGCCTGACCGCGGCCCCGCTCGATGGCTGGCTCGTGACGGGCCTCGTCGTGAGCGCGGTCGCCGCATGGTCGGGCGGCCCGCCGCTCGCGCTGGACGGAACAGTGGCGCTCGTCGCCGGGTTGACGATCGGCCGCGCGGTGCCCCATGCGGGAGTGCTCGGGGCCGCCGTGATCGCCCTGCCGGCGTTGGTACTGGCGGTCGTCGCCGCGCTCCCCGCGAGGACTTTGCGCGCACGGCCGCTGATCTCGGCCGGCGCACTGGCCGCCACGCTCGCGTGGGTCTTGCTCGGCGGCTAAGCTTTCGTTTTCGAAGCTCGCAAGTACCCGTTCAGGAGAACGTCCCATGGTTCGAGGATCCGTCCGATCGATCGCGGTGCCGTTTGCGTTGAGCGCGTTGCTGACGGTTGCTCCCGCGGCATGCACGAAGAGCGAGTCCAAGAAACAAGAGAAGCCGGTCGAGCCCACACTGGCAGCCGGGCCGCAGAGTGCCCCGAAGAGCCACGGCGGCGGCGCCGCCGCGCCGGAATCGCCCAAGGGCGCGAGCCCCGACGAAGCCGCACCGGCTGAGCCTGCGCTCTCGCCCGAGGAACAAAAGGCGCGCTTCCTGGAGCGCAGCGCCGGCCGCGTGGAGGAGCTCACCCGCCGGCTCGCGGCCTCCGACGACGAGGCGAAGACGCTCGGCGGCGCCGCCACCGACAAGTGGGCGCAAGCGAAGCCCGATCTCGCCGGCAAGCTCGAGGCGGCGCGGAGGGACCTCGACGCGATGAAGAGCGCACCCGCCGAGCAAGTCCGCACACTCCGCTCGAGCATCCGCACGAATTTGCACGCCGTGGAGCAAGCGCTCGACGTGCTCGACACCGCGTCCTCGGCCGCCGGCGGCAAACCCCCGGCGGGTGCACCGCACGCCAGACCGGCGCCGAACCCCGCTCAGCCGGGCGACGTCACCTCGTCCGAGACCTGATTCTCCCGGGGGGCTGTTCCAGCCCCCGCCCCCCGAAA
>CAZYWA010000336.1:0-8754 GCA_964650975.1 uncultured bacterium
CGCGTCGATCCACTCGGGCTTCATCTCGAGCGCGCGATCGCCCACCTTCACGATCCCGCCGGTGAGCCCCACGAACGTCACGTTGGCGATCGACTCCGCGAAGGTGAGCGGCGGGAAGCTCGGATCGGCGTCGGAGCGGAAGAAGATCAGGTCGGGATGGTTCACCCAGACGCGCCCGTCCAGGAAATAGCGGCGCGCGACCGCCTGGGCGGTGGGGCGGATCCCTTGCTCGGCGAGGAAGCTTCCCGCGCCTTCCCACACCGGCTGGTTGTCGAGCGTCATGCGCGAGCCGTCGACCAGCCCGAAGCTCGGCCCGACCGCGGCCACGTTGAGGTGGAACGTGTCCTCGGTGATCCCGCTGCGGATCGCACGAAGTCCCGCGCGGTAGGCCTCGAGCAGTGTCATCTGGCGGTCGGCGAGGTCGCGGGTGAAGAAGAAGTAGTAGGTGAAGTCCGTCTTCACCCAGCGGTAGCCCCATTCGTGGAGGCGCGCGAACGTGGCGGTGAGGAAGTCGCGGACGTCGCTGCGGCTCAAATCGAGGGTGCGCTGGTCGGCGGAGGTTCCCAGGAGGTTGATGGACTGGGTGTGCGCGGCCCAGTCGGGATGAGCCTCATAGGTCTGGCTCGCGACGTCGATCCCGAAGGGCCCGATCCAGAGGCCGGGGATCAGCCCGCGCTCGCGGATCCGATCGGCGAGCCACGCCATGCCGTGCGGGAACCTGTCGTTCGCCTCCCAGTCGCCGGCGGCGCGATACCAGCCGTCGTCGACCTGGAAATACGCCTGGCCGAAGGGCGCCAGGTTGGCGGTCATGAAATCGAGGTTCTGGAGGATCAGGTTCTCGTCGATGGCGTGTCCGTAGCCGCCCGAGCTCGAGCCTCCGCTCCACGAGTTCCAGCCGTTGGGGATCACGTTGCCGGGCGCGCGATCGACCCACTTCACGACGTGATTGGCGCGCGCCACTCGCGCGGCATAGGACTCGAGAGCGTCGAACGACGTGGGCGAGGACGCGTCGATCACCAGCCTCTCGGAGGTGAGCGAGGCTCCAGGCGCCAGCGGCTTCGCGGGCACGTAGAGGCTTCGCGTTTCGAAGCGGGTGAGACCGAGCTGGCCGTCGACGGTGACGGCCTGGCCGCGATCGAAGCGCGATTCGATCGTCGGGATCCCGCTCTCGACGGTGACGAAGCCCGCGAGCAGCGTGCGGCCCGAAACCCCATCGTGGAAGCACTCGTCGTAGTTCGAGAGTGTCGGACCGTCGGCGGGTAGCACCCGCTCGTTGAAGTCGAGGAAGAACGCCGCTCCGTCGTCGAGGCCGCGGGCGGTGGTGGGATCGGCGGCCACGAACACGCCGCTCGGCCGCTCTCCGGAGTCGACCCAGAGCGGCGAGAGCCGGTTCAGGTCGAACGAGGCCGAGGACTGGTTCTCGATCGCGAGCGTCGCCGCCACGATCGAATCGCCGGGATAGGTGTCGAAGGAAGAGGTGAGCACCACGCCCGGCTCGTCGAGGCGGCGCGTGACCGTGATGCGCACGCCGTCTCCCAGCTCGTCGCTGAGAGGCGCCGCGTTCCACGAGACGAGCCGTGCGTCGCTCGCCAGGAAGAGCGTGTCGTCGCTCAGGCCGGCCAGCGCCGTGGCGCCCGCGATCACCGTGCGTCCATCCGCGACGGTCAGGGCGAACGTGCCGGACTCGAGATCGACGGTGAGCGTCGCGTCGCCCGTGCTCGCCGCCAGCGTGCTGCCGTGCCGCGCGACCAGTCCCGAGCCGCTACCCCCGCCGGGGCCGCCGCCGCACGCGGCGGCGAGCGCCACGGCGACTCCCGCCACCCGCGCCGCAACGGTCCGCGGAGACACTAGCCGTGCGCTTGTGCGCGCGCGATGTCGAGCTGGCGGCGCGCTTCGGGAAGATCGGGGTCGAGAGACAGCGCCTTGCCGAGCTCGCGCTCCGCGTCGGCGGTCTGACGAACTCGCAGATAGGCCTGGCCGAGCTCGAGGTGGGCCTCGGCATTCTCCGGTGTCAGCGCGGCAGCGCTCTCGAGGTGAGGGATCGACTCGGTCAAGCGGTTGGCGCGCGCCAGGAGGGCGCCCAACCTGAGCTCCACCGCACCGTCCCAGGGACGGGCATCGAGGTAATCCTGATAAGCGGAGGCCGCGCCGGCGGAATCGCCGAGCGCCACCAGCCGCCGAGCGCTCTCCGGCAGCGCGTCGATCCGGTTGCTCTCGGTCGCTGTTTGGCGGATCTCGGCGAGCCGTTGCGCGGCGCCCTTCTCCTTCGAGCCGTTGAGCAAGTCCATGGCGCGCAGATACGCGTTCTGCGAATCCTCCGGCTGGCCGAGCGCCGCCTGAGCCTTCGCGAGACCCACCAGCGCGCGGACACTGGGCCGGTCCCGATCCATCGCCGCGTCGAAATCCGCGGCCGCTTCGGACCAGCGATGAGCCTCGAGTGCGCGCTCGCCGTCGCTCAGGAGCTGCGCGGCGGTCTTCTGCGGGTCCACCCGTTGCGTGGGCACGGCGCCGGCGTGCTTGGCTCCGCTCCCGCCGCTCCGCGCTTCCGTGCCGCCCGGTGCCGCGGGTGCGAGGCCGAAGCGCGCGAGCTCTGCGGCGGCGCGTGTCCGTCCGTCGTCGCTGGTCGCGACCCAGGCGGCGACCGCGACCGCCCCCAGCACCAGCGCACCGCCGATCGCGAACGCCAGCTTGGACACGAGCCGGCGCAACGTGGAGGGCCTGCCCCGTCGCGGCGCTCGCGGCAAGCGCCCGCCCACGTCCCACGTGACGCGCGCGGTGGGCCGCGCGACGGACGCCGTGCCCGTGGTGCGCTCCTTGAATGCGCGCTTGAGCGACGCACGTCGCAGCCCGTCGAGCTCCTCCATCAGCGCCGCCGCGTGCGGATAACGCCACGCGGGATCGGGAGCGAGCGCCATCTGCACCACGCGCTCCACGTCGGGGCTGAACGTGAGCTCGGAGCGCACCTCGCCCAGCGTCCGGAGCCGGCGCGCTCCCTCGGGCTGGCTCGCGGCCAGCGTCACGGCGTCGCCGAGCGGCTCCCACGGGAGCTCGCCGGCCAGCATCTCGAACATCATCAGGCCGAGCGAGAAGACGTCGCTGCGCGGATCGATCGGTCTCCCCGCGGCCTGCTCGGGCGACATGTAGTCGGGAGTGCCCATCACGTAGCCGTCACGGGTCAGGGCCGGCAGGCCGGAGGCGTCGGTGGTCGGGTCGGGTGGACGCTGGAACCAGCGGCCGGGACGCTTGGGCCGCCCCTCGTCCTCGCCGCGCACGGGCTTGGCGATGCCGAAGTCGAGCACCACCGCGCGCTCGGTTTGCCCGGGCTCGCCAGGCTCGACCATCACGTTGTCGGGCTTGAGATCGCGGTGCACCAGACCGATGCGGTGCGCCTCGCCCACCGCCGCCGCGATCTGCGCCATGAGCTTCACCGCGCGCGCCTCGCTCATGCCGCGGCCCTGGCGGATCAGTTCGCGGAGCGGCGTTCCCTTGAGACGCTCCATCGCCATGAACAGGAGGCCGTCCGAGAACTCGCCGTGCTCGAAGACCCGCACCGCGTGGACGTGCTGGATCTCGCTGGCGCGGGTGGCTTCGCGGCGGAAGCGCTCGACGGCGCGTGCGTCCTGCAGCAGGTCGGGCTTCAGGAGCTTGAGCGCCACGTCGCGCGGCTCGCGCGAGCTCAAATCGTCGGCCCAGTAGATGACCGCCATGCCGCCGTAGCCGATGCGATCGACGACGCGGTACTTGCCGTCGAACACGTAGCCGATCAGCGGATCGCTTTGCGGGATCTTGAGCCCGCACTCGGGGCAATCGTGGTCGGCGGGGTCGACCGGAGCGTGGCAGCTCGGGCAGTAGTGCCCGGTGCGCGATACACCTGCGGGAGAGTCTCGAGGGGGCTCGCGCATGGCCTGCGAGAGTGTACCGCGCGCCGCTCGGACCGAGCGCGGTGCTCGTGAATCGCGCCCCAGGCGTGTCACGGGACTGACGGAGTGCCGCGCGTGCCGAGCGCCGGCGGCGCGCCCGTCGAGCGGCGGAGGCGGTCCTGGGCATCCGAATTCGCGAAATGCCGGCCCTTTCCGAGAGTGGCGGCTCGGGAGAGCCGACGGCCGCCCCGCCCGGCATGGCTCCCGTGCTCGGCACCGCGTGTGCAGTTCGCAGGTGCGCGGGGTGCTCTGGCTTGTCCGGATCTGCGGACATTTGCCCGGGTCCAGCTGTGCCCGCGTAAAGGAACGGATTGGTGGAGCACACGAGGACCATGCGGCGGTTGGCGCGGCGGATTGCGTCGGGAGCGGTGTGCGCCGCGCTCTCGTTTCCGCTTGCCGCCCGCGCCAACAGCATCGCGGTGACCACCACCGCCGACGATCTCGCGTCCGGACCGAACGGCACCTGCTCGCTCCGCGAAGCGGTGATCGCGGCGAACACCGACCACGCCGTGGATGGCTGCGCCGCTGGCTCGGGTGCCGACACCATCGAGCTACCGGCCGGGTACTTCCACCTTTCGATCCAGGGGCGCGGCGAGGACGCGGCCGCCAAGGGCGATCTCGATCTCACCGCGGACGTCACGATCCACGGCGCGGGCTCTGCCGCCACGATCATCGACGCGGGAGGCATCGATCGCGTGTTCCACGTGATCGGCCCGATCACCGTGCGCTTCGAGAGCCTCGCGATCGAGGGCGGTACGGTGCGCGACGCCGCCAAGCCGTGGGGCGGCGGGATCCTGAGCGAGAGCGGCAACGTCACGGTCAGCGACTCGGTGCTGGCCTACAACTTCGTGAGCGTCGATCCGGGCGTCGGCATGGGCGGCGCCATCTACAACGGCAGCGGCACGCTGGTGGTGGAGCGCTCGTCGATCCACAGCAACAACGCCTACGGTTGGCTCTACGGCAGCGAGGTGCCGGCCTCGGGCGGCGGGATCTTCGACGCCGCCGGCGACGTGACCGTGGACCGCTCGGTCTTGAGCGAGAACGGCAACTGGGCGCTCTACACGCGGAGCCACGCGCACGTGACCAGCAGCGTCTTCGCGCAGAACACCTGGTACGCGTGCATGGAGAGCTTCTGCGTGCCGTTCGGCGGATCGATCCTGGTCGGCCCGGGCGGCACCGCCGACCTGCTGCACGCCACCATCGCGTTCGGTGACTCCACCGACGTCGAGGCCGACGGCAGCGGCCTCGCCACGGTCCGGGCGTCGATCGTGACCGGCCCTTGCGCGGGCAACGTGACGAGCGGCGGAGAGAACCTCGACGCTTCGGGAACTTGCGGACTGGCGCTCGGCTCGGATCTGGTGAGCGTCGATCCCGAGGTCACGCGCCTGACCAACGACGACGACAGCACGCGCACCGTCTCGATCGATGCCACCAGCCCGGCCGTCGACAGCGCCGACGCAGGCGATTGCCCGCCGTTCGACCAGCCCGGCTCGACGCGTCCCCAGGACGGGAACGGCGACGGCGTCGTCGCTTGCGACCGCGGAGCGTTCGAGGTGCCCAGGAGCTGCACCGGTCCCGACTCCGATCACGACGGCATCCCCGACATGTGCGACAACTGCCCGGGCACGCCCAACCCGAGCCAGGTCGACAGCGATTTCGATGGCGTCGGCGACGAGTGCGATACCGGCGGCTGCGGCGCCGTGGGAGTCGCCGCGAGTACCCGCGACTCCGACCTGGGCGCGGTGGCGGCCGTCATCGCCGGATACTTCCTGATCGAGCGCCAGCGTCGCGCGCGACTGCTGCTGCACCGCATCCCCACGCGCGAACAGGCGCGGCGGCTGCCACGGCGGATGCAACCGTTGCCCGACACCGGCTGGGTCTGCTGAGTCTTCCGGGGGGCTTTCCAAGCCCCCCACCCCCAGATCCGGCGCGACTCCGCGCCGGGCGGGGACGCGTTTTGCGAACTTGGTGCGCGCCGCTGTTCGGGTGGAGTGCGCGCGATCCCTCGCGCGCGAGCGAATCGAGTGGATCCACTCCGGCTGTGACGTCGAGATCTAAAAAGTCGCGGGGATCGCGATCGCGGATTTGAGCTGGCGCAGGA
This sequence comes from uncultured bacterium, assembly GCA_964650975.1. Taxonomy (GTDB): domain Bacteria; phylum JADJOY01; class JADJOY01; order JADJOY01; family JADJOY01; genus CAZYWA01. The sequence continues at coordinate 6,022 of CAZYWA010000336.1, forward strand.
AGTCGGTGCGGCGCACCGAGACGGCGCCCAGGCGCTGCAGGTGCGGGTTCATGACCTGGGCGTCGAACAGCGTGAAGCCGCGGGCGCGCAGGTGCTCGATCAGGTGCATCACCGCGGCCTTGGACGCGTCGGTGCGGCGGTGGAACATCGATTCGCCGCCGAAGTATCCGCCCAGCGCCACGCCATAGATCCCGCCCACCAGCTCCGCGCGCTCCCAGACCTCGACGCTGTGGGCGAGACCATGGTCGTTGAGGTCGGTGTAGGCGGCGATGAAGTCCTCGGTGATCCAGGTCTCGGGCCGCCGTTCGGTGGGCTCGGCGCAGCCGTGCATCACCTCGACGAACGCGCGATCGGTGGTGAAGGTCCAGCCCGCTCGCCGGATCGAGCGCAGCAGGGTCCGATGCGGCTTCCACGTGTCGAGCGGGAAGACGGCACGCGGGTGCGGGCTCCACCAGGTCGGCACCGGGTCGGAGGACCACGGGAATATTCCGCGCGCGTAGGCTTCGAGCAGCAACTCCGGCGCGATCTCGCCTCCGATCGCGACCAGCCCGTGCTCGTCCGCCTCGAGCTCCGGATCGGGAAAGCGCCGCCCGCGGCGCAGCCACATCACCATGGTGGAGTCTCGCGCCCGCGCCCCATGCGCGCTCAACTTATCTCCCTTCCCCGGAGGGCTGCGGTCCCTCGCAGCCGCAGCGTCACATCGGCACCGATCGCCGGTTGCCTCGACCGGCAGCGGCGCGCATCTTTCTCCGGTCATGCATGGCTCGGCGGAAAGCGGCGATCCGGCGCACCTCGAAGAGGCCGCGTGCATCCTGTGCGGCCCGGCGCCGGTCAGGACCCGCATCGACTCGCCGCCGTTCCGGGTGGTCGAGTGCGAGCGCTGCACGCTCGTCTTCCTGAGCCCGCGGCTCGCTCCGGCGTCGCGCGAGGCGCTCTACACCGGCGACTACTTCAAGAGCCCGATCGCCCGCGAGCGCGGCTACACCGATTACGTCGCCGACGGCGATTGTTACCTGGAGACGTTCCGCCGGCGGGCTGCGCCACTGCTCGCATGGCGAGCGAAGGGCCGTGTGTTCGAGGCCGGCTGCGCCGCCGGCTTCTTCCTCTCGGTCATGCGCGACGCCGGCTGGAGCACCTACGGTGTCGAGCTCAATCCGGCGATGGCCGCCCACGCGCGCGAGCGATTCGGGCTCGGCGGTGTCGTGAACGGCCGGGTCGAGGACTGGGACGGCCGCGACGCCCCCTACGATCTGATCGCGCTCTGGGACGTCCTCGAGCACGTGGGCGATCCGGCGGCGCTGCTCGCGAGCGTGAAGCCGTGGCTCGCGGCCGACGGCCGGCTGGTGATCGAGACCCAGGACGTCGCGTCGCCCACCGCCCGCCTCCTCGGCAAACGCTGGCACCACTACAAGCACGGCGAGCACCTGTTTCATTTCTCGCCGCGAACCCTGCGCACGTTGCTCGAGCGAGGCGGCTTCGAGGTGCTGAGCTGGACGCGCCGCGGCGCGGGAAAGCTCATCCCTTACCGGTTCCTGGTCGAGCGCAGCGAGCGGATCCTGCCGGCGCTGACGCCGGTTCTCGCGCGAATGCCCGGTCTCGAGGGCAAGACCTTCTACGTCAACCCGCGCGACGAGATGATCGTCACCGCGCGGCTCCAGAGCTGAGTGGCGAGCGGCAAGGCGCTGACGCGCGATTTCTATTTGCGTCCCACGAGAGACGTGGCGCGCGACCTCCTCGGCTGCGTGATCGTGCGGCGCGAACGGGGGCGCGACGTGGCGATCCGGATCGTCGAGGTGGAGGCGTATCTCGGTATCGAGGACCCCGCTGCGCACACCTACCGCGGTCGTCGCACCGCGCGCGTCGAGCCGATGTGGGGGCCAGGCGGGCACATCTACGTCTACTTCACCTACGGCATGCACCACTGCATGAACGCCGTGACGCGCGAGCAGGGCACACCCGAGGCGGTGCTGATCCGCGCGGGCGAGCCCCTCGAAGGGCTGACGACGATGCGCCGCAGGCGCGGCCCGCGCGCCGATCGCGACCTGGCGCGTGGCCCCGCGTGCGTGTGCGTCGCGCTGGGGGTCGACCGGCGCCATTCGGGTCTCGACCTCACCACCGGGCGCAAGCTCTGGATCGAGGAGGGCGAGCGGGTCGCGGACGCGCAGGTGTCGCGCGCGCCGCGGATCGGCGTCCCGTACGCGGGAGCCGCCGCCGCGTGGCCGCTACGCTTCCTGGTTCGCGACCATCCGTGCGTGTCGGGCCGGCCTCGTTGAGCGCGAGCGGCGGGTCTTCGTTGTTTCAGTCGGTGCCATCGTATTAGTTGTAAACAGAGGTTCTCATGCCGTCCGTCAGGCTCTCGGCCAAGTTTCAAGTCGTGATCCCCCCCGAGGTCCGTAAGCAGCTTGCGCTCGAGCCCGGACAGACGCGGGAGGTCTTGGTGCGCGACGGAACGATCGAGCTCGTGCCGGTTCAGAAGCCGTCGGCGTTACGCGGTTTCGTCCGCGGGATCGACACGTCCGCGCTGCGCGATCGAGACCGCGTGTGAGCGTCGTCGATTCGGGGGCCGACCTCTGGTATCTCGCGGACGCTCGCCGACCGCCGGCCCGCGCGCGCTCTCGCGCCAAGCGATCGTAGATCTCCTCCAGGTCGCCGATGGAGCTCGTCGCTTACCGGCAGTTTCGCGATCTCGAGAAGACCCACTGGTGGTTCATCGGCCGCCGGAGGATTTTCACG
>CAZYWA010000337.1:0-8745 GCA_964650975.1 uncultured bacterium
GGCGGCGATCCCGGTGTACACCGAGTTCCTTCGCGAGCACGCGCTGCTCGAAGAGCGGGTGCTCTTCCCGCTCGTGGATCGGGCTCTCGACGCGGCCGCGAAGGCGCGTGTGCAAGAGGAGTTCGACCGGATCGACGTTCGCCACGGCGGCGCCGAGGCCGTGGCGCGCTACGAGAGCCGGATCGAGGCACTCATGGCCCCGACCAGCGTCCTCGACCCCAAGCCCAAGCACCCGTGGTGACCGATCCGGGCATCCGCCGTCCGGTGCCGCGCCGCGGTTGACAGCGTTCCGGCCGACTCGCTAGACCGGCCATCTTTCCGCAGGTTTTGCGCCTCATCGCGCGCGTTCCCCGGGTTCGGGGGCGAGACCGGAAGCGCGCGCACGCCGGGGCCGGCCACTCGGGTCGGCTCCCTCCGAGAGGACTGTGTCCGCCATGGAACGCGAGATCCGCAAGGTGGTGGTGCTGGGTGCGAACGGAGCCATGGGCTCGGGCGCCGCGGAGACGTTCGCCGCGTACGGCTTTCCGGTGGTGCTCCTGGCGCGCGACGCCGACAAGGCGAAGCAGGGCGTCGAGCGCGTGAAGAGCATGGCCAAGGCCGAGCGCATCGCGGATCTGTGCACGCCGGGCGGTTACGACGCGGATCTGGAATCCGCCGTGCGCGACGCGGACCTCGTGTTCGAGGCGGTTTCCGAGGATATGGCCGTCAAGCGGCCGTTCTTCGAGCGCATCGATCGCGCGCGGAAGCCCGGCTCGATCGTCGCGACGGTCTCGTCGGGCCTCTCGATCGCCGAGATGTGCAAGGGGCTGAGCGACGACTTCCAGAAGCACTTCCTCGGCATCCACCTGTTCAACCCGCCCAACGTGATCGTCGGCACCGAGGTGATCCCGCACGGCGGTACCGATCCCGAGCTGACCCGCTGGGTGATCGACTTCTGCCAGAAGCGGCTCGGCCGCGAGATCGTCGAGTGCAACGACATGCCGGCCTTCGCGGGGAACCGTGTGGGCTTCAAGGTGCTGAACGAGGTCGCGCAGCTCGCCCAGGAGCACGGCGTGGCGTTCATCGACGCGCTCATCGGACCGCACACCGGCCGCGCCATGCCGCCGCTCGCCACCGTCGATCTGGTCGGCTGGGACGTCCACAAGGCGATCGTCGACAACGTGCTCGCCAAGACCAACGACGAGGCACACTCGGCCTTCGCGATGCCCGGCTACATGTCCGCGATGCTCGCGAACGGCCACCTGGGCGACAAGACGCCGGCCAAGGGCGGCTTCTTCAAGAAGGTCCGCGAGGGCAAGGTCACCCACGTGTTCGTGCTCGACATCCCGAGCGGCGACTACAAGCCGGCCGCCGAGGTCGCGCCCAAACCGCTCGACTTCGTGAAGGAGATGCAGCAGCTCCACCACTTCGGCCGCTACAAGCAGGCGATGCAGGTGTTCCTGGGCGCCCAGGGCTGGGAAGCCGACCTCATGCGCAAGGTCATCCTCGGTTATCTTTCCTACGGTCTCAACCGCGTGGGCGAGGTGGTCCGCGAGCCCCGCGACGTGGACCGCATCATGGGTTTCGGCTTCAACTGGGCCCCGCCGACGGTGCTGACCGATCTCATGGGCGTGAACGAGACCATCGCCGCGATCGACAAGGCGGGCTTGCAGGTGCCCAAGGTGCTGACCGAGCACGCGGCCAAGGGTGGCGGTAAGCTATTCCGCGAGCGATACGTGGACGTGGGACGATTCTTCGTGGGTGGTGCCTGAGACTCTGACCGAACCAGCGATTCGCACCGTACTCATCCGAGACGGTAACGAAAGCGAGGGGAGCCATGGCTGAACCGGTATACGTCCTGGGAGGTTTCCAGACCGACTTCGCCCGCAACTGGACGAAAGAGGGCAAGCACATCGCCGCCATGATGCGCGAGGCGGTCGAGGGTGCGCTCACCGAGACCGAGATCGACGCGAAGGACGTGCAAGTCGGCCACGTCGGCAACTTCGCCGCCGAGCTCTACTCGATGCAGGGCCACCTCGGTGCGTTCCTGGTCGACACGGACCCCGCGTTTTCCGGCTTGCCTACCGCGCGCCACGAAGCCGCGTGTGCCTCGGGCTCGATCGCAATCCTCGCCGCGTCCGCCGAGATCGAGGCCAAGCGCTACGGCCTTTCGATGGTGCTGGGCGTCGAGCAGATGAAGACCGTCGATCCCAAGACCGGCGGCGACTACCTCGGCACGGCGGCCTGGTACGAGGTCGAGGCCAAGGGCGTCGAGTTCCCGTTCCCCAAGCTCTTTGGCAAGCTCGGCGACGAGTACGACAAGCGCTACGGCTTGAAGGACGAGCACCTCGCGCACATCTCGGCGGTGAACTACTCGAACGGCAAGAAGAACCCGCTCGCCCAGACCCGCAACTGGTACATGAGCGAGGAGCACGCCAACTCGAACGGCAAGTACAACGACAAGATCGGCGGCCGCATCAAGATCACCGATTGCTCGCAGGTGACCGACGGCGCCGTCTGCATCTTCCTCGCGAACAAGAAGTACGCGACCGAGTACGCCGCGAAGCGTGGCCTCGATCTCGCGAAGATTCCCCGCATCCTCGGCTGGGGCCACCACACCGCGCCCATCCGCTTCGACGACAAGGTCGCCGAAAGCCAGGGCAACCGCTACATCCTGCCGCACACCCGCCAGGCGATCCTCGACGCCATGAAGCGCGCCCGCGTGAAGAAGTGCTGGGACCTCTCGGCCATCGAGACCCACGACTGCTTCACGACCTCCGAGTACATGGCGATCGACCACTTCGGTCTCACCAAGCCGGGCAAGAGCTGGCAGGCGATCGAGGAAGGCGTGATCGACTTCGGCGGAAAGCTGCCGATCAACCCGAGCGGCGGCCTGATCGGCGCCGGCCACCCGGTGGGCGCCACCGGCGTCCGCCAGATGCTCGACGCGTGGAAGCAAGTGACCGAGAAGGCCGGCGACTACCAGGTGGACGGCGCGCAGAAGGTCGCGACGCTCAACATCGGCGGATCCGGCACCACGAGCTGCGTGTTCATCGTCGGCACCTGAGCGTCCCGGGCCGCCTGCGGGCGGCGTCCGAAACCAGGCCCGAGGGCGAGTCCCTCGGGCCTTCGTGCTCCTGCCCGCGGATTGGAGCCGGCCTCCGGCCGGGCGGCCCGGACGCGCTTCGATCGGAAGCGTCGTTCGCGCAAGTGATCGCACACGCCCTGGAGCTTCGGTGGACGCTAGACCTCCTCGACCGTCTCATCGTGCCGAACGCCTAGCCGCCGTGAAACGAAGCGGTGAACCACGAATCCGCTCAGAGTTGGCCGGGGCGAACTCCCGCGGGCTTCCGACGGCCCGGCTGCTGCGAAGATCATCGGAAGACTTGGCATGCATTCAGTTGACGCCTCTTCGAGACGAGGCTCAAGATCGCGCGGGGTCACCTTGTCCGTCGTCGATCGCAACGTTTCGCTTCGCTCGTCGATCGGGCTCGTCTGGATCTGGCTGACCGTCGCCACGCCGCTCGGTGTACCGCGCCGCGCGTGGGCGGCGCCTCTGCCGGTCTTCGAGGCTCCTTGGGTCGAGACGTTCGGCGGTTTTCCGACTCGACAGCGGGTCGACTCGTTCATGTCGGACGCTCCGGCGCTCGCGGACATCGACGGAGACGGCGATCTCGATGTGTTCGTCTCGTACACCTATGGGCACATGTTCTTCGCGAACACCGGCACGGCCGAGAGCCCGGCGTTCGGCGCGGGCTCGCCCGATCCGTTCGGCCTATCGGACCCGAGCGGCTACTGGGGCACCGTGGAGCAGTTCGCCGACATCGACGGCGACGGGGACCTGGATGTGTTCCTGGGCTCCTATCGGAGCTCCTCGTTCGCCGAGAACACGGGCTCGCCGTCGAGCCCGGCCTTCGCGCCACTCGTCTCCGGGGCGTTCGGCTTCCACCTCTACTACGGCATGCCGGCGCTCGCTGACATCGACGGCGACGGTGACCTCGATGCGTTCACCGTGATGTCGAGCTACCCGACCTCGCAGGTCACGTTTCTGGACAACACGGGAACGGCCACGGCGCCCGCATGGGCTCTGAGCGCGAAACCCGCTCCGTTCGGTTTCCCGACCGGTCTCGCCGGCGACTGGCCATCGCTGGTCTTCGCGGACCTCGACGGCGACGGCGACTTCGACGCGATCGAGACCTTCTGCGACGAGAACCGTGTCCTCTTCGTCCAGAACACCGGATCCTCCACGAGCGCCGCGTTCGGATCGGCGGTCTGGAACCCGCTCGCCTTACCGATCACCGGGGATTGCGAGCGGGTCGCGTTCGCGGACCTCGACGGAGATGGTGATCTCGACCTCCTCGCGGGCGACGCGAGCGGGAATGTGCACCTTTTTCTCAACACGGGCAGCTCGTCGAGCGCCGCGTTCGATCCGCCGCCCAATCCGTTCGGCCTCACGGGGAACGCCGTGACGTTCGCGGACATCGACGGCGACGGGGACCTCGACGCCTTCACGGGCGGCTTCTTCTTCCGGAACGTCGGGAATTCGGAATCACCGGTCTTCGCGGCACCGGTCGTGAGCTTCGGCGCCGCGCGCGTGCCGGCGCTCGCCGACATCGACGGCGACGGCGACCTCGACGGCTTCGCCGCGTCGGGAACGGGGTTCTGCGTCTACCGGAACGACGGGACAGCCTCGAGCCCCGCGTTCGCTCATTGCGAGCGCGATCCGTTCGGGCTCGCCGATTTCCGCGACGAACCGTTCGTGGCCGCGTTCGGCGACCTCGACGGCGACGGCGATCTGGATCTGCTCGTGGGGGACGAAGAAGGCTACATCTGGCACGCCCGCAACTCGGGCTCGGCCTCGAGCGCTGCGTTCGAGGCGCCCATCTTCGACGTGTTCGGTGTGTACTTCAACCGCCCCGCCGATTCCTTCGCGGCGCCCGCCTTGCTCGACGTCGACCGCGACGGCGATCTCGACGTCTTCGCCGGTGCCGGCTGCAACGTGGGGGACACGACGGCGTGGTGCAACGAGGGAATGGGCGGCGTGAAGTTCTTCGCGAATACCGGCACGGGAACGAGCCCAGCGTTGGCGGACTATGCGGTCGATCCGTTCGGGTTGTCCCGCGCCCAGATCGGCAAACGCGGCGTGCCGAGCTTCGCGGACATCGACGGCGACGGGGACGTCGATGCGTTCGTGGGAACCCGTTACGGCAGCGTGCTCTTCTTCCGGAATCTGAGCGGCGGCCGGATTTTTCGCGACGGCTTCGAGTCGGGAGATGTGTCCAAGTGGTCGTCGAAATCGTGAGAAACACATCGCCGATACCAAGCACGGCGCTGCGAAGCCGGATCGCTCGCGGATTGTTGGTGGCCTGGCTCGCGGTCGCGGTTCCGCTGATCGCTTGGCGGCGGATCTGCGTCGCGGCGCCGCTGCCGGTCTTCGAAGCTCCGTGGATCGACGATTTCGGGTTGCTGGGCAGCATCCCTGAACCCGGAGCGGCGCCGGAGCTGGTGGACATCGACGGCGACGGAGACCTCGATCTCTTCGTCTGGCTTCCGTGGGAGGAGCGGCTCCGCTTCTTTCGCAACGTCGGCACGCCATCGGCGCGTGCGTTCGAAGAGGAGTCGTCCTCCGCACTCGGCCTCACGCCGACTGGCATGCACGGAGTCTTCGCGGACGCCGACGGTGACGGCGACCTCGATGCCTGGGTCGGCGAGGTGGGCGGCAACACGTATCTCTTCGAGAACACCGGGACGCCCACCAGTCCGTCGTTCACGTTTCCCGTGTCCAATCCGTTCGGGCTCGACGGCATTCCGTCCGTCGCCGCGCCTTCACTGGTGGACATCGACGGCGACGGCGATCTCGACATGTTCCTCGGAGGCGGCGGGCTTCTCTTCTTCGCCAACACGGGCCAACCCGCGAACCCTCACTTCGCGTTTCCGGACTACCATCCGTTCGGCTTGCCGGGAGGCATATCCGACTTCGGCATCCTGGCGTCGTTCGCGGACATCGACGGCGACGGCGACCTCGATGCGTTCGAGCGGTCTTTCTATTTCTACGCGGGCAGCGCGATCGCCGTCGCGAGCAACACCGGCACCCGGTCGAGCCCGGGGTTCGGTTCACCGCGGTACGATCCTTTCGGCCTGACGAGCAGCAGTTTCTATGGTTCTCCCCCGTCCTTTGGGGACATCGACGGCGACGGTGATCTGGACGCGATGGCCGGCGACCGTTCGGGATCGGTGATGCTGTTCGAGAACACGGGCAGCGCCGTGAGCCCCGCGTTTCCCCCGACGAATCCGTTCGGGCTGACTGCCTCGGCCGTGACGCTCGCCGATCTCGATGGCGACGGCGATCTCGACGCGTTCGGCGACGGCCAGCTCTTCGAGAACGTCGGCAGCGCCGCGAGCCCGGTCTTCGCCGCGCCGTCGAGCTTGCTCGACTGCTGCAATCCGTTCGCGCTCACGGACGTCGACGCCGACGGAGACCTCGATGCTTTCTCGGGTCTGTGTTTCTTCGAGAACACCGGGACGGCGTCGAGCCCGGGCTTTTCCTCTTGCTCGTCCGGTGCTTTCGGGCTGTCCGGTCTCGCGGATTCCTACCTCGCCGACAGCTTCGTGGACATCGACGGCGACGGGGACGTCGACGCCTTCATCGGGACCGCGCACAACGGCCTGGCGCTTTTCCGCAACACCGGCTCCGCCGCGAGCCCTGCGTTCACGGGACCGGCGTTCGACTCGTTCGGTATCAGCCGCGCAGGGTCCAACGAGGAGCCGGTTTTCCTGGACGTCGATCGTGACGGCGACCCGGACCTCTTCGTCGCCCAGTCGCAGGGTCTCATCTACTGGATGCAAAACTCCGGCACGGCGACCAGCGCTGCCTTTGCCTTCCACGTCCCCGATCCCTTCGGTCTGGTCGCCCCCAAGCTCGGCAAGCGAACCCAGATCTCGTGGGCCGACATCGACGGCGACGGAGACTACGACGCATTCGTGGGCACCAACGGCTACGGGCTCGTCCGCTTCTTCCGGAATGTGCAGGCGACGCCGGTGTTCGGCGACGGCTTCGAGTCGGGGGACCTCTCCTCGTGGTCGGCTTTCGGGTCCGAATGAAACGCGTGCTCGACCTTCAGAAGTACTTCGCCACGATCGCGTGGATCGGCAGCGCTGGCGGCTCGTCGTCGATGGTGTGGTTCGTGCCGAAGGTCGCGACCACCACGCGGTGCGGGCAGTCGACGTAGAGGAGCTGGCCGGCGAAGCCGCCTTTGACGACGATGCCGGTTTCGCTCACGTCGTCGAACTGGTAGCTCGAATGATCGGACCAGGGCGCGTGCTTGGCGCGCATGAGCTCGGGCCGCCGGACGCGGTGTCGACGAACTGCATCCCGAAGCGCGCCAGGTCGCGCAGCCGCATTGCCATTCCGCCGTGCGGGATCGGGATGCCGCGGCCGTTCTCGAGCAGCGGCGCGTCGCCCTCCGCGCCGATCCGGCTCCAGATCTCGTCGCCGATCGCGTCCGCGAGCCGCTGGCCGGTGACGCGCTCGATCACCTCCGTCAGCACCAGCGTGTTGATGCTGGTGTAAGCCTGCTTCGTCCCGGGTGGCCGGATGCGCGCGAGCGTGCGCAGGAATCCGTAGGCGTCGCCCGATCGAACCTCAGCGGGCATGTCCTCGCTGGTCGGCTGCCAGCCGAGTGCCGCCTCCATCTGGAAATGCTTGTGGTGCGGATCGAGGTACGCGGCCGTCGAGTCCTCGACGCCTTCGATCCCTGAGACCATGTCGGCCACGTCGCCGAGCTTGGTGCCGGCCCACGCGGTCCCTGCGAGATCCGGAACGTAGGTCTCGACGGGCGCCGCCAGATCGAGCACGCCGCGGTCTTCGAGAATGCCGATGAGCGTGCCGACGAAAGACTTGGTGACCGAGAAGTTCAAGTGCCGGTCGTCGGGCCGCATGCGCGGGTACTGCTCGTACACGATCGCGCCGTTGTGGACGACGAGGAATCCGTCGTACTCATCGTCCGCCACCTCGCGCAGCGTCTCGTTCGAGGCCCCGCTCTCGTCGACCACGAAATCGCCGATCTCGGGCCGCGGCTGCCTCGGAAGCTCGCGCACCGCCCCCGCCCTTCGCACCACCGCCGCGGGAAACACCTCCGATGGATGGAGGTACACGAACCGCGACACCTCTCCGCCATCGTCCCAGGTGACGACGTTGGCACGAGACCGGAGCACGTAGTCGCTCGCCGCGGGCAGGAGCCCGGGCATCATCGGACAACCCGTGGACATCACCAGCGCGGCGATGAGAACTTGCACGCACTCCGCCGATCATCGGCGATCGACACGGGCGGCACGACGACGTGCCGCCGCAAGGCGTCGCCGCTTCGGTGCGAGGCGAGGTTTTCAGCGCAGCTCGCGCCGCGTCGCCGACGGGACGACGTGTATCCACCGGAAGAGCTCTTCGGGCGTGAGCGGGTCCTCGCCGGCGAGGAACGCGTCGAGCAGCTCGAGCGAGTCGACGCCCCAGAAGAGCTCGTCCTCGACGACCATGCTCGGTACGCCGAAGACGCCGGCGCCGATCGCCTCCTCGGTGTTGGCGCGCACTCGCTGCTTTGCGTCGTCGGTGCCCGCTTCTCGCACGATCGCGTCGCCGTCCAGGCCGACGCTCGTCGCGATGCTCGCGACCCTCTCCGCTGAATCCACGCCGCCGCCGCCCGCCCAGGTGGCCGCGTAGAGGGCGTCGATCAGCCGGCGCTGCGCGTCCGCGGCGCGCGGCAGCGTGGAAGC
>CAZYWA010000338.1:0-8725 GCA_964650975.1 uncultured bacterium
TCGACCTTCCTGCTTGGAAGATGAGACCTTACCAACCCGGAATCTCTCCTGTTATTAAAGCGGCCACTCGATGGTTACCAAAATGGAAGATTTCATATTACCAAGATGCTCGTCAGGGGCCGTGTTCGGGCGCCGGGGCCGCGAAAAGGGCTCGATTCAGCGCACCGGCGACGTCGGCTCAGGGGCCGTGGGAGGACCAGTTCGACGTGTCGCCGCTTTCGAAGTCGTCCTCGAAGAGCAGCCCATCGGTCAGGTTCGGAAAGAGCACGGTGTCGCCGTTGTAATCGCCGATGAAGAGATCGAGATCGCCGTCGCCGTCGATGTCCACGAACGCCGGCGCCTCACGGATGTGCACCGACAGGGTCCCGAAGGCGTTGAGCCTCGGCGCGGCGAACGCGGGGCTCACGTGGGTGCCCGTGTTGCGGAAGAACCACAGGTAGCCGCTCGCCGTGCCCGTGACCACGTCGAGGTCGCCGTCACCCTCGAGGTCCACCATCGCGGGCTGCGAATGCTCGCTGACCCCGACGCCCGTGAGACCGAACGGGTCGACCGACGAGCCCGCGAAGGCGGGGGAGGAGGCTGCGCCGCTGTTCCGGAAGAACCGGACGTCGCCCCCGAACTCGCCCACGAGTGCGTCGAGATCGCCGTCGCCGTCGAGGTCGGCGAAGCAGGGCGCGGCGTCGTACGAGACGGTGGTGAGCCCGAACGGTCCGACCGAGGCCGCCGCGAACGCGGGGCTCGTCGGCGAGCCCGTGTTCCGGAAGAACTTCTCCGTTCCCTGCGCGGTGCCGACGACGACGTCGAGATCGCCGTCGCCGTCGAGGTCCACGAACGTCGCTTTGGCGTAGGTCGTCCCGATGTTGGCGAGGCCGAACGGATTCGTCGACGGCGACCCGAAGGCCGGAGACGTCGCGTTGCCGCTGTTTCGGAAGAAGATCAGGTCGCCCGACTTGTTCCCGTAGAGCGCGTCGAAGTCACCGTCGCCGTCGAGGTCCGCGAACGAGGGTGTCGCGGCGTTGCCGACATCCGACAGGCCGAATGGATTCAGAGACGGTGGTCCGAAGACCGGGTTCGGCAGGGGCGCTGCCGAGGCGATCGGCCGGGCCGCCGGCACGCTGGCGATGAGCCACGCCGCCAGCAGCCAGCCGCGGGTCGCCACCGGCGGTCGCGGCCGTGAGCGCGCCATCGAGAAACCCGGTTCGACTCTCGGTACGTTCGTCGTCACGGAGAACCTCCCGCTTGCCTGATGCCGTTGGCCGACGAGGCAACGGCTGCGACTGTGGCGCGGCTCGGCGGACGGCGCAAGTGGCGAAGTGGCGCGCGCCGAAGGCGTGGTCGTTCGATCGCCGCGAAGGTCGGCGACGGTCGACGTGCCCCTAGCGGCCGCCGGGCGTAGGATTGCTCGACGGCCCGGAAGTCGGCCTGGGGGAGGGCGTATGAAGTGGCCGCGAGCCGCGTCGCTGATGGCGATCGGGGCCGGGTCGTTCGTGCCGAGCACGCCCGCCGGGGCGGTGACGCGACGTGCATTCCACGCTCGCGGGACCGCCCAATGCGACCGCGTACCAAGCGTGCTCTCGGATCAAGCGAACGCCGGCGCGGATTGCCACGTCCAGGGAAGTTCCGGGTTCATCTCGAGCACCTGCAACTTCCTGTCGATGGGCGACGGCGGCGACGCGGATGTCACTGCTGCTCTCGACCCGACCCCGTCGCAGCTCTAGTGTCCTGTCTCCGAAATCCGCAGAAGAATTCGACGGGAATCGACAACGCAAGAACGCATGGATTTCACGGACTTCATCGTTTCGCGGCGACCGTTCTGCGTTGAACGAATCTCTGAGACAGGACACTAGCTGGGCCTGTCCGCTGGGTCGAGGACGAGCTGAATGCATACGTGGTGCTCCCGGCGAACCCTGTGGGCCTGGCTCACGCTCGCGCTGCCGTTCGCGCCGAGCCGCCGCGCCCTGGCCGCGCCGCCGCCGGTCTTCGAGGGACCGTGGAACGTCGCGTTCACCGATCCGTACCCGGGCGCCGCGCCGACGCTCGTGGACATCGACGGGGACGGTGACCTCGACGTCTTCGTCGCGGACTATTTCAACTTCGAGTTCTTCCGGAACACCGGCACCGCTCAGAGCCCTGCGTTCGACGGCGGGTCGCGACACGTCTTCGGGCTCGAGGGATATGACGCGAGCATCGCTCTCGCCTTCGTCGACATCGACGGCGATGGCGACCTCGACCTCTTCTCCCTGGGCGCCTATTACGACCTACGCTTCCTCGAGAACACCGGCTCGGGGACGAGCCCGGCGTTCGCACCCCCGGTGGCGCCCTTCGGGTACGGCCCCATCCAGGACGTTCGACCCGCCTTCGCGGACATCGACGGTGACGGCGACTTCGACGCGTTCCTGGCGAGCAGTCCGTACTACGGCCCGTCGCACTTCTACTTCCTGGCCAACACGGGTACGTCGGCGAGCCCGTCCTGGATCGCGAGCCCCTCGATCGACCCGTTCGGGCTTCCTCAAGTGTTTGGCGGGAACGGCTTGGCGCCGGCGTTCGTCGACATCGACGGAGACGGCGATCTCGACGTGATCGAGGGATTCTGCGTCGATCCGAAAATCTGGTTCCTCGAGAACACCGGCAAAGCGTCGAGCCCGGCGTTCGGTCCTTCCTCGCCGAAACCGTTCGGGCTGCCGGTCGTCGCCGATTGCAACGTGCCCGCGTTCGGCGACCTGGATGGGGACGGCGATCTGGATGCGCTCGTCGGACTCGGCAATGGGCACGTTTTGCTTTTCCCGAACAGCGGCAACGCGTCGAGCCCGGCCTTCGGGGCACCGCCCAACCCCTTCGGCCTCACGGGGCACTCGATGAGCTTCGCCGACATCGATGCCGACGGGGACCTCGACGCGTTCACCGGGGGCTTCTTCTTCCAGAACCTGGGCTCTCCCACGGACCCGATCTTCGCCGCGCCGCAGGTGAGCTTCGGAGCGGATCACGTTCCGGTGCTCGCGGACATCGACGGCGACGGCGATCTCGATGCGCTCGCCGGATCGGGGAAGGGGCTTTGCCTCTACCGGAACGACGGGACCGCCTCGAGTCCGGACTTCGCTCCCTGCTCGATCGACCCCTTCGGTCTGACGAGCGGGTACCAGGACCCCGTGCCCGCGATCGCGGATATCGACGGCGACGGCGATCTCGATGTCTTCGTCGGAACTGCGTACAGGATCTCGTTCTTCGAGAACACCGGATCGACCACGAGCCCCGCGTTCGCCGCGCCGGCCTACAACCCGTTTGGACTGGTACCGAAGCAGAACGACCACGGCGGCGCGGCACCGAGCTTTCTGGATGTCGACGGCGACGGCGACCTCGATGCCTTCGTCGGCGAGGATGACGGCAGCATCTGGTTCTTCGCGAACACCGGAACCTCGTCGAGCCCGAGCTTCACGGCCAAGCTCGTCGATCCCTTCGGTCTCGACGGAGGTCAGATCTCTCGAAGAGCGATCCCGAGCTTCGCGGACATCGACGGCGACGGAGACGTCGATGCCTTCGTCGGTGCCCAGTTCGGCGACGTCCGCTTCTTCCGCAACGTGATCGGCGATCCGCTCTTCATCGACGGCTTCGAGTCCGGCGACACGTCCGCATGGTCGGGGACCAGCTGAATGAAACGCCGGTCGTCGCGCGGGCTCGTCTGGGCGTGGCTCACGCTGGCACCGCCGCTCGCGCCGAGCCACCGCGCCTGGGCAGCGCCCTTACCGATCCTCGAGGGGCCGTGGGTCGACTACTTCGGCGACCTCGGCACGGAAGTCGAGCCCGAGGCCGTGGACATCGACGGCGACGGAGACCTCGACGTCTTCGTCTGGGAACCCTACGAGCAGCGCCTGCGCTTCTTTCGGAACACGGGCACGGCCGAGAGCCCCGCCTTTCATGAGGAGCCGGGAAACCCGTTCGGTCTGGGCTACGCAGGGTTCCACGGCGTCTTCGGCGACATCGACGGCGACGGCGACCTCGACGCGTTCGTGGGGCAATACGACGGAAGCACGTTCTTCTTCGAGAACACCGGCACGGCGACCAGCCCCGCTTTCACGTGGCCCGTGGCCAACCCGTTCGGTCTCTACGTCGCCGGGAGCTCGAGCGCCGAGCCCGCGCTCGTGGACATCGACGGCGACGGCGATCTCGACGCCTTCATGGGTCAAGGGAGCCGCGGCGGTGCCTTCGACTTCTTCCGCAACACCGGCACCGCCGCGATCCCGGCCTTCGCGAGCCCGCCGTCCGACCACTGGCCTTTCGGGCTGCCGCCTCTCTACTACGGGTTCGCGCCCTCGCTCAGCTTCGCGGATCTCGACGGCGACGGGGATTTCGACGCCTTCGAGACGCCGGCGGAGTATGGAGCGCCCCTTTTCCTGACGAACAGCGGTGCGGTCGCCAGTCCCGCGTTCGCTTTCCCGGTGACCGACGCGTTCGGTCTGGCGCGCGGCTTCTCGCCCAGGCTCTCGCTCGGCGACATCGACGGCGACGGTGACATCGACGTCTTCATGGGGGGCGGATATCCGTTCGTGAAGAGCGGAGAAATATGGGTGATTCCGAACACCGGGAGCGTCGCAAGTCCGGCCTTCGTCCCCGCGAATCCGTTCGGCTTCGCCGGTTACGGGATGGCGCTCGCCGACATCGACGGCGACGGCGATCTCGACGCCTTTATCGATCGTTTTCAGTCGTACCTCTTCCTGAACCTGGGCGGTCGCGCGAGTCCCGCTTTCGCGAAGCAGCCCACGAGCCCGATCGACGGCGCCGAAGTCTTCGCCGACATCGACGGCGACGGTGACCTGGATGCCTTCGACCGATCCGGTACCTCGCAGGGGGTCTCGTTCTGCTTCTTCGAGAACACCGGAACGGCTCACAGCGCCGGCTTCGCGCCCTGCGTGGAAGATCCGTTCGATCTCCCCAGCGGGAGGTTCGCTCCACCGACCCTTGCCGACATCGACGGCGACGGGGACCTCGACTTTTTCGCCAGCGGCGACCTCGGTGGCCTGGAGTTCTTCCGCAACACCGGGTCGGCGACGAGCGCCGCGTTCGCGCCGCCCGTGATCGACCCGTTCGGTCTCTCGGAGACCTCGTACGGCATGACCTGGGCCTTCATCGACATCGATCGCGACGGGGACCTGGACGCGTTCGCGACTGCGGAGGACGGGAGCACGAATCGCCTCGAGCGCGACACGCTGTTCTTCGTCAACACCGGCACCGCGTCGAGCCCAGCTTTCGGTCCACCGCTGGTGAATCCATTCGGGATCGCCGCGTTCCACCCCAAGGTGGTGCCCGTCTTCGCCGACATCGACGACGACGGTGACTACGACGCGTTCGTGACCTCGACGGACGGCAACATCTACTTCCTCCGCGACACCGCCGCCGTTCCCGTGTTCGCCGATGGTTTCGAGTCGGGCGACACCTCGGCGTGGTCGGCGATCGCGCCGGTTCGGTAGGCCAGCGTCAGGCGCGCGCGAGCAGCCGTCCCACGACCGCGCGCGCGTCGGCGGTGAAGCCGCGCAGGAAGCCGCTGCGGCGGGTGCGCAGGCACGGCAGGCCCACGAACGCGACCGCGCGCAGGTCGGCCGAAAGGCCGCCGCGGTGCAGCGGCAGACCCTCGGCATCGAGGCGGATCGCGTCGCCCAGGAACTCGAGGTCGCGGCGGAAACCGGTGGCGAGCACCACGCGATCGGCGGCGATCACTTCGCCGGTTTCCACGCGCACCACCCGCGCCTCGACCGCCAGCGCTCGCCCTTCCACACGCAACCGGCCCGAGCGCGCCGCGTCCCAGAGCGCCGGGCTCGCGAGCTTCACGCGCGCGCGGCAGCCGGCGCGGCGCGGCAGCGCCTGGACCGGAACGCCGGACGCGAGCCACTTGAGGTCGCCGAGCATGCCGCGCTCGCACGCACCGCGCGGCCGCTCGAGCTCGCGCGACGCGCACATCGTGACGCGCGCGCCGCGCGCCAGCGCCGCGAGCGCCACCTCGGCGCCCGAGTTGCCGGAGCCGATCACCACCACGCGCTCGTGCGGCATGACCTGGCTCGCGCGGAACTCGGCGGAGTGCTGGAGCACGCCTTCGAACCGCGCCGCCAGCGCGTGCGGCACCCGCGGCGCGCCGAACTCGCCGGTCGCCACCACCAGGCGTGGCGTCACGATCTCGCCGCCGGTGGTGCGCAACCTGAGCTCCTGGCCCTGCGGCTCCGCGGCCATGACGCGGGCGCCGAGCTCGACCCGGAAACGCGATCGCTCGGCGTAGCTCTGGATCGCGTCGCACACCTGCGGTGCGGTGGCGTGGTCGCGGCGCGCGTGCGGGGTGCTGCCGTCCGGCAGCCGATCGCGGATGCGCGGCGAGATGCACACCGTCTCGGCGGGCATCCGCGCCCACGCTCCGCCCACTTCGCCGGCGGCGTCGAGCACCAGCGGATCGACTCCGCGCGCGCGCGCCGCGGCGGCGGCACAGAGCCCCGCGAACCCGGCGCCCACGATCACCAGCGGCTCGCGCCGCGCGTCCGGCGGCTCGGGACGGGTCAGCTTGGAGGTGGGCTGCTCGGTGGCAATCACGGCGTCACGGGCTGGCGACGGAATCGGTGGAATCGGCGATCAGCGGGAACGCTTGGGTTTGCGCGCGCGATCGCCGCTGCGCGCCGCGGCGGCCGCGCGCCGCAGCACGTCCTCGGCCGACGCACCCGGCTCGAGCAGCGACTCGTCCTCGACCACGCTGGTGAGCATGCCCATGGCGCGGTCGAGCTGCTCGCTCATCGAGTCGAGCCGCTCGGTGAAGACCTTCATCTGGCCGAGCAGATCGCCGAGCCCGCGATCGAGGGTGCCGCGCACGTGCTTGAGCTCGCTCAGGATCTCGCGCAACCCGGTGACGATCTCCGAGCCCATCTTGAGCAGCGATCCCGGTGTCAGCATGCGGATTCCTTTCGGAGCGGGTTCGGCGCGCCGATGAATACCACATCCGTTGGTACGGTTTGCGTTGCGCCGCTCGGGGGTTCGGGCGAGAATCCAGCTCCACGGGTGAGCGGCCGTTGCGCGCTCCGTCCCGCCCGTCGAGGCGTGTCATGGGAATGCCGCTCGGTCAGTACTTGATCACGCAAGGCGCGATCAATCCGGGACAGCTACAGCTGGCGCTCGAGGCGCAGATCCTGTTCGGCGGACGGCTCGGCTACAACCTGGTCGATCTCGGGTTCATGAACCCGAATTCGCTGACCCAGCACCTCTCCGATTACTTCGGGGTGCCGGGCGCCGATCCCAAGCAGATCGGCCAGGTGCGGCCCGACGCGCTGCGCGCGGTGCCGCGCGAGGTCGCGGTGCGCTATTCGGTGCTGCCGCTCTCGGTGGATCGCGCCGGCGTCACCATCGCGATGAGCGATCCCACCAACTTCAAGGCGATCGACGAGATCGCGTTCCGCACCGGCCGCTCCATCAAGGTGCGGACCATGCCCGACTTCCTCATCAAGAAGGGCCTCGAAGCGCACTACGACGTGCCGACCTTCGCCGAGTTCTACCGTCCCGCGGGAATCGAGAAGCTGGCGCGGATCCGCGCCGGCGTGGATTCCGAGAACGCCAATCCCCACCACGAGCGGCCCCGCGACGTGAACTTCGAGGAGCTGCTCGACGAGGATGCGCTCGCCGACCTGAGCGCCGCCTCCGAGGAGCTGCCGCCGATCCCGAGCCCCGAGCAAACGCTGGCGCGCCGCGTGGCGAGCGCCGGCAGCCGCGGGCACGTCGGCGAGGCGCTGCTCGACTATGGCCGGACCTGGTTCGAGCGCGTGGCGCTCTTCCGGCTGCACGGAGCGTGGCTGCGCGGCTGGATGGCGGACGGCGTCTCGACCGGTGGCGCGGCGGCGCTCCACTCGGTGCGCTTCCCGGTCTCGGCCGGCATCGTCGAGCAGGCGCTCACCGAGCATGCGCTGGTCCATGCGCCGATCGAGCCGCAGCGCGCCGATCTCGCGGTGATCGCGGCCCTGGGAGGAGGCGAGCCCACCACCGCGGTGGTGGCGCCGATCTTCCCGCGTCGCGGAGGAGTCACGGTGCTCTACGGCGACAATGGCCCCGGCCGCCGTGCGCTGACACCCGAGCAGGCCCCGCGGATTCCGCGCCTCGAGCGCACGCTGCGGAAGGCCGAGGTCGCGCTCGAGCTCGTGGTGGTGCGCCGCTGGCTGCTCTGGAGCTGAGCGCGTCCCGCCCGTGCCCCGACCGGGAGCTCGTGCGGCGAGAACAGCCGCGTCCGGCCGTCCTCCTGTCATCTCCGCGTCATGCTTCTCGCCCTGCTTGGCGGATACGAGATACGTATGAGCCGGGGAGTTGCCCATGACGCTCGCTGACATCCTCGCCGATCTCGTCGGTGCCAGCGCCGAGCGCCGGAGATTCGCCGCGGATCAGCTCGCTCGTCTCGAGCACGACGATCTCGCCGGTGCCGTGGGTCCGCTGCTCAAGACGCTGGAGAACGATCTGGACTCGGCGACCAGGAACGCGGCGGCGTGGGCGCTGGTCAAGGCCAGCCCTCTCTCCGTCGCGTGGTTGCCGCACCTCTTCCTCGCGCTCCAGAGTGAGCACGCCGACGTGCGGGCATGGGTGTGCACGCTTCTCGGTAACTCCGCCCGCGATGACGCGCGGGTTCGACCCATGCTCGAGGTCGTCGCCAATACGGATCCCGACGCCGAGGTCCAGTGGCGTGCGCAGACCGCGCTCAGGGAGCTCGGTTAACCCGGGT
>CAZYWA010000339.1:0-8724 GCA_964650975.1 uncultured bacterium
CCAACACCCGCCCCGACGCCGGGTTGCGCGCCATGTGCCGCGCGTGGACTCGATGGAGCGCCAGGTTGTCGAACGCGAAGCGCAGCACCGCACGCGCCCCCTCGGTGCAAAACCCACGGCCCCAGTGCGGCACCGCGATCCAGTAACCGAGCTCGGCGCGCTCGTGCTCGCGCGAGATGTTCATCAATCCGGCCGCGCCGATCAGCTCGCCGCTCGCGGCGAGCGTCACCGCGAACGTGAGGGCGGTGCCCTCGTCGAAGACCAGCTGCTGTCCGCGGATCCATTCCTCCGCCATGCCGTCCTCGTAGGGATGCGGGATGGCGAGGGTGGTGCTGGCGAGTTCCGGCGCGCCCGCCAGGACCTGCACGGCCGGCGCGTCGGCGAGCGTGAACGGGCGCAGCACCAGTCGCGTGGTAGTGAGGGTGGGAATCCTGGCCACGGCGAGGAAGGATGGGCGTGCGCGTCTCGCGCGTCAAAAGATGCGGAACGCGGAGTGGTGTTTCCATCTGGGCCGAGACCGCCTCGCGCGCCGGGCGGCCGCGGGCCGTGCTCGGGGACGGCTCGGCGCACGATCGGGCTCGATCGTTCAGAGGGGTGCGCGGGCTCGAGCCCCCTCGCCGGGCCCCCGGCCGCCCGTCGCGGGACGCGGCGTGATCGACCAGAAGATCGGACTCGGGGTCGAACGGGAATCAACACTGCGGACGCGAGGGACCGCGTCCCTCCGACTGCCATCGCTCTTGCTCGCAGTTTGGAGGGCTGCGGTCCCTCGCAGCCGCGGCGCTCGATCGCGATCACTACTTCGTCACCGGCCAAGCAGGGTCTTCATTTCTCGGGCCGCTTGCGCGCGAGCGCCTTGGCGCCCAGCCGATCCTCGGGCGCCGCGGGATCGGTGTCCGCGGGATAGAGCCCTTTGGCACCGAAGCGATCGCGCACCGCGGTAAGGACGCTCTGCAGTGCGTCGCCCTTTCTCGCCGTGACCTCGACCGGCGAGGGCGCGGCGGCGAAGAGATCGAGCTGGGCCGGGCCGTCGGCGGCGTCCGGGTCGGATAGATCGCTGACGCCCACGCCGGTGAGCCGGAAGGTGCGGCCGTCGAGGGCCACGCTGTCGAGCAGCGAGCACGCGGCGCGGTAGATCTCGCGCGCCTGCGAGGTGGCGCGCGGCAAGGTGAGCTGGCGGCTCTCGGTCACGAAGCGGCCGTCGCGGATCTTGAGGTGCACCTTGCGGCCGCGGATCCCCTTGCGGGTGAGGCGATCGGCGACGCGGGTCGCTTGATCGAGCAAGTGGCGCTCGATCACGTCGCGGCCGGAGATGTCGTCGCCGTAGGTGTCCTCGTGGCTGATGCGCTTTCGCTCGCGGCTCGGCTCGACGCCGCGCTCGTCGATCGCGTTGGCGAGCTGGTGGAGATGAAGGCCCGACTCGCCGAACCAGCGGGTGAGATCGCGCGCCTCGCGGCGTCGCAGATCGCCCACCGTGGCGATGCCGCGGGCGCGCAGCGTCTCGGCGGTCTTGGGGCCGACGCCCCACAGCTCCTCGATCTTGAGCGGATCGAGGAACGCGATCTCGCCGCCCGCCAGAACCTCGGTGAGCCCGTCCGGCTTGTTGCGGCCGCTCGCGATCTTGGCGATGAACTTGACCGCGGAGATCCCCACCGAGCAGGTGAGTCGGGTCTCGGCGTGCACGGCGGCGCGGATCGACTCGGCCACCGCCCGCGGCGGGCCGAAGAGCCGGTCGGTGCCGGTCACGTCGAGGAACGCCTCGTCGATCGAGAGCGGCTCGACCAGCGGCGTGAAGCGCTCGAAGATCTCGAACACCTGGTCGGAGACCTGCTCGTAGAGGTGATGGCGCGGCGAGATCACGATCGCGTGCGGGCAGAGCCTGAGCGCCACCGCGGTGGGCTGCGCCGAGCGGCAGCCGAACCGCCGCGCCTCGTAGCTCGCCGCCGACACCACGCCGCGCTTCCCCGCGCCCGCGACCAGCACCGGCTTGCCGCGCAGCTCGGGGTTCTCGCGCATCTCCACCGACGCGAAGAACGCGTCCATGTCGACGTGCAGGATCGAGCGCGCGCCCACGGGAGCCTCGGCGCCAGTCTAGGCCGGGGTCGCGGCGCGCGCAGCAACGTCACTCGGGCTTCGGGAACTTCTCCTCGCGATCGCACATCCCCTCGTCTCCGTTCGCGATCCCGATCGCGAACTGGCGCGCCCGCTCGCGATCGCCGGGGAAGCCCCGCAGCCGCGCGATCTCGTCGTACTGGGCGGCGGCTTCGTCGGTTCGGCCAGCGTGCTCCAACGCGTCGGCGTAGGGAGATCGCGTCACCGCCTCGATGATCTCGTGGCCGTAGGTCCGCGTGCCGTCCTTGCGAACGCGCTCGCTCATTAGCCCTCGCTCAGTCGTCCGATCGATCTGGCGCAGCACCAGCGCCGCGAACGGGAACGCGAGCGGCCACTCTTGCTTCCCCGCATCGAACGCGGCGAGCCCCGGCTTGGTCCGGACCGCCACGACGTTCGCGTAGTGATGTACGGCCTGGTTCCAGTCCCCGTGCTTCCGAGCGACCGCACCGTGGACTTCCTCCTCGTCGAGATAGGTCGACTCGAGGACCCTGACGAACATGAAGCTCGCGTGGCGGCAGAGCACCAGCGCCGCCATCGCGCCCGCGACGAATCCCAGCGCTACCAGCATCGAGGCACGAATTCTCGCCTTCCAGCGCCCTTTCGCGTCCATCCCCCCTCCGACTTCCGCGGCCGGCTTTGGCTGGTTCGAATCCTGCCTCCGCACCGGCGCTTGCTTCGACGTCACCGCAAGAGACGTCTGGAACCAGCTCGACGACCTGGCGCGCGACCTCGTGGCGCACGTCGCGGTCGCGACGCGCCGCCGGCGACGCCGCTATGCGCCGCGATGCGCGCGAGCGGCGGCGAGCAGCGCTCGGATCTCGGTCGGGCCGCAAGGTTTGTGATGCACCCGATCCACTCCGTCGCTCGGAGCGTCGTCGTCGCTCCGGCCAGTCAAGAGCACCACGAAGAGATCGGGCACGGTACCGCGAATTCGGGCGGCCAGCTCGCGACCGTTCGGGCCCTCGATGCCGAGGTCCGTGACCACGAGCTGGAAGGGCTCGCCGCGAGCGAGCGCGGCCTCGAACGCGGCGAGCGCTTCGTCGCCCGACGAGGCTTCCTCCACCTGGCAACCCTCGGCGCCCAGCACGCGGCGAACGAGCGTGCGGATCATCGCCTCGTCGTCGACGACGAGAACGCGCAGACCCTGCGGAATGGGCGCACCTGACTGCATGGGATTCCGGACGCCCAATTTACCCGGCGGTGCGCTGGCGCTTGCAACTGGCACGGCCGGCGCTCGACGACACCGTCCCGAGCCGACCCGCCGCGTATCCGAGTCGTGTCCCCGAGCTCGCGGATCGGATTCTCTGCCGCTTCGCTCTCGAATCCGGGTTTATGCCGGACAGACGTGTGGACCACGCGTCGACGACGCCGCCTGAGCGTCCTGAACGAAAGCCGCTACCGGGTCTTCGGCGGAGGCGCCGGCGGCAACACCGGCGCCGGCGCGCGATGGGCGTCGTCCTTGTCGCCCTTGTCGTTCTTGTCCGGGTGGGCGTTGTCGTATGCGATCCCCGCCTCCACTTGCTGGATCGCGCTCTCGACCAGCTTCAGCGCCTTCTCGCGGTGGCCGCCCTTCGAGTGGTGCTCGGCGTCCTGCAGGTGATGCTCGGCCGCGTGCAACGATTCGAGCGCGTCGCGCATCTGCGGCTGCTCCTCGGCGCGAGCCATTCCAGCCGAGCCGAGGAAGAGCGCCAGCGTGGCGCCGGACAGGACTCCGATCTTCGTGCTCTTCATGGCTTTGGTCTCCTGGAGACGATTTCGAGACGTGACCTCGGGAACTTCGAACCGTGCACTTCGAGAAGCCGCGAACGCGGCGCTAGCCGCGCTTTCGCAGGAAACCGAAGAGCCCGGTCTTGCGGGCGGACGTCGACGACGCCGAGCCCTTCTTGCGCATCTGGTAGAGGCGGATCTCGCGGGTGGCCTCGACGTTTCCGGGATCGAGCGCCTGGGCTTGCTTGAAGCAGTGCGCCGCCTTGTTGGGGTGGCCGCGCAGGTTCCACATCGCGCCCAGGCCGAGCCACGCGTCCACGTGGTCGGGCGCAATCTCGAGCGCGCGCTTGAAGTGGCTCTCGACGGTCTGGAAGTCGACGCGCTTTTCCTCGGCGCCCGATCGCATGAGTGCCACCGCGAGTTTGACCCGATAGTCGGGGCGATTGGGATCGGCCTTGACGCAGCGGGCGAACTGCTCGCGAGCCTCGGCGAGCTTGCCCGACTTGAGCGCCCGCGTGCCGCGCTCGAATGGGTCCGCGATCGAGCTGGTGGGCGGCTCCTCGACTGGAGTGGCCGACGGTGCCGAGGGAGCGGAGGCAGGGGATGCAGCCGGCGGAGCCGGTGGAGCCGGCGGAGGGGCAGGAGCCACCCGCACCGCGGCGGTCCGCTCGCGGCGAGCGCGCAGCAGCACGCTCACTTCCTGGAAGGCACGCCCGACCCGAGCGCGGAGGTCGTTCACCATCGCGAGCTCGTGCGCGCTCAGCTGCCCTTCGTAACGGGTCGGGTCGTATTGCTCGGAAAGGCCCAAGAAGGCATGGCGCGCGGCTGCCTCGCTGCACGTCTCGTCGAGCCCCAGCAGCTCGAGATCGCCCAGGATCATGAGCGACTGATGCTTGGCAGCGAGCGTGGCCCGGAACGCGACGATCTGTTCCTCGCTGTCCGGCACGGGCGCACCCACGGCGTCGGTGCGAGGCTCGGGACTGGTGCCGCCAGCCTGCACCGGCTCCCCGGTCACGCGGTCGACGTCGAAGCGATCCTCACACTTCGAGCAGCGGACGCGGAACGTGGATCCGGTTGCGAGAACGGCATCCACCTCGAGTCGATGTGAGCAGTTGGGACAGATGACGCGCATGGCACCCACGGCTGGCCGGAGCAAACGCTCTCGAGATCCAACGTCGCAACCGCTCCACGGCGGCCTGGATTGGATCCCGGCGATCGCGCCGGCAGCAGCTCGAGGTCAGCGAGTGCCGCGGGGGGTGACCGCAACTCGGTGACCTGCTCTTCACCGGGTCAACGTAACGGCCCGGGCGACGAGTCGCCACGGAAAGAATTGCAAACCCAGGTTCGTGTGGCATTCCCGACGTTTACCGCGTCTCTCGGTCGAGCTCTCGACCGATCTCGCCGGCCTGGAAAACGCGGTCCCTTGCGTCCGCGACCGTCTTCTCCGATTCGGACGCTGCGGCGGCGAGGGACCGCCGCCCGCCGGGTGACGGTTGCGGAGGCTCGAAGTGGGCGGCGAGAATCCGATTTCCCCACCGCGCACATGTGACTCATGACGACCGGCCTCTTGGGTTGCGACACGCTGGAGCGAGTCACGTCCTCGGCAGGAGGCCCGAGCTCATCGACGCGGTGACCGGCCGCCTCGTACAGACGCCCGCGTTCTGGGGGCGATGCTTCAAGCGGCCGGGATTCGCCGACGACTACTCGCCGGCGGTCGAGAACGGCAGCTGGCAGTTCGCCATCGACTGTCCGTCAGCGGGCAACGCGGACCTCGATCAGGCGAACCCCGATCCGGCGATCGCCGAGCGCCTCACCTAGCGGCTGGTGGTGCCGCCGGCGTGAGCGCCAGCCGGGGAATTGGCCGATACTGGCCGAAATGGCTAAAATGGCTCGTCGAGGTGATCCGATGAGCCACAAGAAGCTTCCCAAGCGGCCGCGCGCCCAGAGCACCCGAGGCACCCAGGCCATCGCGGCGCTCGATCCGCGCGGTGGTGCTCCGTACCTGTGCACGGCGACCGAGGCGAAGAACGATTTCGGGAAGCTGCTCGACCGCGTGAGCCGCGGCGAAACGGTGCGCATCACCAAGCACGACTCGCCCCGGGCCGTGCTGCTCTCGATCGACGAATACGAGTCGCTCTCGCGGTCCGCCGAGCGCGCCCTCGACACCCTGAGCGGCGAGTTCGACGCGCTCCTCGAGCGGATGCAAACGGCCAAGGCTCGCGACGCGATGCGCACGGCCTTCGGCGCCTCGCCCAAGCAGCTGGGCGGAGCGGCGCTGGCGGCCGCGAGCAAGCGTGGCTGAACCCCGCGTCGAAGCCTGCATCTACGTGCTCGCGGGCACCAACGGCGCCGGAAAAAGCAGCATCGGCGGCGCGGCGTTCCGGGCCGCCGGTACCGACTATTTCAACCCCGACGAGGCGGCACGCCGCATCGCCTCTCTGGATCCGGCGCTCACGAGGGAGCAGGCGAACTCGGCGGCGTGGTCGCAGGGGAAGCGGCTGCTCGAGCGCGCGATCCGCGAGCGCCTGAGCTTCGCGTTCGAGACCACCCTAGGCGGGAACACCATCACCCGCCTGCTCGAGCGCGCGCTCGACGCAGGTCTCGACGTGCGAGTCTGGTACGTGGGCCTCGAAGGCGCCGAGCTGCACGTCGCGCGCGTCAAGGCGCGCGCCGCGGCCGGCGGTCACGACATTCCCGAGGCCACGATCCGCGCCCGCTACCACAAGAGCCGGCTCAACCTGATCGCGCTCTTGCCCCGGCTGCGCGAGCTACGCCTCTACGACAACAGCCCCCACGCCGACCCGGCCGCCGGCGAGGCACCCGAGCCGCTGCCGGTGCTCCACATGGAGTCCGGTCGGCTGGTTCGAACCTGCGAGCTCGACCGTGTGGCAACCTGGGCCAAGCCGATCCTGGCCGCGGCGCTCGCAGGCGGCACGGGCCGCCGGCGGAAGTAACCTGCCGCGTTCGAGAGCGATTAGGAGCTCGGCGTGGGCCTACAAGCTCGCCGCACGCCTCGTCGGCGGAATCGAGATCGAGACGGAAGAGCGACAGTGACCGAGTCCCGCCTTCCGGGACCGGGAGCGTTCGCGCGCGTCGCGCGATCGTGACGGCTGGCTTCACGCGGTCACGAGGCGGTGCCGCGCTCCGGTCAGCTGGCGGGGACGAAGTCCGCTTTGGTGGCGCCGCAATCGGGGCAGACCCAGTCGTCGGGAAGAGCTTCGAACGGAGTTCCCTTGGGAATTCCGGCGGCCGGATCGCCTTCCCCGGGATCGTAAACGTGGTCGCACAGCGTGCATCGCCACTTCTTCACGGGCAGCCTCCGGCTCGATGGATGACTCGCCGGCGGGCGAGTCGCAAATCTCGGGCCGTCAGCTGACGGGCGAAGGCGGCGAGCGGCGGCGCAACACCTCGCGGGCCAGCTCGAGGTCGCGCCGATCGAAGGTGCGGACCGCGAGCAGCGCCAGCGCGTAGGCCAAGAGCGCCGCGACGAAAGCGATCACGGGACGCTCGCGGAGCAGCCACAGCACCGAGGCCGACACCGCCGCGGCAGCCGTCGGCCGCACCAACGCCGCGAGCGCCAGCCGGCCGTAGTAGCGCACCTCGCGGATCGCGACCGCGAGGATCAGCACGCAGGCGAGCGCGCACAGCGTGGCCCAGGCGGCGCCCTCGATCCCCATGCGCGGGATCAGGATCACGTTGAGCACCACGTTGACGGCCATGGTGCTGGCCGCGAACACCAGCACCAGCCGCTCGCGCCCCTCGCTCACGAACGCGTCGCGGAACACGTAGAGCAAATAGAGAAACAGCTCGGCCGCGGTCAGGATCACCAGCGTCTTGTGGGCGCTCACGAACGCCGGGCCGTAGATCACGCCGAGCCCCCAGCCGCCGTAGCGCACCACGAACGGCACCGCGCCCACGATCACGATCATCAGCACCTGGATGGTGCGGCGCAGCACGTCGCGGTACTTGTCGCGCTGGTCGCCGGCGTAGCGCGCGAGCAGGGGGAAGATCGCCGCCATGAGCGAGAGCGGCACCACGTTCCAGAGCTCCATGAGCTTGACCGCGGCGGCGTAGCCGGCGAGCTCGGTGGCGCCGCGATAGTGCTGGATCATTACCTGGTCGACGCGGTTGTAGATCACCATCAGGAACGAGTTCATCGCCAGCGGCCAGCTCGACGAGAGCAAGCTGCGCAGCGACGCGAGGCTGGGACGCGGATCGGGAACCAGCATCCGCGCGCCCGCGAGCCCGATCGCGAGCCCCGGCACGACGCTGCTCACCACCAGCGCCATCCACGGCGCCCACGCGCGGCGCACCAGCAGCATCGCGATCACCGCCAGCACCACGTAGCTCGTGTTGCCGATCGCATTCGCCATCACCGGCATGTCCATGCGCATGCGCGCCTTGAACACCGCGCCGAGCGGCTGCACCGAGTAGCTCAGGATCCACACGCAGCCGGCCACCACCATCCAGCGCACCTCGCCCGAGTGGTCGTCGGAGCGCACCCACGGGAGCAGCGTCAGGATCAGCGTGCACGCGATCGAGCCGAACACCAGCCGCATCATCACGGCGTTGAACACCGTGCTGGCGCCGTCCGATTTTCCGCGCGCCACCTCGCGCACCACGATCTGCTGCAAGCCGAGATCGGCCATCACCTGGAAGATCGCCACGTAGGCCGCGACGAAGCTGAAGCGGCCGAGCTCGGTCTTCCCCAGCAAACGCGCCATCGAGAAGAACACCACGGCGCCGGTGGCGCGGGCGAAGAGCTGGCCCGCAAGCACCAGCCCGCTGGTGCGCAGCACACGCCGGAGCGTGCTCACTCGGATTCCGGAGCGGGACTGGGACGACGGCGCGGGATGCGGCGCGCCGGAACGCCGATGGCCGTGGTGCGCGGCGGCACGTCCGACATCA
>CAZYWA010000340.1:0-8705 GCA_964650975.1 uncultured bacterium
AGAGCTGGTATGCCAGGCGGCCTATCTTGGGTGCGTTGGCCTCGCACAGCGCCGATCCGACGAACCCGGAGGCGCCGACCACCGCGACGCGCATCAAGGCTCGCGGCCGGGGATCACCGCCACCGGCAGCGCCGGCGCCGCGCAGTCTCGCCACGGCTTGGTGAGCAGCGCGATCGCGGTGACGTCGGTGAGCGCGCGAAACGCATGGGGAACGCCGGCGGGGGCGCGCGTGCACCGCCCCCGGCTCATCGCGATGATTCGTTCCGCGCCGCCGGGCTCGTCCCGGGTGACCATGACGCCCGTGCCCTCGACCACCAGAAAATACTCGGTGAACTCGGGATGCTGATGGTTGCCGCGGGTGTGTCCCTCGCGAAGCTGCACCAGGTTGAACTCGGCGAGGCTCTCGCCGGGAACCCAGGTGAGAATGCCGCCGCGCGGATCGAGCACCGCGTCCAGCGTGAGCGAGGGTTCGAGGATTTCGAGCCGCGCACCGCCGCGGTCGGCGCCGATTGGCTGCGTCATCGAGAGGCGCTCCGCGGCCGTCCGACCACTCGGTCCGGTGGAGAGAAAGAAGGCGGGATGGATATTCTGCGCACCGGCCTCCGGACTGTCAACGAAACGACGGGAAAACAGGCGGAATCGATGGACGTGCCGAGCGTGGCGGAGCCGCTGGTGGCTGTCGTGATCCCCGCGTTCGACGAATCCGCCACGATCGCCGAGCTGATCACCCAGATTCGCCACCACGTCCCGGGGGCGCTGGTGGTCGTGGTGGACGATTCGGCGGGCCTCGACACCGTCGACGCCGTGAGCGCGCTGGCGCTTTCCGGAGTGCGCGCGATTCATCGCGAAGGCAAAGGCGGGCGCGGCTCGGCGGTGGTGGAGGGCACTCGCGCGCTGCTCCAATCCGGCTGCGACTTCGTGGTCGAGATGGACGCCGATCTCGCGCATCCGCCCGCACAGATCCCCGAGCTGGTGGCGTTCGCGCGTCGCACCGGCTGCGACCTGGTCATCGCCAGCCGATACCTGCCCGCGAGCCGGATCGAGAACTACTCGCTGGCGCGGCGCGCGCTGTCGCGGGCGTCCAATCTCCTCGAGCGGCTGCTGCTGCGCGTGCCCGTCTCCGACTACACGATGGGCTACCGGCTCTATTCCCGCGCCGCGGCCACCATCGTCGCCGAGCACTGCGCGCAGCTCGGCAGCGGGTTCATCGTGCTGGGCGAGATCCTCGTCCAGGTGCACGGCCGCGGGCTCAAGGTGGGAGAGATCCCCACCCACTTCGTTCACCGGGTTCGGGCGCAGGGCTCGGTGGGCTTCACCGAGATTTGGCGCTCGCTCGAGTCGCTGGTGCGGATTGCGCGGTTGAGGCGCCGGCTGGCGAGCGAGGATCGCGGTCGCGCCTCATGACGCACTGCCTGGCTCGCTGCGCGGCGCCGGCTCGCACACACCCTCCCGGTCGGCAACCGGCTCGGTCACGATCACCGCGACACCGGTGCGCGTCGATCGAGCGCCGCGATCGCTCCATTCGCCGCTCAAGCGCTCGGCCGTCTGCATGGCCGCGGCGAAGCGCCGGCGCGCTTCGTCCACCGCCCGGTCGTCGTTCAGCGCCACGGTCAGATCCTCCGGCAGATAGGCCGTCACACAGGTTCCGTCGATCGAGACGTTGCGGGGCTCGAATCCCGCGGGCTTCGCGTCGTGGTCGAGATCGGCGGCGGTGATGCGGGCGGGCGACCCAGACGGAGAGCTCGCGAGTCGGGCCACGGCCATCCGCACCTCCTCCCAGCAAACCCTCGGCCGCTCCTCGGGCCTGGACATGCCCCAGGCCTGCACGAGAGCGAAGAGCTTCACTCCGTGCGAGAGCAGCACCAGGAGCAGCCCCAGCATCAGCCGCCGGCTCGGACGCAGCGCTGGCCAGACGAAGGCGACCGCCAGAAGCAGATAGAGCGGCAGCGCGACGAACCACCCTCCAGGCAGCCGGCTGAGTGCATAGGGCAACGAGGGATAGACCGAGAATCGCACGCGATGCTCGTGGAAGGTGGCGAGCGGATTGAGGTGGCCGAGCGGGTTTGGCGGGCTCGAGCCATCGATCGCCACGCGATCGGGATCGAGCATGCGCAGCGACAGCGAATGCCCCTCCGCGGTCGAGATCGTGCCGGGCAGCTCGGGCACCAGATCCGGCAGGAACCGGTGGTCGAGGATCAGCGCCCGCGCGCGGTAATGGGCGGCGATGCGCCGGATCGTCGCCAGATCGCCCCACGGGAACGGCACGGTCGGGCGGTCGAACAGGAAGTGCGGCGACCAGAACGGCAGCGTCATCAGCACGTCGCCGGGAGCGGTCTCGTGCTGCAGAACCCGGCCGATCGTCACCAGTTCCTCGTAGGGGCCACGTTCCTCCGCGTCCTTGATCTCGACCGCGCCCCGCAGCGCCATGGTCGCGGCATCGGTGAGCAGCACGAACGCGACCACGCGGCGCGGGCTCAGGCGCCTCACGCGGCGATGCACGCGATCGAGCCCGATCCACGCCAGCGACACGATCGGCGCCAGTGCCGGAAAGAGATAACGGTCCTCGGCCAGCAGCACCACCACGAACATCGCGACGTGAAGCGCGGCATGGGCGACGGGCAGCATGCGCCGGCGGCTGCGTCGCACCGCCGCGAGCCCCACGAACGCGAACGGCACCAGGAGCCAGCCCAGGAGCTCGGGAAGGCCGGGATAGAAGCCGTTGTCCGAGTAGCGCCCCGCCAGCAGCACCCGAACGGTGGTCGGAAACGGTGGATGCACCGCCGTGTCCGGCGCGTCGTCGGGGCGAAACGGACCTCCCGCCAGCGGCTCCAGCATGTGCTGCAGGCTGATCACCTTCTCGGGCGGCTCGACCAGCCACCGCCCGACGTCTTCCGAATGAATGGGAGTCCCGAACACCCGCCAGTTCCGCACTCCGTACGGCGCCAGCACCAGCAACGCCATGACGGGGAAGAGCCAGGCGCGGCGGTCGCGAAGTGTCGCGCGATCGAAGACCACGGCCCATCCGAGCCAGGCCGCGATCCACACCACGCCGTCCGACTTGAGCAGCGTCGCGACCCCGCACAAGAGCCCCGCGCGAACCCAGCGCCGGCCCAGGAGCGCGCTCGGCACCAGCGAGAGCAGCACCCAGCGCAGCCAGTCCGGCTGTCCCGGATCCTCGAACCCGGCGAAGTACGCGACCCGCGGCAAGAGCGGCACGAGCCACGCGGTCGCGTAGGCCACGCGCCGCCCGAACGGCTTGAGCGCCCCCAGGTAGAGCGCCAGCGGCAAGAGCAGCATCACCGCGAGGTGCGGAACCGCGATGGTCTTCCAGTCCTCGCCGAAGAGCAGGTAGGACGGCACCAGCAGCCACGCCTGCAGATTCGCCCGGTGGGCTCCCGGGTGGGGGAGCTCCATCGGCTGCGGATCGGCGAAGTGGTAGCCGCGCAGGTGGGTCTCGGTGAGGTGGCCGGTGCGGGCCAGGCTGCGCGCGACGCCCGCGTACTCGTAGGCGTCCGCGTCGACCGGTGGATTGGTCGCCACGTGCAGCGCGTCGAACGCGACCAGCGCCAGGGAGAGCAGCGCGAGGCGGCCCAGGTCGCGCCTCACGCGAGCGGTCGCCGGCACCAGCGCCAGCGCCGAGATCAGCCGATCGATCGAGCCGATGAGCGCCCTCCCGGCTCACCGGCGTGGGGCGATTCGATCGAACCGCAACGCACGCCTGGAGTCCGTCCGGGCCGTATCGTAGCAGGGGCCCTCGGGGCCCCTCGCGCGAGTGCCTTGACACCCCGACGGACCGGGCTCGACAATGAGGTCACCTCCCCTTCCCCGTTTGCGGGAAATTCATGTCGGATCGATCGATTGGCGCCGCGGGCGGGCCTGCCCTCGGCAGCCCGGAGTCCGGCACGCTTCGCGTGCTGTTGCTCGAACCACCGCTCCAGCTCCACGGCCAGCGCGACGTCGGCTTCAAGGAGATCCTTCCGCACATCGGGATCGGCTACATCGCGGCCGTGCTGCGGAACGTCGGCCACCAGGTCCAGGTGATCGACTCTCCGGCAGAGGAGCTGAGCCTCGCCGACGTGTGCGCCCGCTTCGACGCATTCCGTCCCCAGTTCGTGGGCTTCAGCTCGACCACCTACCAGATCCACGAGGTCGACGACACCGCCAAGGCCTTCAAGCGGATCGACCCGAGCGTCGCGATCTCGGTGGGCGGCTCGCACGCGAGCGCCGTGCCCAAGGAAACCCTGGAGGCATTCTCGTCTCTCGACTATGCGGTGTTCGGCGAGGGCGAGGAGACGGCGGTCGAGCTGATGGCGCGGATTGCCCGCGGCGAGTCGCCGGAGGGCATCCTGGGTCTCGCGTATCGGCGCGGCCAGGACGTGGTGGTCGAGGGCCCGCGGCCGCGCATCCGCAACCTGGACGCGCTGCCTTATCCCGCGTTCGACCTCTTCCCCGTAGAGCGCTACCGCGGCTTCTACACGCTCTTCAGCCGCCGCTACCGGCCGCTGACGCTGTGTACGACACGCGGTTGTCCATATCAGTGCAATTTTTGCTACAAATCCACGGGAGACTGGTTCTACACGCGCTCGCCGGAAAGCGTTCTCGGCGAAGCCCTGCGCGACATCGAAGAGCTGGGCGCCACCCAGCTGGTGTTCACCGACGAGGTGTTCACGATGAAGCGCAGCCACGTCGAGAAGGTGCTGCACGCGCTGGTGAGCGCGCGCATCGCCGAGCGCGCGCCGTGGATCTGTCAGACTCGCGTCGACCGCGTCGATCCGGATCTCCTGGCGCTCATGAAGCGCGCCGGCTGCGCGGTGATCAGCTACGGCATCGAGGCCGGCAACCAGGACGTGCTGGAGCGCATCGCCAAGGGCATCACGCTCGAGAAGGCGCGCGCCGCGATCGGCTGGACACGCGCCGCCGGCATCAGCCCCGACACCAACTTCATCATCGGCAACGCCTACGAGACCCCCGAGACGATCCGCCAGACCATCGACTTCGCCGTCGACCTCAATCCGGACACCGCGAGCTTCGCGATCCTCTCGCCGTTCCCTGGGACCGAGGTCGCCGAGATGGCCGAGAAGGGCGAGGGCGGGCTCAAGCTCCTGAGCCGAGACTGGCGCCATTACGGCAAGCAGATCGGCTCGGCGCTCGAGCTGGAATCGGTGCCGCGCGTCGAGCTCGAGCGCTTCCATCGCCTGGCCTACCGGCGCTTCTACCTGCGGTGGCGCAAGCTCTGGCACGTGTTCCGGGTGGTGAACGTGTGGAACGTTCCCGTGTACCTGCTCCACAACCTCCGCTCCGCCATCAAGAACCGCGGCTCGAACGGCGGGCGAGGCATGTGGGGACGCGAGCGCGCTCCGCAGCCGCGGCTCGCGAGCGCCTAGCCGGCCCTTCGCCGAGGCGAAGTGTGCCCGCGGGCGGCGATCCCGTGACTCCGAGGCTCCCATGACTCGTCCCTACCGGGTGATGCTGGTCTACCCGCGGACGCGGTCGATCACGGTGAACCCGCCGCTCGGCATCGCGTACCTGGCGGCGTCGCTCCGCAAGCTTCCGGGGGTCGAGGTCGCGATTCACGATTGCGAGAAGCGGCGCGAGCCGCCCGCGCGCTCGGCCGAGCACATCGCGGCCTGGCAACCGGATCTGGTGGGGATCTCACTCTCGACGCCCACCTACCTCGCGGGACGCGAACTCATCCGCCACATCCAGGCGCTGCCCAATCCGCCTGCGGTGGCGGTCGGCGGGCCACACGTTTCCGCGATGCCCGAGGCAAG
The DNA here is from genome assembly GCA_964650975.1 of uncultured bacterium. Taxonomy (GTDB): domain Bacteria; phylum JADJOY01; class JADJOY01; order JADJOY01; family JADJOY01; genus CAZYWA01. The sequence continues at coordinate 5,772 of CAZYWA010000340.1, forward strand.
CGTCCAGAACCTCGGCGCTCACTTCGGATTCATCGGCGAATCCGAGCTGACCTTCCCATCGCTGGTCGAGAGGCTACGCGACGCCGACGTGCGCAGCTTGCCACCAGGCGCCCGCTCCCCCGTCGATCTCTCCGACATACCGGGTGTGGCGTACCGAAACGGCGGGCCCGGGCTCTCGCGTCAGGCGCGCGGTCCCTGGAACCAGAACCTCGACGACCTGCCGTGGCCGGCGTTCGATCTCATGGGACTCGACGAATACCCGCCCCATCCCCACCAGCTGCTCTACCGCAGCTTCCCGATCGCACCGATCATGACCGCCAGGGGCTGTCCGTACGAGTGTACGTTCTGCGCCAGCCCCGAGCTCACCGGTCGCACCATGCGCTACCGCTCGCCGGTGAGCGTCGTCGACGAGATGGAGTACCACCACGAGAAGTTCGGGGTGCGCGAGTTCCACATCGAGGACGACGTCTTCAACATCATGCGCTCGCACGTCGAGGGCGTGTGCGAGGAGATCCTGAAGCGCGGGCTCGACATCCAGTGGAAATGCCCCAACGGCGTGCGCATCGACCGGCTCGACGTCGAGCTGGTGCGGCTCATGAAGCGCTCGGGCTGCTACCAGCTGTCGCTGGGCATCGAGACCGGCGACGAGGCGGTCCTCGAGCGGATCAAGAAGAAGTTCACGCTGGCGCGGAACGAGGGTGTGGTCGACGCATTGCGACGCGAGGGAATCGAGGTGCTGGGACTCTTCATCCTCGGCTTCCCGGGCGAGTCGCGCGACTCGGTGCGACGCACCATCGACTACTCGCTCGCCAAGCCGTTCAACCTCGCGCACTTCTCGGTGTTCTCGTACCTGCCGGGAAGCGCCGAGGCGCAGCGCTACTTCCAGGGACGCTCGGACGAAGACGTGATCGAGGAAGTGGCGCGCGACGCGTGCTACTACACGCCGGTCGGGAACGGCGTCATGAGCGGGGGCGAGCTCAAGTCGCTGCAGCGCTGGGCGGTGCTCAAGTTCTACCTGCGGCCCCGCCAGCTGCTGTTCTTCCTGCGGCGGCTCAGGCCGCGGCAGATCGCGTCGACCGCGAACATCCTGGTGAAGTACCTCTACGGCTGAGCCGCGATCGGCGGCCCTGCGCTACTTCGGCGGCTCGGGCTGATTCGAGCTGGGCGAGCCGTCGGAGTCGTCGAAGACCTTGCCGCGCCCGCTCGGCGGGCCGGTCAGCCGCGCGAATTCGTCCTTGGTCAGACCGATCTCGCTGCGCCCGTGTTGCGCGAGCAGCGCGGCCAAGCCCTCGAAGGGCGTGCCCGCGAGCTCCTCCGCGTTGACCCGGCCGTCGTGGTTGCGGTCGAGCTTCGGGAAGGCCACGTCCGCGTCGACCGAGCCGTCGGCCTTCTTGGGCAGCTCCGGTGGCGGCTGTTCGGGGCCGTTGTGCGGCGACAGCATCGAGATGAACTCGGCTCGGGTGATCGAGCTGCGTCCGAGACGCGTGAGCAGCTGCACCATGCCCGCGCGCGGGCCCGGAGGCGCGATCTCGGCCTCGTTTCGGTCCACCACGCCGTCGTGGTTGCGATCCACCATCTTGAAGATGGCCTCCGGATTCATGCGGTGCTGGTCGGGCTCGTCATCGGCGGGACCTCCCGGGCCACCCTCACCGGATCGGTCCCGGTCGTGGCGCTGCTGCACCTTGTCCAGGTCGGCGACCGTGATGTAGGCGGTCGGGCTGCGACCGAGCATCGCCAGCAAATCGAGCACGTGGTCGCGCTGATCCTCGGGGACCTCCTTGGCGTAGACCTTGCCGTCGCCGTTGCGATCGAGCGCCTTGAACGTCGCGAGTGCGCTCCCAGGCCCGCCCGGGCCACCAGGACCGCCGCCGTCGTTGCCCTGGCTCCCGTCTTCCGGCCGGTGCATCGCCATCATCGCGCGCAGGAACTCATCCTCGCTCAGCTTGCCGTCGTGATTCGTGTCGCCACTCCGCAGCGCCTCCTGGAAGCGCTCGCGAGCGAAGCGCTCGACCTCCGCTTGCGTGAGGTAACCGTCGTGATTGGCGTCGAGCTCGCGAAAGAACTCGGCGGGATTGTGATTGTGATTGTCGTGGCCGCCCGGACCAGGGTTACCGGGTTCGGAACCTGGCCCTCGATCCGGTCCGTGATCGCCGCCGGGTCGAGGTGGCCGCGTGCTCTGATCTCCGGGCCCCTGGTCCTGCGGCCGACTCTGGGGCGGCTGCGGCTCCTCCTGCGCTGGCGCCGAGCGCGCCACTCCCCACCAGCCGATCGCGCATGCCACGACGACCCTCGCAGCCGTTCGATGCCGCCTGACCATGCAACCTCCACGCTCGCCGCACCGTCACCGCGCGAGCCGCGAGCTCGCGACACGGGGTCCGGCTTGCGTCGAAGGAGAATACACCAGCGAGCCGCGGCTCGACGCTTGCGGGGCCGCGGCCCGGTTCGTAGACTCGTGCGCGATGAGCGGCGCGCGGCTTCCGCCCGGCTTCACCGAGCAGCGTCCGTGGGGCCACTACGTGGTCCTCGCCGACGAGGCCGATCACAAGGTGAAGCGGATCGTCGTCGACCCGGGAAGCCGGCTCAGCCTTCAGTACCACCACCAGCGCGCCGAGCACTGGTCGATCGTCAGCGGCGAGGGAGTCGTGACGCGCGGCGATGACCGCATCCCCGTGCGCGCCGGCACCGACGTCGCGATTCCGGCCGGCGCCCGCCATCGCGTGGAGAACACCGGCAAAGAGCCGCTGGTGTTCATCGAAGTACAGCGCGGCAGCTATTTCGGCGAGGACGACATCGTCCGCCTGCACGACGACTTCGGCCGCGTGGGCTGAGTTGCCCCGGGGGTCTGTTCCAGACCCCCGCCCCGAAAAAGGTGCGATTTTTTTCGGGGCCCCATCCCCAAGTCGGCTCGCTACGCTCGCCGGGCGTCTCTCGGCG
>CAZYWA010000341.1:0-8691 GCA_964650975.1 uncultured bacterium
GGCGCGAAAGTACGGCCCCAAGGAAGCGCTGCTCTTGCTGCACGACACGCGGCCTTACGAGAAGGACAAGGTCTTCCGTCAGGGAGTCTCGTTTCGGAACGGCCCCGATCCCGTGGTGGTGCGCGGCGACGTCGGCCGGTTCGGCTACGGCGCCGGGCCGGACAAGATCGTGGTGGACTCGATGGGGCTCGCCGATCCGCTCTTGGCGCGGCTTCCGGCCGACGACATCCAGCGCAGCGGGCACTACGAGCGTGACGTTCCCGATGGATACCTGGAAACGCTCACATCGAAGGAGAATCACATCGCCGATCCCGATCTCGCCCGGTACTACGAGCACTTGAGGAGGGTGACCCAGGGTCCGGTGTTCGGCAGCGCCCGCTTGCGGGACGTGCTGGCCATGAACCTGGGCCGGTACGATTCCCTGCGCATGGCGTTCGTGCACCGGCACCAGGCGGCGGAGAAGGAAAAGGAGAAAGAGAAGGAGCGTCATCCGCCACACCCAGGGCGGCACGCCCATCCGCCCGAGGAGCCGCCGCCGCCCGAGCACGCACTCGACGACGGAGCCGGCTCATGAGCTGGGAGGCGGCGGCAACGGGCACCGGAACGGCGACTCGCACCGGACTGAGCCGGCGCAAGCTCTTGGCCCGCGGCGCGGGAGCGGTGTGCCTGCTCGTCCTTCCTCGAAAGGTGCTCGCCGCATCCGAGCCGGACACGGCCGGGGACCGCGCAGCAGGCGGTGCGCTGTCACCCGCGCCTCACGCCGCGCTGATCGAGGACTTGAACGCGCTCGCCACGGTGCTGGTGCCCGAGGACGTGACGGCGGGAATGACGCCGGACGACGTGCGCGCGTGGCTCGACGACCTGGTCGAGCGCGATGCCCAGGCGCTCGACAAGCTCGAATCCGCCATGGCCACCATCGCCCCGGCGATCGAGCAGCTCGCCGGACATCCGGCGCGTTTTTCAGGTCTGGAAGCGGACCAGCGCCATGCGATCGTCGCCAAGCTTCTCGAGGGCCAGGGCACGACCAAGCCGCTCGGCGTCTGGACCAAGCTCGTGGCGCTGCCGCTGACCGTGGCGTTCTACGCGAGCCCACGCGGCTACACCGTGGTCGGCTACTCGAGCCACACCGGCACCTCGCTCATGGGCGATCCCCTCGCCTACTCGAAGGCGGGCCAGATGCCAGGCGCACCGGCCGCGCATGCCGAAACAGGCGACGCTGCGAAGGCCGGACGATGATGCGGGTGTGCGTGATCGGCTCTGGGTTCGCGGGATCGACCGTGGCGCGCGACCTCGCGCGCTCCGGCGCGCAGGTGACGATCCTCGAAGCCGGGATCGATCACAACGCGAAGACGCCCGACAACCTCGCGGTCCGCTACAAGAACGCCGGCCCGGTCGAGTACGTGCTTCGGAACCGCACCTTCCGCAACATCGGCGGCACCTCGGAACACTGGTTCGGCAACACGCCGCGGCCGCTGCCCGCCGATCTGCGGCTCCGCACCACCCACGGCATGGCCGACGACTGGCCGTTCTCGTACGACGAGTTCGAGCCCGACCTCGACGAGGCGGAGCGCACCCTCGGCACCGCCGGCACCGCCGACGACCCGCTCGCCGCACCTCGCAAGCAACCCTTCCCGTTACCCGGGTTTCCACTCAGCTATTCGGATCAACTTTTGCGGACGGGGCTGGCACCGCACGGCGTCCACGTCTCGACCACTCCCCAGGCGCGCGCCACCCAGCCCTATCGCGGCCGGCCGGCGTGCGAACGGCTCGGCCTGTGCTTGATGTGCCCGATCCAGGCGCGCCCCGGCCCTACCTCGACCACGCTCGCCGACGCGCTTGCGACCGGTCGCGTCACCCTCGTATCGCAAGCCTTCGTGACCCACCTCGAGAGTGGCGCCGGCGGGCGCGTCACGCGTGCGGTGTGGGTGGACTCGTCCGGTCAATCGCAAGCGACCGAAGCGGACGTGTTCGTGGTCGCCTGCCACGCGCCCGACTCGTCGCGGCTGCTGCTCAACTCGGTCTCCACCGAATGGCCAACCGGTCTCGGCAACCGCGAGGACGTGGTGGGCCGCTACTTCATGGACAATCCGCGCTACGCGATGATCGGCTCGCTGCCCGAGCGCACCTGGCCCAACCGGGTGTTCTTCCAGACCGGCGCCATCACCCGCTGGCGGAACCCGGCGGATCGCCCGCAGCACGGCGCCTTCCTGATCGAGATCCAGAACTTCATCCCCGACGCGAGCCCCGCCGACATCGCCCGCACGAGCAAGTCCTGGGGCCTCGACCTCAAGCAACGCATCCGCGAGAGCTGGGGACACGAAGCGCTGATGAACGCCGAAACCGAGATGCTGCCCAGCCGCGACAACCGCGTGATGCTCGACCCCGACATCAAGGACCCGTTCGGCGTGCCGCTCTCTCGTTTCGACGTGCGCTTCAGCGACTACGACACCACGGCGCTCGCCACGGCCAAGGCCACGCTCCTCGACCTCTTCGACAAGCTCGGCGCCAAGAACGTCGGCCACCGCTCGATGCCGCGCGGCACCCTCGACTCTTGCTATCACCCGGCCGGCGGCCTGCGGATGGGGAACGACCCGAAGACCAGCGTCACCGACGGCGGCGGCCGCGTGCACGGCCTCAAGAACCTGTTCGCCGCCGGCACCTGCCTCTTCCCGTCGATCGGCACCGCGAATCCCACGCTCACGGTCACCGCCCTCGCGGTGCGCGTCGCCCGCAAGATCCGCGAGCACGGCGGCCGCGGCGAGCTGTGAGCCGTCCGTCCGTCGTCCTCTGGCACCGCATCGCTCGCAGTGCTAGCATTGATTGCACAGGTGGAGGAGACGAGTGGCCAGCCTCACGATTCGCAACCTCGATGAACGCACCAAGTTGCAGCTGCGCGTCCGCGCGGCGCACCACGGCCGATCGATGGAAGAAGAAGCGCGGCGCATCCTCCACGACGCCGTCGCCTCGCCGGCAGCGCCTCCCGCGAGCCTGGCAGGCGCGGTCCGCCTGCGCTTCGGCCGTCTCGGCGGCGTCGAGCTCGAGCTGCCGGCGCGCGAGCCGATCCGCAAGCCTCCCCGATCCGGCTGACGCTTGATCGTCCTCGACACCAACGTGTTGTCGGAGCTCATGAGGCCGGCGCCAAACGAGTCGGTCGTCCGATGGGTCGACTCGCTGCCGCCCACGACGCTCTACACCACGAGCGTCACGCAAGCCGAGATCCTGCACGGGATCCTGCGGCTGCCCGCCGGTAAGCGCCGCGAACGTCTGGCGGCCGCCGCCGAGGCGATGTTCGAGGAAGACCTGGCCGGTCGCGTTCTTCCCTTCGACAGCGAAGCAGCTCGCACGTACGCGCTGCTCGTCTCGGAGCGGGAGCGTCGCGGACGACCGATCTCCCAGTTCGACGCGCAGATCGCCGCAATCGCGCGCACCGCCCGGAGCCCGCTCGCCACGCGAAACACATCCGACTACCAAGGCTGCGGGATCGAGCTCACCGACCCCTGGCGAAGGTGAACCGCCGCGCGGGCTGCGCGGAACGCCAGATCCTCGGGTCGATCCTTCCCTCAGCGCTCGCGCTCGAACGCGCCCGCGTCACAGGCGGCGGAGCCGTCGTGATTGCCGTCCGCGGGGCGCGGTTCGCCGCGCTGGTCGGTGCGCGGGCAGGCGGTCGAAAGCCCGGCGTCGATCGCGGGGCTGGTGCGGGAAAGCGCTTGCGTCGGGGTCGGGCCGCCGTTGTCGCGTAGCGGGCCGAGGCCGAGGCGCGCGACGCCGTGCCGATCGGTCGGCAGGTCGAAACCGCAGCTGTCCCCGGGCCCCTCGACGTTCCCACCCTCGCTCGCGAACCCGCTGCCGCCCGGAAGCCTCGCGCAATCGCCGCTCACGAGCAGGTTCCGAGCCGACACCACGCTCGCCACTCCCTCTTCGCCCTGGAGATAGAAGGCGCTTCCGCGACGCGCCTGATTGCCCGCGATCGTGACGTTCGTCAGTTGCACCGACGTACCCTCGTAGGGCACGTAGATCCCGCCGCCCTTGGGCGCTTGGTTGCCGCTGATCGTGGTGTTGACGATCGTCGACTCGGAGACTTCGAGCGCCAGACCGCCTCCCGCCAACGTGGCGCTGTTGTCGCTGATGGTCGAGTCGGCGATCACGCACTGGTAGCCGTTCGTGATCTCGATCCCGCCTCCCACGGCCGCACCGTGGTTTGCGCTGACCCGCGTGCGCTCCATTCGAAGCTCGACGGATGAGCCGTCGGGGGAGGCGCTGATTCCCCCGCCGGTTTTGTTCTCGATGACGCTGTCCTCGATGGTCAGGACCGTGGTCTGGACCGCCGGGCCCACGAACGACACCGCGGGGGCGCCGCTGTTTTCGTAGAGGTGGCTCGAAAGGATGGTGAGCGGCCGCCCCCATCCCAGGATCTGGATCGTGGCCGCGCTGTTTCCGGTGAAGCTGGAATGGTCGACGGTCGCCGACCCTTCGACCTCCCACAGGGCCACCGCGGTGTTGTTCTCGAAGGTCGAGTGGTCGATCTCGCAGTTGCCGCAGACGATCCCGTAGGCGTCGTCGCGAACCGTGGAGCGCACGAGGTGGAGGTACGGAAGGTACAGATCGATCCCCGTGGAGAGCCCGTCGAACGTGCAGTGGCTGATCTCGACGTCCCCTGTCGCCGTGCCCGCGGTACGGGGGCGGTCGACGTCGTAGGAGTCCTCCGCGATTCCTCCGTAGCCGCCGGTGAACCGACACTCCGACAACATCAGCTTGCGAGCCCTGAGTCGACGATGCCCCAGGAGGACTTCCGGTTCTCGCTCGCGATCGTCAGACGCTCGATCGTGACCGTCGGGTTTCCCGACGAGATGTAAGGCAGCGTGACGAGCGAGTCGCCGAGATCGGCTGCGGTCACAACGGTCGCGTCGGTTCCCGCGCCATCGATGGTGATCTCACTCGTGAGCAGCAGCGTGCCCGCCTCGCCGTGCTCGCTGGTGCCCGGGATCGTGAGCACGTAGGTGCCCGGGGGCAGCTGGATCACGTCGGCGCCGCTGCCCGCGGCGCAACCATCCACAGGCGAGTCGGTGTTCGCCGCGACCACGGCTTCGCGCAGCGTGCAGTTGCCGTTCGGGCCCTGGTCGAGATCGTCGGCGGTCGAGTCGACGGTGATGGTGGCCGCCGTGGCACGCAGCGCGAGCGCGAGCCACGCCGTGGCCGCGAGCGCGGGCCGCCCCTTGGTGAGCTTCATGAAGCCTCCCGACCGCCCTCGGTCCGGGATGCACGTCGAAAGGGACTAGGGAGACTTCCGTACTCTAGTGCAGATATTTCGAGGCAACAACCGCAGTGGAGCGGGAGCGCCTCAATGAATCGTCTTCGCCGCGAGTGCGTCCTCGGCGAGCTCGTCGAAGCTCATCGCCTGGGCGCGCTTGAGCTCGTCCTTGGTGAAGAGGTCGACCGCGAGCGATTTGTCGACGCCCAGCACGCGCAGCAGGATCGGCTCGAAGACCTGGCCCACGACCGGGGTGTTGAAGAGGTTCTGCATCGTGGTCATGAAGCGGGTGAAGTTGAGCCGCGCGACCTCGTCCTTGTGACCGAGCAGCTGCATTCGCTTGAAGGCTTCCTTGAGGCGGCGCCCGTCCGGGTCGACCCGCGACATCGGCTGGAAGAACACGTCCTGGAAGAACGGGCGCGCATGGTAGAGGACGCCCAGGAACGAGCGATAGGCCTTGGCGCGGCGCGCGACCGAGCGCCTGCCCACCATCTGCTTCTCTTTCGCCAGCCAGTCGCGCGACGCGTAGTGCTCGGTCATGTAGAAGTCCATCGCGATGTGACGTGACTCGTCGCGGTTGATGAGCTCCATCGCCGCTTCGCTCATGTCGTCGTGCACGTAGTCGTTGATCGAGCGCAGGAGCGCGATGTCGAGGATCAGCTCGCCGCCGGTGATGTAGGCGTTGGCGATCGAGGGCGTCAGGTACTGCACCGCGTCGACGAAGTACGGGTAGAACTGCTGCAGGCTCGGGCTCATCGTGTACGCGCGCAGCTTCCGCACGTCGTAGAAGTCGGCGAGCATCTGCGCCGCGTGCGAGTGGCGCACCTCGTCGACCACGAAGGTCTTGAAGATGTCCTTGAGCTTCGGGTCCTCGGCGTTCTTGCGCTGCACCTCGAAGAGTGCGCCCGCGAGCCGCTCGATCCCGGCCATGTCGGTGAAGTACTGGACGATCGCGACCTCGTCGTCCTCGGGCATGGACCGCGGCTTCCGCGTCCAGTCGAGGTCGCCGACCTTCCACTGCTCCTTCTGGCACTTGCGGAGCATCCGGTCGAGATCCATGAGCACCTCCCATCGCGCGTTCGAGGGCGTTCCGTCGCGTCCTCGTCTTTAGCCTACCGCGCGGCAGGCGATCAACACGAGCCCCGGCCGGCGCTCGGGAGGCGGCTCAAAACAGGTAGTTTCCGCCCGGCAGCTCGAGTGACCCTTGACAAGGACTCTCTCGAAGGTCACCATTCAAGGCATGCGGGCGGTCAACATCAAGCACGCCAAGGCCCACCTGAACGAGCTCATCGACGCGGCCACCCAGGGCGAGCAAGTCGTCCTGATGCGCGGCTCCAAGCACGTCGCGGCGATCGTGCCGATCTCGATGGACGATCTCGAGATCGCGCCGCGTCTCACCGACGATCAGGCCGCTCGCCTGTGGCGGTCGCTGTCCCAGGAGCAGGCGGCCGGTCGGCTCCAGATCTTCCCCAGCGCCGAGGACGCTGCTGCGCACCTCCGCGGCGCCGCCAAGCCGGCGACGCGGGGCGGCAGGCGCGGGCGCGCCGTCAAGGTCTAGTGCGCGTCGCGCTGACCGAGCGATTGCAGCGCGACGCCCGGGCGCTGGCGCCCGAGCAGCGCGACGCCCTTCTCGACGTCATCCTCGCCTTGCCCGCCGGGCTCGCCGACGTCCATCGACACGCGGGCCTCGGCGTCCGCAAGCTGCACGCGAGTGGTATCTGGGAGGCCCGCGTCGGACTCGGCGTCCGCGTGGTGTTCACGCGGGCCGAAGACACGCTGACGCTGGTACGCGCCGGGACGCACGACGACATCCGGCGATTCTTGAAAACGCTCTGACGGGCGGAGGGGACGCCGGCGGCTCCTCAGATCTTGTGCACGCCCGAGGTGGCGAGGGCCTTCGCCCAGGGGTAGTCGGGCTTGCCCGCTGGCGAGCGCACCATCTTCTCGACCAGGTGCAGCTCGCGGGGGCGCTTGTAGCCGGCGACGTGCGTGCGGGCGTGGGTGTCGAGCTCGGCGAGGGTGAGCGTGTGGCCCGGCCGTAGCTCGACGACCGCCGCGACGCGCTCGCCCCAGCGCGTGTCTGGCACGCCGACCACCACGCAGTCGTAGATCGCGGGATGAGCTTTGAGCGCGATCTCGACTTCTTCCGGGTAGATCTTCTCGCCGCCCGAGTTGATGCACACCGAGCCGCGGCCGAACACGGTGATGCGGCCGTCCTCCTCGACGGTGGCGATGTCGCCGACCAGCACCCAGCGCTCGCCGTCGATCGTGACGAAGGTCTGCGCGGTCTTCTTGGTGTCCTTGTAGTAGCCGACCGGGATGTAGCCGCGCAGCGCCAGACGGCCGACCACGCCGGTGCCGGGCGCGATCGGCTTCCCCTCGTCGTCGAGCACGGCCGCGCGTTCGTTCATCGCGAAGCGGATGCCGGTCTTGGCGTCTGGGCCCGAGACACGCTCGCCGCTCATGCCGAGCGAGCCGGTCTCCGAGGAGCCGAAGTTATCCATGATCATGAGGTTGGGCAGCCGCTCCGTGAGCTCGGCCTTGACCGAGTCGGAGAACGCGGCACCCGACGACGCGAGTACGAAGAGCGACGAGACGTCGTAGGTCGCTCCCTCTCGCGCCAGCTCCTCGACCATCGGGCGCGCCATGGCGTCGCCCACGATGTTGATCGAGTTCACTTTCTCCTGCTCGACCAGCTGCCACACGCGCGCGGCGTCGAACTTCGGCAAGAGGATCGCGCGATCGCCCCAGTGGAAGGTGATGAGGATCGCGAGCTGCGCCGCGCCGTGGATGAGCGGCGGCACCGAGAAGATCGTGATGTGGTAGCGCTCCTTCGCGTTCGCCACCAGCTCCGCGGGGCTCGTGACCGGCGGGCCTGCGGGATTGCCGCCGCCCAGCCCGGCGAAGAAGAGATCCTCGTGGCGCCACATGACGCCCTTCGGCATCCCGGTGGTGCCGCCGGTGTAGATGACGAAGAGATCGTCCGCGGAGCGCGCCGGGAAGTCGCGCGCCGGCGACGAGTGCTCGAGCACCGACTCGTAATCGACCGAGCCGGACTGGGCGAGATCGGCGCCAGAGCCGTCGTCGACCGCGATGCACGCCTTGAGCTTGGGCAGCGCGCCCTTCACCGCCGCGAGCCGCGGCGCGAACTGGCGCTCGTGGATCACCGTGACGAGGTCGGCGTCGTCCATCAGGTAGCGCAGCTCGTCCTCGACGTAGCGGTAGTTCACGTTGATGGGGACCGCGCGGATCTTGAGCGCCGCGAGCATCCCCTCGACGTAGGCGTTGGTGTTGAAGAGATAGAGGCCCACGTGCTGGCCGGGCTTCACGCCCAGCGACTGAAGGCCGTGCGCGAGCCGGTTGGCGCGCTCCTCGACCTGCGCGTAGGTGAAGCGCTTGGTGCCGTCGACGATCAGCGCCTCGAGATGAGGCAGCTCGTCGAC
>CAZYWA010000342.1:0-8683 GCA_964650975.1 uncultured bacterium
CCTCATCGGTGAAACCACTGAGGCCCGAGTATCTTCCCGGGGCGCCGTCCGGTGCAACAAACCGGCAGCGAGGGCGCGTCCGGTCAGCCGATCTCGGCGAAGTTCCGGACTTTGAAGCGGACGCCGATTTCCTCGGCGACGCGGCGGCTGGCCTCGACGTCGACACCGTCGAGCGGCGCCACCACCGTGGCCTGCACGTCGAGGCCGTGGGCGTGCGCCGAGCGCAGGAACTCGAGCAGCTTCGGGTAAGCCGCCTCGCCGTGCTTGGATGGGCAGACGCGCGCGTAGGCGGCGGCGTCCTGGGCGTTGAGGCTGACGCTCAAGGTGTCCACGAGCCCCATCAGCTCGGGCACGATGTCGCGGCCGTGCACCAGGTTCCCGAGGCCGTCGGTGTTGAGGCGCACTCGCTTTCCCATGGCGTGCACCCGGCGCGCGACCTCGCGGATGGCGTCGAGCCTGAGGGTCGGCTCGCCGTAGCCGCAGAACACCACCTCGTCGACGCCCGCCGGGTCGCCGATCGCCTCCACGATCCGCTCGACGCTCGGCTCGCCGCCCCGGATGCGCAGATCGTGCCCCTTCACCGTGAAGTCCTGGAACTTCCCGCAGAAGACGCACGCGATGGTGCAGCGGTTGGTGACGTTGAGATAGAGCGAGTTACGGATGCGGTAGGCGATTTCGAAATTCTGATCCAGCTCCAGGCCGAAGAACCGGCGCGCGTTGCTGGTGGTGATCCGCGCCACGTCCGGAACCGTGAGCTGGTGGAGCTCGGCCAGCGTCTCGGCCACGCGCACCACGTACGCCGGCTCGTTGGGGCCCTTGCCGCGGTACGGGACCGGCGCCAGGTACGGCGAATCGGTCTCGATCATGAGCCGGTCGATCGGCAGGCTGCGCGCGGTGGCGCGCAGCTCGTCGGCGTTCTTGAAGGTCAGGATGCCGGTGAACGAGATCAGCCAGCCGAGATCGATCAGCTTGCGCGCCGTCGCGGTATCGCCGGTGTAGCAATGGACCACACCCCGCACGCCTTTCGCGGAAGCCTCGCGCGCGATCCCGAGCAGATCCTCGAGCGAGTCGCGAGCGTGGACCACCACCGGCTTCCCGACCTCGCGTGCCAGCTCGATGTGACGCTCGAACCAGCCGATCTGCTGCTCGCGGGGCGAGAGCTTGTAGAAGTAGTCGAGCCCGGTTTCGCCCACCGCAACGACTTCCGGCAGCCGGGCCAGCTCGGAGATGCGCTGGAATGCGTCCTCGTCGAGCGTCTTGGCGTCGTGCGGATGGCAGCCGACGGTCGCGTACACGTCGTCGTGCTCGCGCGCGAGCCGCACCGTGTTCTCCCACGAGCCCGGTCCCGCCGCGACCGCGACGAACGCACACAGGCCGGCCCGGCGCCCGCGCTCGAGCACTCCCGCGACGTCGTTCGCGAGCCCGTCGAGATCGGGGTGGAAATGCGAGTCGACGTACCGCGGCAACGCGTCCCATTCGCTGCGGGGAGCGGTGCTCGGGGTCGTGGATTCTGGATTCGTGGAGGTGGTCACGGGAACTCGTCCGCGCGGGATAACGCGCTGCGACAACGCCGCAAGATAACCCACCACGGACCGACGCAGGGCGAGCCCACGCTGGCGGTAGCGGTTCGGGTTGCTCGCTACAGCCGGCGCCGCGGAGCGTCGCCCTCCACACCACGCCTCTTCGCTGTTTGGAGCGCCGTGCTCCGCGCGGCGGCAACAGCGTCGATAGACACGAGCCGCAGCTTTCAGGTCGCGGGAACGCTCGCCGCCGCGCTCTGCTCCACCGGCTTCCCGCGACGCGTCGCGAGCCAGCGCCAGGCACCGTCCATGTACAGGAACACCACCGGAGTCAGGTAGAGCGTGATGAGCTGCGACGTGAGCAAGCCGCCCACCACGGTGTAGCCGAGCGCGCGCCGCCCGCCGCCGCCCGCGCCGATGCCGAGCGCGATCGGCAGCGAGCCGCAGAGCGCCGCCATGGTGGTCATCATGATCGGCCGGAACCGGAGCAGGCAGCCCTCGCGGATCGCATCGAGCGGCGAGGCGCCGCGCTCGCGCTGCGCTTCCAGCGCGAAGTCGATCTGCATGATCGCATTCTTCTTGACGATGCCGATCAGCATGATGAGGCCGATGAACGAGTACACGTTGAGCTCGGCGTGGAACACCATCAGCGTCAGCAGCGCGCCGAAGCCCGCCGACGGCAATCCCGAGAGGATCGTGAGCGGGTGGATGAAGCTCTCGTACAGGATGCCGAGCACCAGGTAGATGAACAGCACCGAGAGCACCAGCAACAGGCCGAGGCCGGTGAGCGAGTCCTGGAACGCCTGCGCCGAGCCCTGGAAGCGGCCCGTGACACTCGCGGGCAGGGCCTCGCGCGCGGCGCGCCGCACTTCCTCCTCGGCGTCGCCCAGCGACACGCCCGGCTTCAAGTTGAACGAGATCGTGACCGCGGGCAGCTGGCCCGCGTGGGCGATCGCCTGCGGGCCGACGCTCTCGTGGCTGCGGGTCACCGCGTCGAGCGGCACCAGCTCGCCGCCGTCGGCGCGCACGTAGAGCTTGGAGAGCAGCTGCGGATCGTCCTCGTCCTTGGGGTCGACCTCGAGCAGCACCCGGAACTGGTTGTTGGGCGCGTAGATCGTCGAGATCCAGCGCGGCCCGTAGGCGTCGGCGAGCGCGGTCTCGATGTGCTCCGGAGTGAGTCCCTTCACGGCGGCCTGGTCGCGATCGATGTCGATCGAGACCTGTGGATTGTGCATCTGCAGGTCGCTGTTCACGTCCTGGAGGCCGGGGAGCTCGCGCAGCTTCGTTTCCAGCTTGGGCGCCGACGCGTAGAGCACGTCGAGATCCGGACTCTGCATCGTGTACTGATAGAGCGCCTTGGTGAGGAGCCCGCCGATTCGCACCGTGGGCGGGTTCTGCGGATAGGCCGAGATCCCCGGCACGGTCGCGAACTTGGTGCGCAGCTCGGCGATGACGCCGTTCACGTCGAGCTTGCGCTCGTCGCGGGGCTTCAGGTGAAAGAAGAGCCGGCCGTAGTTCTGGCCGCCGAGGGCGGCTGAGTTGGCGCCGCCGATCGCCGAGAAGTACGCGTCGACGTTGGGATCGTCCATGGCCGCCGCCATCAGCGACTTCTGGCGCAGCATCATTTCCCGGAACGACGTGCCCTGCGGCGCTTCGGTGGTCGCGAACACCTGGTTGGTGTCCTCGTCGGGCAGGAAGCCGGTGTGCACGTCGCGGTAGATCACCACCATCAGCGCCAGCACGACCAGGTTCGCGAGCACGGTGATTCGCCGGTGGCGAAGCACGAAATCGAGCGTCACCTCGTAGCCGCGCAACCACGCGTCGAACACCCGCTCGGACACGCGGTAGAGCTTGCCGTGACCTTCGGCGCCGTGCCCCGCGCCGCGCAGGAACCGGCTGCACAGCATCGGCGTGAGCGTCAGCGACACGACTCCCGAGATCAGGATCGAGACGCAGATCACCACCGCGAACTCGCGGAACAGCTTGCCGATCACCCCGCCCATGAAGAGCACCGGGATGAACACCGCGGCGAGCGAGATGGTCATCGACAGGATCGTGAAGCCGATCTCCTGCGACCCGGCGAGGGCCGCCGCGATCCCGCGCTTCCCCATCTCGTGGTGGCGCACGATGTTTTCCAGCATCACGATGGCGTCGTCGATCACGAAGCCGATCGCCAGGATCAGCGCCATCATCGACAGGTTGTCGATCGTGTAGCCGAGCAGCTTCATGACCCCGAACGTGCCGATCACGCTGAGCGGCAGCGCCAGGCTCGGGATCACCGTGGCGGAGACGTTGCGCAGGAACAGGAACACCACCAGCACCACCAAGCCGAAGCTCAAGAGCAGCGTGGCCTCGACGTCATGCACCGAGTCGCGGATGCCGAGCGAGCGGTCGTAGAGGATGTGCAGCTCGGCCGAGGGCGGCAGGAACGACTGCAAGGTGGGCAGGAGCTTCTTGATGGCATCGGCCACCGCCACGGTGTTGGCGCCCGGCTGACGCTGGATCGAGAGCACCAGCGAGCGTTGCGGACCGTCGTGATCGATGAACCAGGCGGCGGTGCGCGCATCCTCGGCGCCGTCGATGGCGCGCCCGACGTCGCGGATCCGGACCGGCGCCCCCTGGCGGTACGCCACCACGATGTCGCCGTAGGGCTCCGCCTCGACCAGCTGTCCGGACGCGCGGATCGTGAACGCGCGATGGAGGCCGTCGAGCGTCCCCACCGGCAGATTCACGTTGGCGCGACCCACCGCCTGCTCGACCTCGTCGATGCCGATGCCGCGCGACGCCAGCGCGTCCGGATCGACCTGCACGTGAACCGCGTATTTCTGGGTGCCGAAGACGCCCACCTGGGCGACGCCGTCGACCATCGAGATGCGCTGCGCCATCAAGGTCTCGGCGTATTCGTCGAGGTCCCAGAGCGGCATGGTCTTCGAGGTGATGGCTGCGAACAGGATCGGCTGATCGGCCGGGTTGACCTTGGTGTAGGTGGGCGGCGATGGCATGCCCGGTGGCAGGAGTGCCCCGGCGCGGGCGATCGCCGACTGCACGTCGGGCGCGACGTCGTTGATGCTGCGGCTCAGGTTGAACTGCAGCGTGATCTGGGTGGTGCCGAGGGTCGATTGCGAGCTCATCGAGTCGAGCCCGGCGATGGTCGAGAACTGGCGCTCGAGCGGCGTCGCGACCGCCGAGGCCATGGTTTCCGGATTGGCGCCCGGCAAGGTCGCCGTGACGTTCATGGTGGGGAAATCGACGTTCGGCAGGTCGCTCACCGGCAGGCTCTGGAACGCCATCGCGCCGAACACCAGCACGCCCAGCATGATGAGCGTGGTGGCGACCGGACGCCGGATCGCCGGCGCGCTCAGGTTCACGATTTGTCCTTGGCCGGAGCGGCGGGCGGCGCGCCCGTCGGCGCTTCGGGTGCTTGCACGTTGACTTGCATCCCGGAGACGAGCCGCAAGGCACCGCTGGTCACCACGTTCTCGCCGGGAGCCACGCCGTCGTTGACGATGAACCGGTCCTGCCAGCGGTCGCCCACGTGGACCGGGCGCTGCTCGACCGTCGAGTCGGCCTTCACCACGAACACGAACTGTCCCTGCTGCGCCTCCTGCACCGCCTGCGCGGGCACCACCACGGCACCCGGGTGGTTGCCGAGCGTGAGCGCCACGTCGGCGTACTGGCCCGGCCACAGGCGCTCGTCGTCGTTCGAGAACCGAGCGCGCAGCTGGATCGTGCCGGTCGACGCATCCACCGAGCTCTCGATCAGCTCGAGGGTGCCGGTGGCGGCGGGCACCCCCGGATCCGTCACCTTCGCCTCCACCGCCAGCTGGCCCGCCGCGGCCCGCGCGCGGATCCGCCCCAGGTGCTGGGCGGGAACCGAGAACACCACGTAGATGGGCCGCACCTGGCGGATCATGGCGAGGATGCTGTCGTTCTCCTTCACCACGTTGCCGACGTCCACCATCAGCTGGCCGATGCGGCCCGTGATCGGCGAGCGGATCGTGCAGTGATCGAGGTCGAGCTTGGCGCTGCGCACGCCGGCCTGATCGGCGCTCACGGTGGCCTTCCGCGACGCCACGTCCGACCAGCGCTGATCGAAGGTCGACTGCGAGATCGAGCCGTCGCCCTTGAGCTCCTGGGCGCGCTGGAAATCCGCCTCGGCCTTCGCGAGCAGCGCCTGATCGCGCTCCAGCACGGCTTGCGCTTGATCGAGCGCGGCCTGGAACGGCGCCGGGTCGATCTGGAAGATGGTGCTGCCGGACTGAATCTCGTCGCCCTCGTGAAAGGTGGCCTGGGCGAGGATGCCGTGCACCTGGGTCTTGACCGACACCGTGGCCAGCGCCTGCACCGTGCCGATCGCCTTCACCTGCTCCGGCACGTCCTCGGCGACCGCCGGCGCCGCGGTGACCGTGGGCGGCGGCGGCTTGGCCGACGCCGCCGCGGGAGCGGACGAACCCTGCGTGCAACTCGCCGCGAACAACGCGACCACCGTCGCAACCGCTCCCCACGCGCGAACGAGTCCGCGTGAACGGCAAGCGCCGTGGCCGCTCGGCGAGCAAAGCGAGCCGCCTCGGCGGTGGGGCCCCGAAAAAATTGCACCCGTTGGGGTTCGGGGTCTTCGTAAGACCCCGAGGACACGCTCGGGGCGGGGGGCTTGAGAAGCCCCCCGGAGAAACGTCGTACGCATCATTCGAGCTTCACCCTTTCGGCGCGAGCGTCCTGGAAGGTTCCCATGGCGCGCTGCAACTCGAGCAGCGCGATCTCGAGATCGAAGGTGCGCGACGCCAGGTCGGTGCGCGCGGTGCCCAGATCGGTGAGCGCGCTCTGCAGATCGAGGCTGGTGGCTTCGCCCGCCCGGTACTGGCTCTCGAGATCGCGGTAGGTCTCCTCCGCGGCGGCGAGCTGCGCGCGCAGCGCCTCGAGCGTCTCCTCGAGCGTGCGCACTTCCAGCCACGCGTCGCGCACCTCGAGGTCCACCGATTTGGCGAGAGTCTCGTGCGCGAGGCGCGCCTCGCGGATGTCGTGATCGGTGCGCGCCACGTCGATTTCGCGCTGGCCGCCGTCGAAGAGCGGCAGCGTCACGCCCACGGTCGCCGTCCAGAAGTCGTTGCGCGACGAGAACGTCTCCGGATCCAGCCACTGATCGGTCCAGTCGCCCACCACCTTCGGCGCGTAGCGAGCCAGCACCTCGCGGTGCGTGGCCTCGCTCTCCTCGATGGCGAGCTTGCTCGCGGCGAGATCGTCGCGATGCAAGGTGGCGCTGTGCTCGGCGTCGTCGATCGCCGGGATCTGGTGGTCCTGCGGCGACGGCTCGGCGAGCTTCGGCTCCGCGGCTGGATCGAGATTGAGGATGCTCGCCAGGGTGTGCTGCGCGAGCCTGAGCGAGTTCTCGGCCTCGATCTGCTTCTGGTGTGCCTGCTCCACCGCGACGCGCGCGCGCGCCACGTCGGTCTTGGTCACCTCGCCCACCGAGAAGCGCCGCTCGGCGAGCGTCAGCTGGCCGCGTGCCAGGTCCAGGATCTGGCCGTTCACGTCCACGACTCGTTCATCCTTGAGCACCTCGAAGAAGGCCCGCGCGACGCCGAAGAGCACGTCGCGCACCGTCTGGCGATGCCGGAGGCGCGCTTCGGCGGCGGCGCGGCTTCCCGCCTGGTACGCGGGGACGGTCGAGAGATCGAAGAGCGGCTGCTCGACCGCGACCTGAGCGCTGCGCGTCTCGACCAGCACCGGGCCCTGGCTGTCGCGGATCGCGTGCTCGGGGCGCAGATACGAGCCGCTCGCGGTCACCGTGGGCGCCATGCGGGTGAGCGCACTCCAGGTCAGCAGATCCGCCTTCTCCACCTCTTCGTACGCGGTGCGGATCGACTGGTCGGTCTCGAGCGCCCGGTCGTAGGCCGCCTCGAGAGCGAGCGGGACCTCGGGCGCGCTCGCGGGAGCGGCATCCTCGGCCGAAGCGGTCGAGGCGCTCGCGGCGCGCATCGCCGGCGCCGTCGCGGCGATCGACACGGCGATCGCCACCGCGCACGCGCGACCCGGCGCGCTCACGAGGCCCGGCTCCGCGCGCGCAGCGCGAGCCGCGTGGAGGGCGGCACCTCGGCGGGCAGCACCGGATCGAGCAGCACCGCGTGCATGGAGTCGACGATCCGCGCCGGCTCGATGCGCCCCTCGGAGGCGAGCGCCGCCACCAGGTAGCTGGTCGACAGGGTCTGGAACGCGAGCGCCAGGTCGGCGGGATCCGCGGCTACGGCGAGCCCGCCCCGCTCGCCTGCCTCCCGGAAGCACTGCGCCAGGAGCGTCAGCGTCTCCTGACGCAGCTTCAGCACCGCGGGCGGCGCGGCCCATCCGGCGTTCACCACCATCGACGTGGTCGCGTAAATCCTGAGGAAGCTCTGGTGGCGCTCGAAGAACGCGATCTTGGCGGCGAGCGCGCGGTCGAGCCGCTCCCGCTCGGTTCCGCCGCCGGCGAGCGCCGCCGCGCAACCGCCCGCCAGCTCCTCGGCCCGGCTCACCACCAGCTGCTGGTAGAGCGCGTCCTTGCTGGGAAAGGCGACGTAGAGGGTGCCGATCGCCACCTCGGCGACCCTGGCGATCTCGACCATCCCGGCCTCGTGGAATCCCTGACCGCCGATCACCTGCTCGGCCGCCGCCAGCACGGTCTCGCAGCGCGCGGCTCGCTCCCGCGCCCTGCGGCGAGCTCCGAACCCGGATCTCGTCTTTTGAACTGACCCTCGTTTCATGAATGGCTATTCTAACGAAGCCCGCGGGCCCGATCCAAGCACGCGCTTCAAGCCGCTGGGTTGAAAACCTTGCAAAATCGCCGGGGCAGGCTCGGTGGGTCGGTTTTCGCGCCGGACCGGAAAATCGTAGGCGGGTTTTGACACCGCCCCCTGACAATTGTCGGTCGCGGGCGAGCGCCAACCCAGTTTCTCGTTGGGCCAGCCCGTCTCCGAAACTTGCGCTGGGCGCGCGCTGGCTTCGAGGCTCCCGCCTAGAGTTCTGAAATCACGGGGCTTTCCGCGAACCACCGCCGGCAATGGGGAGTTCTACAAAGCCGTGATCGGGGTACGGCGCGGATCTTGCTCTGCGGGTGCACGCAAACAACCAGACGACCGGGCGTCGGGTTGCGTCCGGTGCCGCCTCGCAGAAGGGCGGACGACCGTCGTCTT
>CAZYWA010000343.1:0-8674 GCA_964650975.1 uncultured bacterium
CAGGACGTCACGCCGTCGCCCTGGATCATTGGAACCTCCGGCGGACACCTCGTCGACGCGGTCGGGGATGTGCCAGCCGGACCTGGCGCGGGGACGGACGACGGGGAGTTCCTCAAGGTCGTGGTCCCGCTGGTCGCCTTCGAGATCCAGTCTCCGATTACCGCGTCGATTCTGACCGGCCTTCCCCCCGGCGAGGCAGGCGTGCGCGTGGAAGGAACCGTGACACCGTTCGGATTCATCCCGCCATTCGTTCCCGTGGGAAAGGACGTCGCACTCGCCCTGAGCACCGATTACGTGCTGCGGGCGGATTCGCGAGCGCTCGAGGTCACGACGCGCGTCACGAACACCGGCCGCAGCCTGGGCGACAACGCGACCCTCATGGATCTGGTGCTCTTCGGTGCCGAGTCGCGCGACCTGATCGGCGGCAAGAGCGAGGACGCGACCGACGTCGCCGCCGAGCTGCCGTATTTCGCGTCGCGCACGCCGCACGCGGCGCTTGCCGTGACCACCGCGAGCGGGACGATTCCGGGCACCTTCGACATCTCCGGTTTCCGTCCGATCCTTTACGCGACCGCTCCGCTCTTCGCGGGTGGCGAAGCGAGCTACACGCGCTACTGGATCGCCGGCCGCGATCTCGCCACGGTGCTCGGCGAGGTGTACCGGATCCGCGGCATTCCCACGGGCACGCTTCGCGGAACGGTCTCCGCCCCTCCAGGTGCCGCCGGCCAGCAAACCCTGGTCTCGATCGCGGATGGCGCAAGCCACCAGCTGGTGAGCGAGGCGTACGGCGATTCGACGGGTGCCTTCACCATGGACCTTCCGCCCGGGACGTACCAGCTGAGCGCCAGCGCGGGCGAGGACGGCGTCGCGGGAGATCCGGCGCAAGTCGACGTTTCCGCGGCGCAAGAGAGCATCGTGTCGCTCGCCTTACCGAGCTCTTCCACGATCTCGGTCGAGGTTCGCGACGAGTCGGGAACGGCGCTGCCGGCCGAGGTCGAGATCGACGGCCCGGTTTCCGAGCGGCTCGCCACCGCGAACGGCGAGATCGCGTTCTCGGTCCCGCCGGGCCACTACCACGTGACCGCCATGCGGGGCCCGGAGTATTCGCTCGCGGAATCCGATCTCGACGTCTCGCTGGGCGCCGACCCCGCCGCGCTCGCGCTGGTGCTGACCCGCGAGGTCGACACCACGGGCTGGGTGAGCGCCGATTTTCACCTTCACTGCGCCCGCTCCAGCGATTCGACCTTTCCGCTCGACGATCGAGTGACGTCGGTCGCCGCCAACGGGCTCGAATGGGTGGTCTCGTCCGATCACGATCAGGTCACCGATTACGCGCCGGTGGCGAAGCGTCTCGGCCTCGACCGCTGGGTCCTGGCGACGACCGGCGACGAGATTTCCACCACCTCGTACGGCCACTTCAACGTGTTTCCGCTGGCTCCCGCGGACGGCCAGGCGGGACGCGGCGCGATCGACTGGTGGTTCCGCGATCCCGCCACGCTGTTCAGCGCCGCGGCGAGCGCGGTGCCGACCGGGATCTTGCAGCTCAACCATCCGCGCATGGACCGGTTCGGCGGATATCTCGAATCGATCGGCTACGACCCGAGCACCGGCCGAGCGACGCGCAGCCCGGCCGAGGTCGGGTTTCCTTCGGCCCACGATCTTCCGATCGACCGCTTTCAAGCCATGGAGGTCTGGAACGACATCGACATCGATCATTCGGAGGATGCGTACCGCGATTGGGTGAGCTTCGAGAATCTCGGGCTCGCCCCGACCATGACCGGCAATTCCGACTCGCACTCTTTCGGGCGAGTGTCCGGCTTCCCGCGAAATTTCGTCCGAGCCACTACCGACGATCCAGCGCGAGCTTCGCTCGACGACCTGGTGAGCGCGGTGCGCGCCGGGCGGGTCTCGGTTTCCGGCGGCCTTTTCTTGACGATGGCACTCGCCGACGGATCGGAGATCGGCGCACTCGCACGCCACGGCGCTGGCGCCGTGGACGTCGCCGTGACGCTGCGCGCGCCATCCTGGATCGACGCCACCGGCGTCGAGATCCTGGTGAACGGCCTGGTGGCGGCGCGCGCCGACGTGCCCGTGTCTCGCGATGCCAAACGCTACGACGGAACGTTCTCGGTCACGATCGATCGCGATTCGTGGATCGCCGCGCGAGCCTGGGGCGAGCGCCCCGCCCTGCCGTGGAAGGACAGCACGCCGTTCGCGGCCACCAATCCGATCTGGATCGACGTGGACGGAAACGGGCGGTTCGACCCGCCGGGCCTGGGAACGGGCAGCGCCCGGCGCTGACTCACTTCTTCTTGGGACGGCCGGGACGTCCTCTCTTCTTCGCAGCTACGCCGGCCTCACCGAGCTTCTTGTTGAGCGTCGGCACGCTCACGCCCAGAATGTCGGCCGCGCGCGTCTTGACACCCTTGGCCTCGGACATCGCGGCGTTGAGCTGCTCGGCGCTCAGCACCACGCGCACCCCACGCCGTCCGCGCTTCCGTCGCCCTGGCTTCGGGCCAGGCTTGGCGCCACTGCCCTTGGGCCGGCCCGGTTTCCGGCCTGGCTTCGCTTTTCCACCCAATCCGCCCAGCGCGGAGAGCAATTCCACCATCGGCGAGAGAGCGAGCGCGGAATCGTGAATGCGGCGCTGCACGTCGGCTTCGAAAACGGCGATCCGCGACAGCAGTTGTTTCTCGAGCCCGCCAGCCAGCGATTGCGAGAGCTTCTTCGTCTGGCCCACGACGGAGCTCAAGCTTTCCTGAAGGCTGCGGAGCTCGGCGGCGACGCGAGCAAAATTCTTGGGTCGTGGCACGCTGGACCCTCCTCGTTTGGTGCAAAATTTCGGATGATTTTTCGCGGCCTGCGAGAATTGCAGTGCGTCGCTCGGGTTCGTACCACCGTGACATCGAGATGTAAAGGTCGAATTTTCGCAAAAACCTCGAGAGCGGCAGGTTTTTCGACCGGCCGAATGGTTTCCTCGTCGACGCCCGGTCGGGCGAACGGCTGGCACGTTTTCGGCTCGTTGCATTTTGGCTCGGTGCGGGTGATCGAGCTGCTCGATACCGACTCCACGACAGGCCGCGCGGGTTGCACGTCACGAGGCCCCGATGCGCCGATACTCGTGCACCACCACTCGACGTTTCCGTCCGGTAACGAACGCTGCCCGGTGTTACGACGAGGAATCCACGGACTGAGCAGGGCGTGGCCCATCTGCCCCGGGCAGTGCGCACTCGGCAACCGCCATCACGGTGCCGGGGCGGCGATTCGGGCCCTCTCTTGAGGTTGAATTTCATCGGCGACACGCCGCCAAACCTCAAGGGAGTCCGCTCGGAACCCTGGATGGACGCCCCTCGAGGATCCGGTGCGAGGACGTAGAACAGTGCGCGTGGCGGCCGGTCCCTAAGGTCGCCGGCCTCGCCTTTGCAGAGAAGAAACGCGCTGTTAGATTGGAATCCCCCTTCCCTCATCCTCTTGTCAGCGGAGCAGGACGTGAATCCGAAACGGCTTCGTTTCCCGATCGGAATCGCGGTGATCCTGGCAGCCATCGGATGGCTCGTGCTGTCGAGCACCGCAAGCACCAGCACCTACTACGTCACCGTGCCCGAGTACTTCACCAAGGGCGATGAGGTGCGCGACCGGCCGCTGCGCGTGTCCGGCAAGGTCGTGACCGGTTCGATCCAGCGCCAGGCGGAACGTTCCGAGCTGCGCTTCCAGATCTCGGACCCGGTGCATCCCGAGCAGACTTTGGCGGTCGTGTATCGCCGCGCCGCCATTCCCGACACCTTCAAGGACGGCGCGGAAGCCGTCGTCGAAGGGCGAGTGGGCGCGGACGGGGTGTTCGAGGCCAAGACGCTGTTCGCCAAGTGCCCGTCCAAATACGAGTCGAAGCAGATGCCGCCCGGTCCCGTCAGCTCGTGACATCGTGAACCACACCGGGGAGCGCCCGCCGGACGGCTATCTCGCCGCACGGCGTGGCTGACCCGCTCGCTTCAGAGGATCCCCACGTGGCTACCTTCGGGCACATCATCCTGGCGCTTGCGTTCGCCACCTGCGTCTACGCGATCGCCGCCGCGCTGGGCGGATCGCGCACCGGTCGCGCGGCGTGGACCACCAGCGCTCGGCACGCCATTCACGCGGTGACGCTGCTGCTCACCGCCGCGATGACGGCGCTCGCGATCTCGATGCTCCGCGACGACTTCTCGATGGTGTACGTCGCGACCCATTCGAGCATCGCGCAGCCGGATCTCTACAAGGTCACGGCCCTGTGGGGCGGGCAGTCGGGAAGCCTGCTCTTGTGGGTGTGGCTGCTTTCGCTGTTCGGCAGCGCGGCGCTCTTCCAGAATCGTCGCCGGCATCCCCAGCTGATCCCGTACGCCGCCGCGACGATCGCCTTCGGCATGGGGTTTTTCCTGTTCCTGATGCTCTACGTCGAGAATCCCTTCGCGACCTTCCCGATCGGGCGGATTCCTTCGGACGGTCAGGGGCTGAACCCGCTACTCCAGAATCCGTACATGGCGATCCACCCGCCGTGCCTCTACACAGGCTACGTGGGCTTCTCGATCCCGTTCGCGTTCGCGATCGCGGCTCTCGCGACCGGCCGGCTGGGCACCGACTGGCTGCGGGCGACGCGGCGCTGGACGCTCTTCAGCTGGGGATTCCTGTCGATCGGCATCCTGCTCGGCGCCCACTGGGCGTACCTCGAGCTCGGCTGGGGCGGTTACTGGGCGTGGGATCCGGTCGAGAACGCGTCGTTCATGCCGTGGCTCGCCGGTACCGCGTTCCTGCACTCGGTCATCATCCAAGAGAAGCGCAACATGCTGAAGGTGTGGAACATGGTGCTGGTGTTCCTCGCCTACGGTCTGGCGATCTTCGGAACCTTCCTGACCCGTTCGGGCGTGATCAGCTCGGTGCATTCGTTCGCGCAATCCGATCTCGGCCCGTTCTTCCTCTGGTATCTGGCGTTCGTGCTCGCCGGCGCCGTGGCGCTCCTGATCTGGCGCCGCCCGCAGCTCACCACTCCCAACCGCTTCGATTCGGTGGTGAGCCGCGAATCGGCGTTCTTGCTCAACAACCTGTTGCTGCTCGCGGCGGTGTTCGCGGTGCTGTGGGGAACGATCTTCCCCATCCTTTCGGAAGCCGTGGAGGGGACGAAGATCACGGTGGGGCCGCCCTACTTCAATCGCGTGATGTCGCCGATCGGGCTGGCGTTGCTGGCACTGACCGGCGTCGGCCCGCTGGTCGCGTGGCGCCGCGCGTCGCCCACCAGCCTGAAGCGCGAGTTCCGCCTTCCGATCGCCGCCATGGTGGTGGCGCTGGTGGTGTTCGCGGTGCTTCGCTTCGGCCTCGCGGCCTCGATGAGCTTCGGATTGTGCGTGTTCGTGCTCACCACGGTGGGCGGCGAGTTCTGGCGCGGCACGATGGCCCGCCACACCATGACCGGCGAGTCGTATCCCATCGCGTTCCTCACGCTGATCCAGCGCAACCGGCGCCGGTACGGCGGATACATCGTGCACGTCGGAATCGTGATGATCCTGGCTGGCATCACGGGCAGCATCTTCAATTCCGAGGCGGAGGCGGTGCTGAAGCCGGGAGAGACCCTCGAGGTGGGCGGCTACACGCTTCGCTACGACCACACCATCGACACGTCGCATCCAGAGTTCTCGGGCATCGCGGCTCGCGTCGCGGTGACGCGCGACGGACACGACGTGGTCACACTCGATCCCGAGAAACGCGTCTACCGGGCGTCGCGGCAGCCCACCACCGAGGCGGCGGTCCTCTCCACGTTCCGGGAAGACATTTACCTCACGCTCGCCGAGACGCTGGACAATGGCTCGATCAGCCTTTCGGCGCACGTGAATCCGCTGGTCCGATGGCTGTGGGCCGGCGGCGTGGTACTGGTTCTGGGTACCGTGGTCGGCGCATGGCCCGAACCGGTCGAGCGCCGCGTCCGCGCCCCGGCGTTCGCCGCGGCGGTGTCGGCCGCATGAGCTGGGGCGCGCGAACCG
The DNA here is from genome assembly GCA_964650975.1 of uncultured bacterium. Classification (GTDB taxonomy): domain Bacteria; phylum JADJOY01; class JADJOY01; order JADJOY01; family JADJOY01; genus CAZYWA01. Next base: position 6,006 of record CAZYWA010000343.1, read on the forward strand.
TGGTCTTGGCCGCGGCAATCGCGCTGGCCGCGGCCTCCACCGTCCGGGCGACAGCGCCCGTCTCGCCCCAGAAGGTGGTCGAGGGCGCGATCATGTGCAGCTGCCCCGATCACTGCAATCAGGTGCTGATCGGCTGCAAGTGCGGCTATTCGGCACAGACCCGCGAGCACATCCAGCAGATGCTGGCGCAGGGGATGTCCCCCGACCAGATCATCGCGCGCTTCGTCGCCGAAGAGGGGAAAGTGATCCTCGCGGCGCCGACCACGCAGGGATTCGACCTCGCGGCCTGGATCCTGCCGTTCGCGGCGCTGGGTCTGGCCGTTCCCGTGGTCCTGGTCGTGATTCGCCGTCTCGGCTCCGGCGGCCAGCCCACGGTCCCCGGGGCCGCGGGGCAACTGGCGCTGGCCGCAACGCCCGGTACCAGCAGCCCAGCGCTCTCGGATCGACTGGAGCGCGAGCTTCGCGACCTGGACACCTGACCTCGGTCTCCCGGTCCGCCGCATGGACCGGCTCGGCCACGGACGGAGCCTCTCGTGCAGATCCTGCCCACGCTGCTGGCCGCCGCGCTCGGGCTCGGCTGCGCGCTGTTCGTTGTGTGGCCGTTGCTCAAGGCGCGCGCGAGCTCCTCGCATGGCGAGGAGCGAGGCGGCGCCATCGACGAGTTGCGGGAAGAGAAGGACAAGCTTTTGCACGCGCTCAAGGACATCGATTTCGACCATCGCACCGGCAAGCTGTCGGACGACGATTTCCAGCGGCTCGACGCCGAGTACCGTTCGCGCGCGCTACAGACTCTCGAACGTCTCGAGGCGCTCGAGCCGACGGCGGATCCGCTCCGCGCGGTGGAAGCGGACGTCCGTCGCGCGCTCGGCGAGCAGGCACCCGCCGGGCCTCGAGTGTGCGTCGGGTGCGGCGAGCGCATCGGCAGCTCCGTCAAGTTCTGCTCCAACTGCGGACAACCGGCGTCCAGCCCGGCAGCCTGATCGAAGCGGAATCCGGCCATGCACGATCTGCTCTTCGTGGCCCACGCGAGCGCCTTCAGCGCGCTGGCGCTCGGTGCGTGGTCGCGGTTGGCTCCGCAGCGCGCGCGCGCGGCCGCACCGCCCCCGGTGATCGACGAGGCTAGCTCGCGCCGCTACCAAGAGATCGTGGCCACGCTCGCCGACCTGGAGCGCCAGAAGCAGTCGGGCCAGATCGAGCCCGACGACTACGAGGCTCGACGCAAGCCATTGATCGACGAGGCGCTGCGGCTCAAGGGCTCCTCCTGACGGCGCGACCGAGCACACCATCATGCCCATCGAGATCGCGCACCTGGTGAAGCGCTTCGGCGCGATCCGTGCCGTCGACTCGCTGGATCTGGTGGTGCCGACCGGCGCCTTCCAGGTGCTCTACGGGCCGAACGGCGCCGGCAAGACCACGCTTCTCAAGATCCTGGCCGGGCTCGCCAAGCCCACCTCCGGCACGGTGAAGCTCGAGGGCGAGGATCTGCTCGCGCACCCGGAGCGGCTCCGCGGCCGGATCGGCTTCCTCACCCACGTGCCTTATCTCTACGGCGAGCTGACGGCCCTCGAGAACCTGCGTTTCTACGCGGATCTCTACGGCCTCGACCGCCCGGACGAGCGCGCCAGGGAAGTGCTCGACGAGGTCGGCCTGAGCGCGCGAGCGGAGGATCGGGTGAGCACCTTTTCCCGTGGCATGACCCAGCGGGCGGCGATCGCGCGCGCGCTCATCCACGATCCCGACGTGCTGCTCCTCGACGAACCGTTCTCGGGACTGGACCCCGACGCCTCCGATCGCCTCCAGGTGCTCCTCGAAGGGCTGCGGGACGGCGCGCGCTCGATGATCCTGATCACTCACGACATCGCGCGCGGCCTGGCGCTCGCCGATCGGGTCGCAGTGCAGGTGAGCGGACGAATCGTGTGGGAAGCAGCCAGCGCCGGGCTCACCGTCGATCAGGTGTCGGAGTCCTACCGCAGCGCGGTGGGCTCCCTTCCCGAACGGGCGCGCGCCGCATGAGCTCGCTGGCCCGCACCCCCACCGCGGCGCGGGCGATCCGCGCGATCCTGGTCAAGGATCTGCGAACCGGCTGGCGCGCGCGGGCGAGCCTGGTGGCGATGCTGCTCTTCGCCACGCTGCTGCTCACCGTATTCGCGCTGGCCCTGCCCGAGGCGTCGTGGTCGAGCGAGCCCAGCTCGCGGCGGCTCTCGGCCGGGATCCTGTGGATGGCGATCGCGTTCGGCGGAGTACTGGGGCTCAATCAGACCTTCGCCGCGGAGCGCGAGGGGCAAGCCTTCGACGGCGTGCTGCTCACGCCCATCGACCGGGGTCATCTTTACCTCGCGAAGTTCCTCGCCAACCTGGTGTTCCTGCTCGGGGTCGAGGTGCCCCTGGTGCTGGTGCACGTGCTGTTCTTCGATGCACAGATCGGCGGCGCGCGGTTGCTGCCGTACGTGGGAGTCCTGGTGCTCGGCACCACCGGGTTCACCGCGGCCGGGACGCTCTTCGCCGCGATGAGCTCGAGCACCCGGTCGCGCGAAGTGCTGCTGCCGCTCTTGCTGCTACCGATCGCCGCCCCGATGCTCTTGGCCGGCATCGAGTGCACCGGCACGATCCTCGAGGGACACCGGCTGAGCGATCCCGAGACCGTGAAGTGGCTCAAGCTGATGGTGGTG
>CAZYWA010000344.1:0-8661 GCA_964650975.1 uncultured bacterium
GACCGCTCAGCACGGATGCGTCACCCGACGATCTCGACGGTGCCGCCGGCAGCCTCGATCTTGGCGCGAGCCGCGGGCGTCACGGCCGCCACGCGCACCGTGAGCGGACGGTCGATGTCTCCGTCGCCGAGGATCTTCACTCCGCGCGGTCCCCGCGGGATCCGGCCGATCGCCCGCAACCCGTCGCGATCGACGACCGCCAGCGGATCGAAAAGCCCCAGGTCGCGCACGTTGATGATCGCGTACTTGACCGGTGCCAGGCTCGTGAAGCCGCGCTTGGGGATGCGGCGGCTGAGGGGCATCTGCCCACCCTCGAAGCTACGCGGGATGTGCCCGGCGCCCGAGCGAGCCTTCTGGCCCTTGTGCCCCTTGCCCGCCGTACCGCCGGTCCCGGAAGCCGAGCCACGCCCGACCCGATGGCGCTTGCGGCGCGAGCCTGGCGCCGCCTTCAATGCGTTGAGTGACCTACCCATCGACGGACTCTCCCGAGAACGACTGGATTCGCTGCGGAACCGGCGTCCTCACGCGCTCCGCGCGCTCGCGTCGGTTTCCTCGAACTCCACCAGGTGGATGACCTTCTTGACCATGCCGCGGAAAGCCGGCGTGTTGGGCCGAACGATCGACCGCCCGATGCCGCGCAGCCCGAGCCCCACGAGGGTCTGACGCAGCAACTGCGGGCTCCCGATGGGGCTCCGCACCAGCGTGACCTTGATGTGCGTCTTGCTCGTATCGCTCATGTTAAACCTCGTTGCTCAACGCTGCTGATACGGCAGGTCGGCCAGCCGTCGGCCGCGCTTGCGCGCGATCTCCTCGGGGTCGCGAAGCTGTCGCAGCGCCTCGAACGTCGCGTGCACCACGTTGTTGGGGTTGTTGGTGCCGATGCACTTGGTCAGGATGTTCTCGATCCCCGCGGAATCGAGCACCGCGCGCATCGGACCGCCGGCGATGACACCGGTGCCCTGTGACGCGGGCTTCAGCATCACCCGACCCGCGCCGGCACGCCCGCGGACCTCGTAGGGGATGGTCCCGTTGACGATGGGAACGCGCGTCATGGACGCGCGCGCCTTCTCGATCCCCTTCCGGATCGCCTCCGGGACCTCGCGCGCCTTGCCGAGCGCGAACCCGACCTTGCCTGCCTTGTCACCGACCACGACCAGGGCGCTGAACGAGAACCGCCGGCCACCCTTCACGACCTTCGCAACGCGATTGACGTACACGACCTTGTCCACCAGCCGACTGTCGTCCGAACCGAATTCACGCACGCCCGTCCTCCGATCTCAAAACTCGAGGCCCGCTTTGCGGGCCCCATCGGCTACCGCCTTGACGCGGCCGTGATAGAGAAAACCGTTGCGGTCGAACACCACGCTCTTGAGCGACCGCGCCAGCGCCTTCGCGGCAACCAGCTCGCCCACCTTCTCGGCGGCCTGGGTGTCCCACGACTTGATCTGCAACGCCTTGAACTCCGGGCTCAAGGTCGACGCAGCCACCAGCGTCGCGCCCGAGGCGTCGTCGATCACCTGCGCGTACACGTGCTTCTCGCTGCGGTACACGTTGAGCCGCGGACGCGCGCCGTCCCCGCGCACGCGACGGCGCACGCGCTCCTTGCGTCGCGTCCATCCCAGCTTTTTCAGATTCTTGGCCATGAAATCCTCGACCTCACTTGAGACCGGTCTTGCCCACCTTGAGCTTGATGACTTCGCCCTCGTTGCGGACGCCCTTACCCTTGTACGGCTCGGGCGGCCTGAGTGCTCGCAACTTGGCGATGGTTTGCCCGAGCACCGCCTTGTCGGCCGACTCGAGCGTGATCTTCACGGGGCGATCGGTGACCTTCGCCGTCACACCCTCGGGAAGCGGGAACACGATCGGGTGCGAGTAGCCGAGCGCCAGGTTCAAATCCTTGCCCTTGAGCTCGGCGCGGTATCCGACGCCCACCACCTCGAGCGTGCGCTGGAACCCCTTCGAGAGGCCCTGAACCGAATTGGCGAGAAGGCTGCGCGTGAGGCCGTGAAGCGCCCGGTACCTGCGATCGCCGCCGCGCTCGGTGCTCAGCGTCAGCCCTCCGGCCCCGACCGCGACCGCGATCCCTTCCGGCACGGTTCGCTCGACCGACCCCTTGGCGCTCTTCAGCACCACGTTGCGCCCGTTCACGGCCACGGAAACCCCGGCCGGGAGCGGAATGATCTTGTTTCCAATGCGGGACATGGTCGGTTCCTCACCACACCGTGCAGATGATCTCGCCGCCGACGCCCGCCTTGCGCGCCTGCTGGTCCGTGAGGACGCCGCGCGAGGTCGAGAGAATCGCGACACCCAGGCCGCCCATGACGTGCGGGATCTCGTCCTTCGACACGTAGCGCCGGAGACTCGGCTTGCTCACTCGCTTGATGCCGGCGATGGCGGGCCGACGCGGCCCCTCGTAGCGGAGCGTGATGCTCAACGAGCCCTGGGGACCGACGTCGTTCCACTGAACGTCGTCGACGTAGCCCTCGTCGCGCAGGATCTCGGCGACTCTGCGCTTGAGCGTCGAGCCGGGGATCTCCACGGCGGCGTGACGAGCGCGCGCGGCGTTTCGAATCCGGGTCAACATGTCGCCAATCGGGTCGGTGAAGCTCATCGTGTCACTCCTCGCGGCGGTCCGGACTTACCAGCTCGACTTGATGACGCCCGGGATCTCGCCCTGGAGCGCCCGCTTGCGGAAGCAGATTCGGCACATGTCGAACCTGCGGTAATAGCCGCGCGCGCGCCCGCAGATGGCGCACCGGTGATAGGCACGCACCTGGAACTTCGGCTTGCGCTTCGCCTTCAGGATCAAAGATTTCTTCGCCACGCGTCACTCCCCTGCCGCACGGGCTGGAACCGGCCGCCGGAACGGCATGCCGAACTCGGCGAGCAACGCGCGCGCCTCGTCGTCGGTGCGGGCCGTCGTCACGATCGTGCAGTTCAACCCGCGGATTCGGTCGATCTTGTCGTAGTCGATCTCCGGAAAGATGATCTGTTCCTTGAGACCGAGCGTGTAGTTGCCGCGTCCGTCGAAGCCCTTCGGCGAGACACCCTTGAAGTCCTTGAGACGCGGAAGGGACAGGTTCACGAGCCGATCCAGGAATTCGTACATGCGATTCCCGCGCAGCGTGACCATGGCTCCGATCTTGACACCCTCGCGCAGCTTGAAGTTCGCGACCGAGCGCCGCGCACGGGTGACCACCGCCCGCTGACCGGCGATCATCGACAGCTGCTCGGCGGCGAGGTCCACCACCTTGTCGTTCTGGATCGCCTCGCCCAGGCCCATGTTCAGCACCACTTTCGTGATGCGCGGGGTCTGAAGACGGTTCCGGTAGTTGAACTTCTCCCGCAGCCGCGGCACGACCTCCGCGACGTAGCGCTCGCGCAACCTCGCCGGGGTCCGCGGCTTCGCCTCGCTCGGCGCCGCAGCCGCTTCGCCGGTCTCGGCGGCGACGTTTTTCTTCGCCTGCTTAGCGGCCATCGATACCCTCCCCGCACTTCCGGCACACGCGCACCTTGCCGGCGGTGCCGCGTTCGCTGTGGCCGACGCGCGTCGGCTTGTCGCAGCGCGGACAAACCACGTGGGCGTTGGACACGTGGATGGGGGCTTCCTTCTCGATGATCCCACCCTGGCGGTTCTTGGCGCTCGGCTTGGAGTGCCGCTTGGCGAAATTGACGCCCTCGATCAGCACCCGGTCCTTCTTGGAGAGCACGCGCAGCACCTTGCCGCGCTTGCCCCGGTCCTTGCCGGCGCCCACCTCGACGGTGTCGCCCCGCCTGACGGCGTACGATGCGTGTTTCATGTCGAGCCTCAGAGCACTTCCGGTGCGAGCGAGATGATCTTGGTGAAGTTCTTGGCGCGCAGCTCGCGCGCCACCGGCCCGAAGATGCGGGTGCCGATCGGCTCGCGCTGCGGGGTGATGAGCACCACCGAGTTGGTGTCGAACCGGATGTACGAGCCGTCCGGGCGGCCCACTTCCTTGGCGGTGCGCACGATCACCGCGTGGTGAACCTCGCCCTTCTTCGCCTTGGAGCGCGGCAGCGCTTCCTTCACCGACACCACGATGACGTCGCCGACCGACGCGTAGCGCCGCTTGGTGCCGCCCAGCAACTGGATGCACTCGACGCGCTTCGCGCCCGAGTTGTCGGCGACGTCCAGCCAGGTCTCGACCTGAATCATGGCGATCCCTCAGTCTCTCAATTGCCGCGCGAGAGCACTTTGTGCACTCGCCAGCTCTTGCGCTTGCTGAGCGGTCGGCACTCCACGATCTCGACCGTATCGCCCACCTTGCACTCGTTGCGCTCGTCGTGCGCCATGTACTTGTGATGGCGCCGTAGCACCTTTTTGTAGAGCGGATGGGGAGCGCGGCGCGTCACGCGGACCACGATGCTCTTGTCCATCTTGTCGCTCACCACGATTCCCACGCGGTGCTTGCGAATCGACTGACGTGCTGGCTTCGCTTCTTCCTTGGCTGCTTCGCTCATGACCGGCGACCCTTCTCGCTGAGCACCGTCTTGACCCGCGCGATCTCGCGACGCACCACCTTGAGGCGGGCGCTGTTCCGCAGCTGACCCGTGGCGTGCTGGAGGCGCAGGTGAAACAGATCCTCCGCCAGCTCGCGATCCTTGGCCTTGAGCTCGTCCTGCCCCAGACCCTTCAACTGTTCCGCGCTCACAGACCTTCCTCCCGCACGACCGCTCGCGTCTTGATGGGCAGCTTGTGCCCCGCGATGCGCATGGCTTCCATCGCGTCCGCCCGCAACACACCCTCGATCTCGTAAAGAATGCGACCGGGAAGCACCACCGCCACCCAGTCCTCGGGATTGCCCTTGCCCTTGCCCATTCGAGTCTCGAGAGGCTTCTTGGTGATCGGCTTGTCCGGAAAGACCCGGATCCAGATCTTGCCGTGGCGCTTGACGTGACGGGTGATGGCCACGCGAGCCGCCTCGATCTGACGCGCGGTGAGCCACCCCGGCTCGACGGCCTGCAACCCGAACTCACCCAGCGAGAGCTTCGAGCCGCGGTAGGCCTTCCCGCGCATTCGCCCCTTCTGGAGCTTTCGGTATTTGGTTCGTGCCGGCTGCAGCATCGGATGACTCCTGGATCAGATCTATCGACTCGGACGGTTGGCCACGACCTAGATCAGCTTCCCAGGGGCGTTGCGGTCGAGCTGCTCGCCCAGGAAGATCCAGCACTTGACCCCGATCGTTCCGTAGGTGGTCTTGGCGGTCGCGACACCGAAATCGATGCGCGCCCGCAGCGTGTGAAGCGGCACGCGACCCTCGCGGTACCACTCCATGCGCGACATCTCGCTGCCGCCCAGCCGGCCTCCGCACTGGATCTTCACACCCAGGGCGCCGAGCTTCATCGACGTGGACACCGCGCGCTTCATCGCGCGCCGGAACGCCACGCGGCGCTCGAGCTGCACCGCGACGTTCTCGGCGACCAGCGTCGCGTCCGTCTCGGCCTTCCGCACCTCGTGGATGTTGAGGTGGATCTCCTTGTCGGTGAGCCGCTGCAGGTCGCCCTTGATCTTCTCGACCTCGGCGCCCTTCTTGCCGATCACGATGCCAGGGCGCGAGGTGTGGATGTTGACCCGCACCTGGTTCGCCTTGCGCTCGATCTCGACCCGGCTCAGCCCGGCGTGATGCAGCCGCGACTTCAAGTGCTCACGGATGCGGATGTCCTCGTGAAGCCACTTGGTGAAGTTGGCCTTGGCGTACCACTTCGAATCCCAGGTCTCGATGACCCCGAGTCGGAAGCCGCGCGGATGAACTTTTTGACCCAAGACTCACTCCCCTTTCATCTCTCGGCGAGCTCGACGGTGACGTGGCTGGTGCGCTTCCGGATCGGCGTGCCGCGCCCCATCGCCCGCGGCATCCAGCGCTTCGCCGTCGGACCTTCGTCGACCCAGGCTGCGGTGACGACCAGGCTGTCGACGTCGAGCTTGCCGGTTTCCTCGGCGTTCGCGATCGCCGACTTCAGGATCTTGGCCACGGTCTTGGCCGCCGCGCGCTTGCTGAACGCGAGCAGCTTCTGCGCCTCGCCGACGCTCTTGCCGCGCACCAAGTCGACGACCTGGCGCACCTTGTACGGCGCCATGCGCACGTAGCGTCCTTGTGCTCGAACTCGGTCAGACACGACGGCTCTCTCCTCGTGACTCGTGGTGGCGCGTCCGGTTCACGACTACACTCACTTCGGACCGGCCTTGACGACCTTGGTCTTGCGATCGCCAGCGTGCGCGTGGAAGGTGCGCGTGATGGCGAACTCGCCCAGCTTGTGGCCCACCATGTTCTCGGTCACGAAGAACGGGATGAACTTCTTGCCGTTGTGGACCGCCACGTTGATCCCGACGAAATCAGGCGTGATCGTGGAACGCCGCGACCAGGTCTTTATCGGCTGGCGGCTGTCGCCCTTCCTGTAATCGGAGACCTTCTTCGCGAGGCTGGCCTCGACGTAGGGTCCTTTGCGGAGTGACCGGGGCATCGCGAAGATCTCCTCTATCGGCTCGTACGGCTCTCGGCGTCGGGCGTCACTTGCTGCGGCGCTTCAGGATCAGACGATCCGAGCCCTTCTTCTTGCGAGTCCGGTAGCCCTTGGTCGGCACGCCCCACGGCGTGCACGGGTGCCGGCCTCCCGAGCTCTTGCCTTCACCGCCGCCGAGGGGATGGTCGATCGGGTTCATCGCCACTCCGCGCACGCTCGGTCGCCAGCCGAGATGGCGGTTCCGTCCCGCCTTCCCGATGCTGACGTTGCCGTGGTCGGTGTTTCCCACCTGACCCACCGTGGCGCGGCACTCGAGACGCACCAGACGAACCTCGCCCGAGGGCAGCTTGAGGGTCGCGTAGTCCGCTTCCTTCGCCAGCAGCTGCGCCGCGCCGCCCGCGGTGCGCACCATCTGGCCGCCACGTCCGGGCTGGAGCTCGACGTTGTGCACCATCGTGCCGGCCGGCATCGACTTGAGCGGCAGGGCGTTTCCCGGCCGGATGTCGGCGCCTTCGCCCGAGAGCACGCTGTCGCCGATCGCGAGTCCCACCGGCGCCAGGATGTAGCGCTTCTCGCCGTCGGCGTAGTGCAGCAGCGCGAGATTGGCGGAGCGGTTCGGGTCGTACTCGAGGCTCGCCACCTTCGCCGGCACGCCGTCCTTGTTGCGACGGAAGTCGATGATCCGGTAACGGCGCCGCGCACCACCGCCCCGATGCCGCGCGGTGATGTGGCCGTGAACGTTGCGACCGCCCTTCTTTCGAAGGTCCTCGGTGAGCGAACGCTCGGGACGCTCTTTCGAGAGATCGGGCTCGACCACGGCCGTCTGGAAACGCCGGCCGGCGGAGGTGGGACGGAAGGTTCGAATCGGCATCGGAGTCCTCGTCAGGCCTGCTCGAAGAAGTCGATGGTGTCGCCGGCACGAAGCTCGACCACGGCCTTCTTCCAATCCGGGCTCTCGCGCAAACGCTTGCCGAGCCGCTTCACCTTGCCGGTCACCTTCGAGGTGCGAACCGTCACCACGTGCACCTTGAAGATCTCTTCGATGGCGTGACGGATCTGCGCCTTGTTGGCATCGGTGCGCACCGCGAACACCACCTGGTTGGCGTCCTCCTTCAAGCGGACGCTCTTCTCGGTGACGATCGGCTTGAGGATCACGTGATAGGGATTCATGAGGCGCCCAATCTTTTGCCGATCGCGTCGAGCGCTTCGCGCGTGACGATCAAATGCTCGTGGTTGAGCACGTCGAACACGTTGAGCCCGCCGACCTCGAGGGCCTTCACCGCCGGCATGTTGCGCGCCGCGCGCGACGTGGTCGAATCCTCGCCGGCGTACACGATCAGAGCGCTCTGGACGCCCATCCGCGTCAGGGCCTCACGCAGCGCCTTGGTCTTCGCCGCCTCGAGCCCCAGCCCTTCCACCACCACGAGCTTGCCTTCCGACACTCGCAGGCTGAGTGCCGCGCACAGGGCACCGCGCCGCGCGCTGCGCGGAATGCGGTACTCGTAGCTGCGCGGCTTGGGCCCGAAGATCGTCGAGCCGCCCCGCCACAGCGGGCTGCGCCGGCTGCCGACGCGAGCACGGCCCGTGCCCTTCTGCTTCCAGGGCTTGAGGCCGCCGCCGGTCATGTCGGATCGCGACTTGGTCGAGGCGCAGCCGCGCCGCCGGTTGGCGAGCTGCATCAAGACGGCGTCGTGGAGCAGGTGCTCGCGCACCTCGACGCCGAAGATTCCGGCATCGAGCTCCACCGCCGCCAACTTCTGCTGGCTGGGGCCGAAGCAGTCCGCGGTAGGCATCAGAGCTTGATCTCCACGTCCACACCCGCGCTCAGGTCGAGCCTCATGAGCGCGTCGATGGTCTGCTGGGTTGGCTCGAGCATGTCGAGAAGACGCTTGTGGGTGCGGATCTCGAACTGCTCTCGTGACTTCTTGTCGATGTGAGGGCTCCGAAGGACGCAGAACTTGTTGATCTTGGTCGGCAAGGGAATGGGACCCGCGACGCGCGCACCGGTGCGCCGCGCGGTCTCGACGATCTCGGCCACCGACTGGTCGAGCAGCCGGTGGTCGTAAGCCTTGAGCCTGATCCGGATCTTCTGGTTCTTCATCGCTCTTGCACCGCGTGTTTCATCACTCGAGGATCTTGGCGACGACGCCGGCACCCACCGTGCGGCCGCCTTCCCGG
>CAZYWA010000345.1:0-8562 GCA_964650975.1 uncultured bacterium
TCCGGCCGTTGAGGGTCTTCTGATGGGAGAAATCCTCGAAGAAGGTGTGCTTCAGGTCCGCGCCGAACGTGATCCGTTGGTCGGCGCTCACGTGGCCGTCGGCGAGCACCGAGCCTCCGAAGCGCCATTCGTTCAGATCGTTCTTGGTCCCGCCGCTGTCGCGGAAGAACACCTTCTGCTCCCAGGCGTCGCCGAAGCCTGTCGTGCGCACCGTCCACGTCGAAGCGGGATGGAGCGTGTACGCCGCTTCCACGTAGTCACTCTGCTGGCTCGTCGTCTCGTCGGGTAACGCCAGACGATCGAGGTTGTACTGCTGCAGCGCCCGGAGGCTCAGCTCGAAGCCGCCGGTCTCGCCGTGCGCGTAGGCTTCGAAGCTCGGATCCATCTCGTAGTTTTCGGTCTTGGGGCGGTAGGGGAGGTCGAGGACTCCGTCGCCGTTGGTGTCGATCGAGCCGGAGCCGTCGGGACGCGTGAGGAACTCCTGGTACCCGGCCTCGGTCCCCCGCGATTGGTAGTACTTGACGGACGCGAACACGTTGGCGTCCGCAGCTGGGACACCACCGCCCTCGGCGTAGCCGTGGACGGTGTCGCGGTTCCCCAGCGCAACGCCGGCTTCGGCGCCCTGGTACGTGGTTCCGTCCTCGGTGACGATGTTGATCACGCCGAGCAGAGCGCCGCTGCCCCAGAGCGGCGACCCAGGGCCCTTGAGCACCTCGATCCGCCGCACGTTCTCGAGGGTCATCGGGAAGATGTGGTTCGGGTTGACCCCGAGGTTCATGAAGCTGGTGATGTTGTGACCGTTCATCAGGATCACGAAGTGGCTGTTGTTGTCGGTGACGATGCCGCGCGAGCCGATGACGCTCGAGTTGCCGAACTGGACGTCGGCGTAGCCGGGCACCAGCCGGAGCACGTCGTAGAGGGTTCGCAAGCCCAGCTGCTCGATGTCGTCCTTCGTGAAGACCGTGACGACCGAGGGTGCCTCGGCGACCGTCTGCTCGCGCCGCGACGCGACGTCCATCACCGCCGCGCTAGGCGAAGGGAAGAGCTGCTCCAGCAGCTTGTCGTTGCCGCTATCGCCGTCGCCGGCGAGCGCGCGCGTTGGTTCACCGGCGCCGGCGAAGACCGCGAGCGCGATCAGGACGATCGGCGCGGCGCGCGGGTGTCTGGCGAAGGGTGTGCGTGAGCCTGCCATCGACCGCCCCCCGCGTGCCGCCCGAAGGCACGTTTTCCGCGAGGGCGAACGATAAGTAGTTTTAGTGTGCGGCGCAATGGATTTCACGCGCCGCAGGCGCGAAAGGCGTCAAAGCTCGAGGGCGTGGCGGGTCAGTCCGCGTCGCTCAAGAGGCCGTGATAACGGCCCAGCCAGTAGGCGATGAGGTAATCGTCGCCCGAATACTCCCACGTCGGATCGTCCGCGCTCTGGCACACGTTCGCGGGGTTGTTGTCCCACATGAAGCCGACGGTGCAGCGCTGGCCGGCGGGGAAGGGCGTCGTGGACATCGGTCCGATCGTGTCCCAGCTCTGGCCGAGCAGCTGCGCGATGATCGGGCCCAGGAAGTTGAGCAGGTCGACCGCCGGGTCCGGCGTGTAGGCGCCCTGCTCGGGCTGGATCTCGAGACGGGGCGGCTCGGGAACGGCGGCGAGCACGGTCTTGTCGGCGTCGACGTCGGCTTGCGTGTAAGGCGCGGCGCCGCCGCCCCAGGCGACGAAGTCGAAGAAGCTCTGCTGCGTGCCGGCGACCCACCGGTAGAGCTGCTGCCCGGTCACCAGCTGGTCGAAGCTCAGGTTGACGGTGTCCGTGTGCAGGATCATGTCCTGGAGCGTGTGTCCCAGGTTGTACGCGAAGTACTGGAAGTAGCGGTTGAAGGGAGCCCAGGCGCTGAAGAAGTACGAGAGCAGCTCGCGCTGGTAGACGCTCTGCATCTCGTCCGCCCAGTGACCGCCCACCACTCGCGCCGCCACCTCGTGGAACGCGATCCGCTCGTTGCCCACGATGTCCGCGGCGGTGTCGCTGGGAACTCCGTTCGGCAAGACGATCGTGTAGTTGTCGTTCACCAGCGTGGTCATGGTGCGGTCCACGGCGCCCTGGATCTGGTCGCGCATCGGCTGGTCGGCGGGCTCGTCGACCAGGAAGTCCCACGCGTAGAGCATTCCGTAGAACCAGCCGATGTAGGTGTCGGAGCTGGTGTTGCCGAGCCAGTAGCTGCCCGCGTACGGTCCGTCGGTGATCAGGTGGCAGTTGTTGGCCTCGGTGCAGGTGTTGCCCACGTACGCCGCCCACGGGCCCTCGAAGGGCACCACGGCGCGGCCGATGAAGCCGGGCTTGCCGGTGGTCGACTCGGACGCGAGCAGGCACTCGAGGCCGCGGAACGCGTTCTGCTTGGCGTCGCGATCGCCGGTCAGGTGCCAGCGCAGCGCCTCGGCCGCGACGTATGGGCCGGTCCAGCTGGTGGCGTCGCCGATGTCCTCGTAGCGGATCGGCGTGGTCTGGCTCGCGTCGCTCCACACCACTTCCACGCGGCACCCGAACGCGGGCCCGTGGCGATCCTGCCAGTTGGCGCTGTAGGCGAGCGCCTTGTCGAGAAGCGGCCCGGCCGCGGCGTCGCGCGCGGGCAGCGCCACGACCGAGACGAGCGCCGTGAGCACGGCGCAGGAGAGCGAGGCGGACAGGGATCGAGTGCGCATGGAAGGTCTCGCTGGGCTGGAGGAAGCGTGCGCGCGCTCGTGCGCGAACACGTCTCTCGATGATACAGGAGCGGTCGCGCGCCGCGCCACGGGCCGGGCGTGACCGGGCGGGCCTGGCTCCGACGATCGTCAGACGGTCAAGTACTTCTGCAGGAATGCCAGCATCGTGACGTAGAGGTCGAAGCGATTGGCCTCCTGCCGGAAGCCGTGCCCTTCGGAGTCCTTGACCAGCCATTCGTAAGGCTTGTGAGCCTGCTCGAGGGCGTCCCGCAGATGCTCCGCGTTGCCGAATCTGACGCGCACGTCGTCACGACCGTGTGCGATCAGGATCGGGACCTGGATCTTGTCGACGTTGTAAACCGCCGAATTGGCCTCGAGCTCCTTCTCGTCGTTGCCGTGGATCTTCGCGAGGTAGGCCTCTCCGAGATCGGAGTTGGCCGCGTCGGTACGGTGTACGTGGAACGGGAGATCGGAGACTCCCGCGTAATCGATCGCGCAGCGATAGAGCGTGGGCTCCCGCACCACACCCATGAGCGCCGCATAGCCGCCGTAGCTCCCGCCGTAGATCGCGAGCCGCTTGGGATCGGCGTAGCCCTCGGAGATCGCCCATCGGGTCGCGTCGGTGACGTCGTCCTGCATCGCGCGCCCCCACTGGCGCCACCCCGCTTCCTCGAACCTCCGGCCGTAGCCGCCCGAGCCTCGGAAATTCACCTGCACGACGGCGAATCCGCGGCTGGCCAGGAACTGCGCCTCCGGGTCGAAGCTCCACGAGTCGCGGACCATCGGCCCGCCGTGGACCCGTACGACGGTCGGGACGTTCTTCTGCGGGCCGTGTGGAGGCAACGTCAGGTAACCGTGGAGCGGGAGCCCATCACGGGCCTTCAGCGCGAAGGGCTTCATCTCTGCCATCTGCTTCGGATCGATCCAGGAACGCGCGTTCGCGAGAAATCGGATCTTGCGAGTGGCGACGTCCACTTCATAGAACGAGCCCGGGTTCCGGTCGCTCGACACCTTGAAGACGCCGCGAGTCTTGTCGCGGGTGAGGCTCACGTCCTGGACGGTCTCCCCCGGAAATCCGTGGCTCAGATCGGCGTAGAGCTTCATGAGCGCCGAGTCCTTGTCGATGATCTCGAGCTCGGGCTTCTCGGGCTGGTACCAAGCGCCGGCCACCTCGTCGTCGTCCATGACCAGTTCGCTCAGATCGACGGTGGGATCGCGCGACAGCGCGCGGCTCTTACCGGTGGTGAGATCGAGGCGGTAGACCCCGATCTTTCCCGTTTCCAGATTGGACACCACGTCGAGCGTCTTGGACGCTGGGTCGAGGTGGATCGGCTCGACCTGTCCCTCCGCCTCGACGGGGTAGCGGAGCTTCTGCCAATCCTGACCCTTTCCCAGGCGGTAGTAGACCTGGCTCTTGAGCGGGTCGTCGGCGTCCGGCTCGAGGGCGACGTTGACCTGTCCGTCCTGGTCGGCGCCGAAGACGCCGCGTGCCATCGGTGGATAGGCCAGCATGGTCTCGTTGCCGGTGTTCACATCGACCTTGACGGCCATCGGCCGGCCTCGGTCCCGATAGTCGTACTCGGCCATCACCACGTGGTCCGGATCGTTCGGCAAGGTGCGCACGAACTCGTAGTGCGCGGGATGTCCCGGCGAGAAATCGGAGAAATGCTTGCCGTCGTAGTCGACGAAAAAGAGCTGCACGTCGGTGTCGCGCCCGTCGAGGTAGCCGTAGCGCTTGCCGGCCGCGAGCACCAGCCGTTGGTCGCTTACCCACTTGATCCACAGCACGTGGCGTTCGTCGCCGATGTCACCGACGAAGATCGGCTTGCTCAGATCCGACGCCAGCACGGCGAACGCGTTGCGGCCGTTCTTGGGGAAGATCGCCGCCAGATACCGGCCTTCGGGGGAGATGACGATCTGGCTGTACTCGGCATCCTTGAAGAAGCTCTCGACGGGGATCTGCCCCCGATCGGCCTCTTCCAGCCTCTTCGAGACGTCCGGGGCGAGATCCGCCTTTTGGAAGCCGCAGGCCGCCAGCAGCACCGTTCCCACCGCGCAACAGAGCCAGTTGCGGATGTGCATCGACGCCTCCGGATTGGGCCACGAGCCCGTGGAATTCGGGCTGACGCTATCGTGTCCGGGGCCCGGGCTTCCAGCGAACTCCGCTCACTTCGCCGTGAGGCCGCCGTCGACCGGTAGGACCACCCCGGTCAGGTAGGAGCCGGCGCGCGAGGCGAGGAAGAGCGACGCTCCGGCGACGTCGTCGGGGCGGCCGATGCGCCCCAGCGGGACGTGCTGCGCGACCATGCCGCGGCTCTCCGGGTTGTCGAGCACGAACGCCATCATGTTGCTGTCGAACGGGCCGGGAGCCAGAGCGTTCACGGTGACGTGCTCGCCGGCGAGCCGGATCGCGAGATGGCGGGTGAGCATGTGCACCGCCGCCTTGCTCGCAGAGTAGGCGAAGGTCTCGTGGACCGGCGTCGAGATGCCGTCCACCGAGCCCACGTTGATGACGCGCGCCGGATCGTCGGCGGTGGCGGCGACGCGCAAGAGCGGCAGGAACCGCACCGTGAGCGAGAACACCGCCTTCACGTTGACGGCGAGGAGCTTGTCGAACGCGGCCTCGGGGTACTGCTCGAGCGGCGCGCCCCAGGTGGCGCCAGCGTTGTTGACCAGCACGTGGAGCGCGCTCTCGCGCTCGCCGATCGCGGCCACCAGCGCCTCGGCGCCTTCGGCGGTCGCGACGTCGGCGGGAATCGCCACGCAGGTGCCGTGCTCGGAGAGTCGCTTCGCGGCCGCCTCGCACGCCAGCTTCTTGCGCGCGGTGATGTAGACGGTGGCACCTGCCGACAGGAATCCCTGCGCGATCATGTAGCCGATCCCGCGCGAGCCGCCGGTCACGAGCACCCTCCTGCCGCGCACCGAGAAGAGCGTTGCCGGATCGCCGGCCGGATCTGCCGCCATGGTTTCCTCCCGTCAGACGTGTTCGACGTTCTCGACGTGGTCGCCGAGACCGGCGCGGAGCAGCGCGGCGGCGAACCGAGCGTCGCCGGCGCTGGTCAGGGTCACTTCCAGCCAGTCCGAGGTGCCGGAGCGCAGCTTCACGCGCCGATCGCCGCGCAACTCCTCGTGCCGCGCCGCGATGAGCTTCCGGCCGACCCGCAGATCGACCGAGCCGCTGGCGTGGTGATGCGCGATTTCCTGGGCGCCGAGCCAGTAGGCCCGAGCGGTGCCGTGACGGGACGCCGCGATCCGCACCCCGGGCATCGCCGTGGCTAGCTTGGCGAACGCTCGGTGCGCCGAAGCCGCGCTCAGTACCCGCCCACCAGACGCCGCCAGCCGTAGCTCGCCGGCGTTCGCGAATGGCCGCTCTTCGCGAGCGCCCGCGCCTCCGCGGAGGTGGTGACGCCGCACGATCCCGTGCGCACGTACGCCAGCGCCTCGGCGAGCGAGCTCTCGTTCGGATCGCCGAGCGCGTGGGTGAGATCGTCACCCGCCGCGCAGGTCGCGGGCAGCCCGTCGAAGTAATCGCCGGCGCCATCCGCGTTGGTGATCTGGAAGGTCATCGGGTAGAGCACGTCGCTGCACACGTCGAAGCCGTTCTCGCCCACCGGTTTGCCGAACGTGGTGTCGCCGACGGTGACCACGTCGAGGTAAGGCCTGAGGCCGTTGATCAGGAGCTCGCTCGAGGACGCAGTGCTGTTGGTGGTGATGACCAGCAGCCGGCTCAGCCCCAGGGCGCCGTCCACGGTCTTGAAGTCGAAGGTCTGGTTCTGCTTCTGGTGCTGGTCGTTGTAGGTGAGGTTCACGAACGGCTTACCCGTGACGCTGCTTCCGGCGATCAGCGACGCCAGGTGCTGCGCCACCGAGATCTCGCCGCCGCCGTTGTAACGCTCGTCGAGGATCAGCTCGGTAGCTCCCGCGGCGGCCAGCTGCGCGAACGCTGCGTCGAGCGCCGCGTTCGAGGTGTCGATGAAGCTGTCGAACGGCAGGTAGCCCACCGTCGAGGTACCCGCCTTCAGGATCGACAGCGTGCCGACGCTGGGCTGGGTGATGACCGCGGACGTGAGCGTCACCTGGTGCTCGGCCTGCGCGAGGTCGAGATAGGTGAGCGCGACGTTCACGCCGGGCTGACCGGCGGCGAGCGCGGTCTCGAGCTGGTTCTGCTGGATCAGCGTCGCAACGGAGACTCCGTTGATCGCGGTGATGCGATCGCCGCGATCGAGACCGGCGTTGGCGGCCGGGCTATCCGGGAACGAGCGCGTCACGTCGATGGCGTCGTTCGTCGATGGGATCTCGATGCCGATCCCGAACCCCACGTACTGACCGGCGCCGTAGAAGGCCTGGTCGGCCGATTTGGTGGTGATGAAGCTGAAGCGATCGAGCGGCTGGTAGCGAAGCGCGTCGAGCAGCGCGTCGGGCGAGGGGTAGGCGGAAGGATCGACGTTCGCCGGGAGGTTCTTGTCCCAGAAGTACCAGGACTCCATCGTGGCCAGGATCTGCGCGTTCTCGCCCGCGACGCTGCAATCGGCCGTCGACGACCCGCCGTGAGAATGCGACGAGCCGCCGCATGCGCCGGCCGTGGTGAGCGCGACGCTCGCCAGCAGCACCAACGAGATGCGAGCCGGGCGGGACCTCCGCTCGCTCGATCTGGTCACCGGTGCCCGCTGAGCCATGACCTGGAATCTAACATTCCGCGCGTTGCGTTGGGGGGACGCGGTCCAGGAGCTGTGGCCCTCCGGGTGAGAAGCCCGAGCGGGATCGATCGTCTGGAGCGCGCGCGGTCCCTCGCGCGCAGGCGAACGATCGCGAATCGAGTGGGTGGTCCGCGGTCGTCCGGGTGTGCGTGATCGAGCGCTGCCCGCCGAGGGACCGGCGGGCCTCCAGGGAGGATTCGAAGCCGAGCCGATCGTCTGGAGGGACGCGGTCCCTCGCGTCCGCGGCGAATCGATCGTGATTCAGACGCTGCGGCTGCGAGGGACCGCAGCCCTCCGGAGAGCGCAGCAACGACTCGGAGCGCGTGAGGAATCCCTTGCCCTTCGATGGCCCATCGCGGCGGTGGGTCGGTGCAGAAGCACCGCGCCGCAGGCGCGCGGCGAACGCAGTGAAGCCGACTTGGGGGTGGGGCCCCAAAAAAATCGCATTTTTTTTGGGGCGGGGGGGCTGGAACAGCCCCCTGCTAAAGCTTCGCGCCGATCGAGACCGCGACGGTCTGGCCCTTGAACCGGTTCTCCGCGGCGACGTCGTCGGTGTAGCGGACCTTGAGGTCGGCGCTCCACGGCACGTACGTGAATCCGACCTCGCCGCCCACCGAGTGAAGCTGGCCGTGCGAGCTGCCGGGGGTGGCGCCGCTGCCGGTGTCGTCGGTGACCTGCCACTGGCTGTCGCCGGTCGGGCCGAGGTCGAGGAGCATCGAGCGGTCGCTGGCGAGCGGCAGGTACTGGGTGATCGCCCAGTCGAGGGTCACGTCGGAGCCCGGGGTCACGTGCAGGCCGCTGCGCTCGCCGTGCAGCGCGTAGGCGAACGCGGCCGAGATACCGGTGGCCTTGGTGTCGAACGGATAGACCGCGACGCCGCCCTGGAACTGGTGGGTCCAGAATCCCTCGCCGACGTTGTCGAACGCGGGCCGCTCGAGCGCTTCGGCGCCAAGGGCCGCGGCACCAGCGTTTATTTCCGCGACCCCGACGGATCGCTGATGGAATTCATGTCGTATGTCGAGCCGTTGACGTGAATCATTGGCGGCACGATGTCGCCGCGTGATGTTATGGTGCGCTTGATGCCATCTGGCCCGCTGGATCGTTCCCGATGTCGACACCGCTGCACGACCCGACCATCCTTCCCGACAATATCCCGGCCCCGCAGGACGACGGCGGCGCC
>CAZYWA010000346.1:0-8499 GCA_964650975.1 uncultured bacterium
ACGTCTCGCGGCGCCGTTTCCCCAACGTCGAGATCCTGGTGGCGGCGGTCCGCGTGCAGGGCGAGGGTGCATCCCGGGAGATCGCCGCGGCGATCACGCGGTTGTCGCGCTCGGGTCTGGTCGATGTGCTGATCGTGGCGCGTGGCGGCGGTTCGCTCGAGGATCTCTGGGCCTTCAACGAGGAGCCGGTCGCCCGCGCGATCTTCACCTCCCCCGTGCCGGTGGTTTCGGCGGTGGGGCACGAGACCGATTTCACGATCGCCGACTTCGTTGCCGACGTGCGCGCCCCCACGCCCTCCGCTGCCGCCGAGCTGGTGGTGCCGGAACGGCAGGCGCTCCACCGCCAGATGGCCGAGCTGGAGCGTGTGCTGGCGGCGGTCATGACGCGGCGGATCGCCGATGCGCGCGCGCGGGTCGACCGTCTCGCGCCGACGCCGGCCGCGCTGGTGCGATGGGTCGACGACCGCCGGCAGCGGGTCGACGAGTGGGGCGAGCGCCTGGGGCACGCGGCACGGCGAGGCGTGGTGCGATCGCGCGACCGGCTGGCGACGCTCGAAGCGCGCTGGCGCGCCGCCGGTCCCAGGAAACGGATGGATCTGTCGCGCGAGCGTCTGACACGATTCGGCGATCGCCTGCGAGCCGCGTCGCGGGCCAATCTGGCGCTGCGCTCCGCATTGCTGCGAGAGCTCGACGGCAAGCTCACCGCGCTCGGGCCCGCCGCGGTCCTGGAACGAGGCTTCGCCGTGGTGCGTCTCGCCGACGGCGCGGTGGTGCGCGATCCGGCGCAAGTGCGCGCTGGTGCATCGCTCGACGTGCGCGTGGCACGCGGCACCTTCGCGGCCACGGCCGCGGTCCCGCGCAGCGGGGAGAAGAGTGGATGAGCAAGAAATCCGGTGACGGGCTCAGCACGGAGCACACCTTCGAGTCGGCGCAGCAACGGCTGCGCGAGATCGTGCAGCGCATGGAGGATCCCGATCTGCCGCTCGAGGAGTCGCTGACGCTTTTCGAGGAGGGCAGCCGGCTCGCCAAGCACTGCCAGTCGCTGCTCGACCGGGCGGAAGCGCGGATCGAGCTCTTGGTGGGCGAGGCGGAGGGCGTGCTGCGGACGGAGCCGCTCCGGGAAATCGAGCCGCGCGAGCGCGATCCATGAGCTCGCGCGCCGCTTTGGGCCCCGCCGCGTCCGCCGGGACCGCCTTCGATCTGGCGGCCTACCTCGATGCGAAGCGCTCCCGCATCGAGGCGGCGTTCGAGAGCTATCTCGGCAGCCGTCTCGCCGTCGCTCCCGAGCGGCTCGTGGAGTCGATCCGCTACTCGCTCTTGGCTCCCGGCAAGCGCTTGCGTCCGGTCCTGACGCTGGCCGCGTGCGAGGCCGTGGGCGGCGACGAATCGGAGGTGCTCGACGCCGCCCTCGCGATCGAGATGGTGCACACCTACAGCCTCATTCACGACGACCTGCCGTGCATGGACGACGACGACCTGCGTCGTGGCCGTCCCACCAGTCACAAGGTGTTCGGCGAGGCCATGGCGATCCTCGCGGGCGACGGCCTCATCACCGAGGCGTTCCATCTGCTCGCGAGCCCGCCGCGCTCGCCGCGGGTGTCGGCCGCGACGGCCCTCGAGGTGGTGCGCGACGTGAGCCTCGCGGCGGGTGTGAGCGGCATGGTCGGAGGCCAGGTGACCGACATGCAAAGCGAAGGGAAGCGCCTCGACCTCACGAGCCTCGAGGGCATGCACGGCATGAAGACCGGCAGCTTGATCGAGGTTTCGCTGCGGGCCGGCGCGCGGCTCGGCGGCGGTTCGCGCGACGAGGTCGAGGATCTCGCGGCGTACGGCCGGGCGCTGGGCCTCGCGTTCCAGATCGCCGACGACGTGCTCGACGTCACCGCGAGCACGGAGGTGCTCGGCAAGCGCACCAGCAAGGACCACGGCCGCGGCAAGTCGACGTTTCCGTCGCTGCTCGGCGTCGACGCGTCGCGAGCCCGCGCCCGTGAGCTGCGCGATCAGGCGCGGCGTCACGTCGCGCGCTTCGCCGATCGCGGGCGCCCGCTGGCGGCGCTCGCGGACTACGTGGTCGATCGCGAGCGATGAGCCGCGCGTCGCGGGCACGCGCCGACCAGCTGGTGGTCGAGCGGGGCCTAGCGCCGTCGCGCGAGCGTGCTCGCGCGCTGATTCTCGCCGGGCAGGTGTGGTCGGGAGAGCAGCGCGTCGACAAGGCCGGTCGGATGCTCGCGGACGACGCGGAGCTTCACCTCTCGGTTCCCGATCACCCGTTCGTGGGTCGTGGCGGACTCAAGCTCGAGGCCGCGCTCGATGCCTTCTCGATCGACGTGCGCGACCGGGTGGTGCTCGATGTGGGCGCCTCGACCGGCGGCTTCACCGACTGCGTGCTCAAGCGCGGGGCGCGCCACGTCCACGCCGTCGACGTGGGCCACGGGCAGCTCGACTGGCGGTTGCGGAACGACCCGCGCGTGACCTCGCGCGAGGGCACGCACGTCAAGGATCTCGACGGAGCGCTGCTCGATCCGCCGCCCGACCTGGCCGTGGTGGACGTGTCGTTCATCGGCCTCGCCAAGGTGATTCCGCACCTGGCGGCGATCGCGCCGCTCGCCCAGGCGGTGGTGCTGGTCAAGCCCAACTTCGAGCTCGAGCCCGGGCGCGTCGGGAAGGGCGGGGTGGTGCGCGATCCCGAAGCGTGTCAGGAAGCGGTCGCGCGGGTCCGCGAAGCCGCGCTTGCCGCCGGCTTCGAGCCGTCGCAGTCGATCGCGAGCCCGATCCGGGGAGCCAAGGGGAATGCCGAGTTCCTCCTGCATCTGGTGAGGAAGGAGTGACGTCGGGCTTTGAGCGTCCCGTGCGGGTTGCTACCCTCGTCGAGGCCGGAGTCGACGCCGACCGACGAGAGCGAGGTGAGCCATGGACGAGAACGAAGGCCGCGAGCTGATCCTCTTCACCGACGATTTCAAGATCAAAGGGCGCGCGCGGATGGCCGAGAGCGACGACGTGATCCCGGCCTCGGGTTCCGACCCCTACCTCGACCTCTTCGACGTGACGCTCTACGATCGCACCGGCTCGACCAACCTGGGCCGCAGCAAACGCGTGAAACTGCGTCGCACCGCGATCGTCATGTACTTCTTCGAGGAAGACTCGCTCGGCAAGGTCCGGTGAGGGCCTGGCCACCGGACCGGGGGCGGGGGGCTGGAACAGCCCTCGGGGCGACTCAGGGCAGGACGCGGGAGCCGGTCGCCGAGGCCGGGGTGCGGAGCACGCGGTCGGTGAGATCCGCGGTGGTGCCCTCGAGGTCGTCGAGACCGTAGGCGATGCGGCTCGCGCGGATCGCCTCCTTGATGGCGATGAGCGAGCTGGTCGCGGCGAACCCAGAGAGCGCGATGCTGTACGGCAAGAGCAGCAGGATGCTCGCCTGGCGCTGCGCGGCGGTCGCCGCGCCGCCGGCGACCATCCCGGCGAGCCCTTCGTACGAGTAGAGGTAAATCAGCAAGCACGCGACGGACGACAGGAACACGGGCCAGATGTTGAGCGCCGTGGCCTTCAATGTCTGAGTCGACTCCTCGTAGCCGCGCGCCGGGAAGTAGTAGCTCTCGACGCGCTCCCGTTGCGTAAAGATGATGAAGACCGTGAACACGCAGGAGCCGAACGAGAAGAGCGCGTACTTCGCGTGGTGCTCCTGCAAGATGTCGATGATCGCGAACCAGGGATTGATGACGGTGAAGATGAGCACGATCAGGGTGAGCGCACCCCAGATGTTGTAGAAGTAGGTCGTAACGCTCGAAGCCTCACCACCCCTCATCTGGCGCTCCTTTGCGAAAGGTTGCCGTCGGGCGTGACCGAGCAATCCCTTCACGCATAACGCGGGGTCATGCTACGGCCGCGCAATTTTCCATGTCAAGAAAATCCGTTTGGTGTCGCGGTTTCACCGCGACGAGGGGCCGCGCTGCGCGCGCGGGTCGTTGGGGTCGAGGAGCGACGCGAGGTCCCATCCACCGTCGGCCGCCGGGGCCTCGGGGCGAGCACCGGGTGCGTCGCCGCGCGAGCCCGCGCGCCTGATCGCCGCGGTGCCGGCCTTGTCGACCAGCGCGAGCGCCCGCGCGTCGTTCGGGTCGTGATCGAGGATCAGGTTGAGCGATTCGAGGGCGCCGTCGGGGTCGCTGGCCTTCATTCGCTCGTGGGCGCTCGCCAGCAGCGCGTCGAAGACCGCGCGGCGCCGCTGCTCGACCGCGCTCAGCAGCGAGCGCCCCTCGCCCGGCATGCGCGGCGCGTTCGCGGCCAGCCGTTCGAGCACCTCGAGCGCACCCCGGTGATCGGCGCGCGCGAGCAGCTCCTCGCTCTCGCGGATCAGGTTCACCACCTCGGTCTTGCGAGCCGTGACCGCGGGATCATCGGACGGTGGACGTGGCGCAGGTTTCTCGGCCGGAGGAGCGGGCGCGGGCGCCAGCGCACGGTGGGTGAGCAGCCGGATCTCCTCCAGCAGCAGCTCGAATCCCCGGTGATGCGGATGAAGCTCGAGGGCGTGCTCGGCGCGCTCGGCCGCTCCCGCCAGGTCGCCGTTACCGCGCACCGCGATGGCGTCCGCGTAGAGCTGCTCGACCAGCTCGTCGAGCTTCCCCTTGGCGCGATCGAAGAGCAGCCGCGCGCGGGGCTGCTCCGGATCCTTGTGCAAGGCCTTGCGCGCCCAGCGCAGGCACTCGGCGTAGTCCGCCTGCTCGAAGAAATGCTCGGCCATCTGGAGCGCCTTGCCGATCTCGGTCTTGCGGCGCTGGTCCGAGAGCTTGCGCTTCAGGTTGCGCCGCTCGGCCACCTCGAGCGGGCTCAGCTCGGGCGGCGCATCGTCGCGTTCGTGAGCGGACGATGCAGAGGAGCGCGAGTCGTCGGAGCCACGCGTGTCGAGGATGCTCGCCGTGAGCGCCACCAGCGTGCTCTCGATCTCGCGTCCCTCGGTGGCGACGGTCGCGAACGACGCCACTCCGTAGCGATTGAGCGCGTCGTCGAGTTCGGCGATCGGCAGCGCGTCGGGTAGATCGCGCTTGTTGTACTGCAGCACGTGCGGAACGGCGCTGAGCTTCCGGCTCATCACCCCCAGCGCCTGCTCGACCAGCTGCAGGCTGCGCAGGTTGGCGCCGAAGGCCGAGGGTGCGGAGTCGGCCACCAGCACCAGCCCCTGCACGCCCTCCAGGATGTCGACCAGCGCCTGCGGGTCCGAGACGGGCCCGGTGAGCGTGGCGAGGCTCACCCGCGCCACCGTGTTGCGGATCTTGGCGTCGAACGAGAGCTCGAGCACTTGCTCGGCGCCGCGCCGCCGCTGCCGCAGCTCGCCCTTTCGCAGCGGGTTGATGTGCTGGTAGATGTGGCGAAGGCTGGTGCCTTTGCCCGCTCCGGGCGGACCGAAATAGACCACGCGGCACCGCGCGACCGGGGCGCGTGAGATTCGGAAAGACATTTCGTGTCCTGGATGGCCTGCGGCGGCCCCGGCTAGCCCGACCCGCGGCTGCGCCGCGCGACCCATTCGTCGACCAGCGGCTTCGCGAACAGCCAGGCACCGCTCTCCTCGAGTCGCGTGCAAGGGATCGCGCCCTGGCTGGCGAGCGTCTCCAGCGTACCGGGTGCGACCCGCAAATAGCGGGCGGTCTCGTCCAGGCTCATGAGTCCCGGCGCGCGCAGACCGTCGATGGCGTCGAGCAGCTCGCGCTTGTCGCGAACCTGCACGTCGTTGACGTTGCGCAGCTCGGTCGCGAGTGCCTCGAGCCGGGCGACCGTCCGGGCGAGCAGCTCGGCGAGCACCGGCTCGCCGTTCGCGGCCCCGGCCGGATCCGGCGCGCCCGGGGCGGTGCGGTCCGGAGCGGCGGGCCGGGGTGGCTCGCGCGGGGTCTGAATCGAGCGCGGGGGAAGCGGGCGGGTCGGCGCTTCCGATCGCGACTCGGACTTCCCGGGTGGCGTCAGGGCCGGGCGCGCGGGTTGCAGCCCCCCGAGTGGAGGTGCATCGTCCTCGAGGCCCAGCTCGAAGCTCTTGATCGGATCGTCCTGCTCGCCGCTCTTGGTGCGATACAGGTTGTATTTCCGGTCGAGATCCGCGAGCACCTGGCGCATCAACGTTTGCAATGTGTCGATGACGCCCGTGCCGTTGGTCGCGACGGCCTCGAAGCGCGGCACGCGTCGCTCGTTCAGCTCCGCGTCCATCGCGGCCGCGTCCTGCGGATCGGCCAGGTCGCGCTTGTTGAGCTGCAGCACCAGCGGGATCGTGTCGTAGTCGAGCCCGTTCTCGTGCAGGTTCTGCTTCAGGTTGTCGAGGCTCTCGCGATTCCGTTCGCGGGCGTCGACGGCGCTGTCGGCGACCAGCACCACCCCGTCGGCGTCGCGCAGCACCATCTTGCGCGTCTTGTTGTAGAAGATCTGGCCGGGCACGGTGAACAGCTGGAAACGCAGCGTGAAGCCCGCGATGGTTCCGCCGCTCACCGGCAGCAGATCGAAGAAGAGCGTCCGGTCGGCGCCGGTGGCGAGGCTCAAGAGCTCGCCCACCTTGCCGAAGGCGCGCTTCGAATGGATGTACTGGAGGTTGCTGGTCTTACCCGAGAGGCCAGGGCCGTAATAGACGAGCTTGGCGGTGATTTCCCGGGTCGCGTAGCGGATGAGTGCCATCGTTGCGGGCCGGGAACGGGCGTGGAATGCCGCGCCCCGCGCGAACCAGACCGCGCGAAATCCTTGGGAAAATGATAGCCACCGGTGGGGGGGTGGTCAAATCGATCGCGGTTTCGCCTGACTCCCTTGACACCCGGTCCGACCGGCCCTTAGGTTCGCGCTCTTCTCCCGTCCCCAAGCACCGAAAGGCCAAAGGCATGTTCCGCAAGCTGCTGATCGCGAACCGCGGCGAGATTGCGTGCCGGGTGATCCGTTCGGCCCGCAAGCTCGGGATCGAGACGGTCGCGGTTTATTCCGACGCCGACCAGGGAGCGCTGCACCGCTACTTCGCGGACGAGGCGTACCGAGTCGGCGAGGGCCCGTCGCTCAAGAGTTACCTGAACGCCGACATCATCCTCGACGTGGCGCGCAAGACCGGTGCCGGCGCGATTCACCCTGGATACGGGTTTCTCTCCGAGAACGCCGATTTCGCGCGCCGGGTGCGCGACGCCGGTCTGATCTGGGTGGGTCCGTCGCCCGAGGTGATCACCCTGATGGGCGACAAGGTTCGCGCCCGTGAGACCATGTCTGCCGCGGGAGTCCCGGTGGTGCCGGGCACGCTGAGCCCGGTGTCGCCGCAGCAGGCGATGGCGGAGGCCGAGCGCATCGGCTTCCCGGTGCTGATCAAGGCCGTGGGCGGCGGTGGCGGCATCGGCATGCAGGTGGCGGAGGGTCCGGCGGATCTGGTGAAGCTCGTGGAGAGCGCCGCGGAGCGCGCGCGCCGGGCTTTCGGAAACGGCGCCGTGTATCTGGAGCGGTACCTGGAGCGGCCGCGGCACGTCGAGGTGCAAGTGTTCGGCGAGCTCGACGGCACCGCTCACCACATCTTCGAGCGCGAGTGCTCGGTGCAGCGCCGCCATCAGAAGGTGATCGAGGAAACGCCCTCGCCGCTCTTCCTGGACGGCCAGAATGCCGGGGTCCGGACTCAGCTTCACGAGGCGGCGCGCGAGGCCGCGAGGGCCGTGGGTTACGTGAACGCCGGCACCGTGGAGTTCCTGGTCGACCAGAAGATGGGCTTTTTCTTCCTCGAGATGAACACGCGACTGCAGGTGGAGCATCCGGTGACCGAGCTCACTACCGGGCTCGACCTGGTCGAGATGCAGCTGCGAGTCGCGGCTGGGCAGCCGTCGGGCATGGACGCGGCGAAGCTCGCGCAGCGCGGCTCGGCCATCGAATGCCGGATCTACGCCGAGGATCCCGCCAAGAAGTTCATGCCGTCGCCGGGGCTGATCACCGTGCTCGCCTTTCCCGAAGGCGAGGGAGTGCGCGTCGACTCGGGTGTGCAGGGCGGCTACACGGTGTCGCCCTTCTACGATCCCATGGTCGCGAAGATCAGCGCCTGGGGACGCGATCGTCCCGAGGCCATCGAGCGGATCTGCGGCGCGCTCGAAGCCACGCGCATCCAGGGCATCAAGCACAACATCGCCATGCACTTGAGGATCCTGCGCAGCGACGCTTTCCGTCGCGGCGACCTCGACACCGGTGCGCTGGAGCGCGGCACGTTCGGCTGACGCGGAGGAGCGAATGAACGAGGTCCGAGCGCAGATCACCGGAGTCGTGTTCAAGATCGAGCGCAAGATCGGCGACTCGGTGAGCGAGGGCGACGCCGTGATCGTCCTGGAATCGATGAAGATGGAGATCCCCGTCGAGGCTCCGGGCGCGGGAGTCGTGGCGGCGATCCAGGTGTCGATCGGCGAGTCGGTCGTCGAGGATCAGGTCGTGGCGATTCTCGAGTGATGTGATGTCGGCTCGTGAAGCCCGAATCCTCGTCTCGAACCAATCGCTACCTCGAAGCCGCGCGGCGCATTCCCGCGG